>DATGEA010000273.1:0-1993 GCA_035310605.1 Nitrospira sp. | reverse complement strand
TTTTCGCAATCTGTGGGCGCTCGGGGACGCGGCCTTGGTTCCTGACATACAAAAAGGCGGGGTCTGTCCGCCGACGGCTCAATATGCCGTGCGTCAAGGGAAACAGTGTGCGAAGAACGTACTGGCTGTGATTCGAGGTCGTGCTCCAGTGCCCTTTCAGTATAAGGGGCGCGGACAGTTGGCGGTCATCGGCAAACATTGCGGGATTGCGCAAATCGGAAAGTGGAAATTATCCGGCTTGGGCGCCTGGTTCTTGTGGCGCACGGTGTATTTCATGAAACTGCCCGGTCTCCGATGCCGGGTGCGGGTCGCTTTCGACTGGATCCTCGATTTCTTGTTTCCACGCGACATTACCAAAATCGAAGTGCACCGGACCGATGTGTTGCCGCGGGCGCACTTTACGCAAGGAGAAGTCATCATTCGGCAGGGCGACATTGCTGATTGTTTCTATCTGATCGAGACGGGACAGGTGGAAATCGTCAAGGAGGTGCCGGGGAAGGCTCCGGAGAGTTTGCGTGTCTGCTCGGCCGGCGATACCTTCGGGGAAGTCGGCATTCTTCGGAATGCCCCGCGCACGGCGACCGTCCGTTGTCTGACCGCGGTGGATGTCCTGAAATTCGGCCGCCAGAATTTTCTGAGCATGTTCGGCGGCTATAAGGCCTTCCGTAGTCAGGTGGAAGAAACGATGAACAGGTACAAGGCGTGACAAGAGGAATGGGACAGGGAAGTTCTGAGTCCCGGATTCTGAGTGATGCGATCCGATGAAGAACGTGGAAGGAGGATGTGAGGCGTTATACGCTGGACGTCAGGCGGGAATTCGGAATGTTCTTTGGGATCGCTTTCAGCAATCAGCCGTCAGCTCCGGAGTATCGCAGAACCCGGCACGTATTGAGCCTTCAGTCACGAGCCGTGGTCTGAATGGTCTCCAGGCGAAGAGTCGACAGATTTCTTCGGCGGTCGGCCGGGGATCTGCTTTTGGCGGAGCAGCTTGGTAAAGTAGGTGCGCTGAAGCCCGAGCTCCTCCGCCGCTCTCGTCTGATTCCAGTCGTTCCGCTTCAACGCGTCCTCAAGGACCCAGCGGCTGAAGGCTTCCGTCCTCTCGTGGTAGAGCCGCGATTGGCAAGGAGGGAAGGCTTCCTGGGAAGGGCCCCCCTGTTCCGAGGACAAATGGAGATGCTCCGGCTCGATCGTCTCCCCCGGTGATAGAATGTACGCGCGGGTGAGCACGTTTTCCAACTCACGAATGTTGCCCGGCCATTCATAGTGCGTGAGCAGCCGCATGGCGGACTCGCTGAGGGTGCAGCGCTTTTGGAGCCCGAGCTTTCCTGCGCGGCTGAGGAAGTAGTTGGCGAGGGCGGGGACGTCATCCATACGATCGCGCAAAGGCGGAAGGGTGACGGAGATGACTTCCAGACGGTAGTAGAGGTCTTCACGGAACATGCCGTCCCGAATCGCCTGCTTGAGGTCTTTGTTCGTGGCGGCGAGAAACCGCACATCGGTGTGAACCGACGTCGTCCCACCCACCCGGTAGAACGTCTGATCCTGAAGCACCCGGAGCAGGTGGCTCTGCAGCGCAAGCGACATGTCTCCGATCTCGTCGAGAAAGACCGTGCCGCCTTCGGCGATCTCGATCTTGCCGGCTTCGCGTTTGACCGCCCCCGTAAACGCCCCTTTCTCATGGCCGAATAGTTCGTTTTCGAGCAGGTCTTTCGGAATAGCGGCGCAGTTGACCGCGACGAAGGGTTTGGAATTGCGCGGGCTCCAGTTATGGATCGAGCGCGCGACGACTTCTTTGCCGGTTCCCGTCTCGCCCAGGATGAGCACGGTCACGTGAGAGGCGGCGGCCTGTTTGGCCACCTTGAGCTGGGCCACGAACTTGGCATTGTCGCCGACGATGGGACCATACCGGTCGTCCACTTCCTTTTGCAGGGCTCCGACCTGGCGGCGCAGGGAGATCATCGTCAGCGCCTTGTTGATCACGACGGTGATGTGG
>DATGEA010000272.1:0-6379 GCA_035310605.1 Nitrospira sp. | reverse complement strand
TGGGGATTGTATACGAGGGCCGGGGGAACATAATCACTCTGGTGCCATGGCGGCAGGAAAGTGGCCCGTCATCAGAATGTTCGGATTTCATCCTGCCGGAATCGCTCCCCGAAGGGCGTAGCGGTGCGCTGACATTTGTGTGTGCCGGTCCCATAACTGCCACTGACGAGTGCATATTTAATCAAACAACCGGCTTGTCGTAACATTCGCGCCATGTTCAAAGACCTATCGCATCTTACCGCTGTCCTAGCTTCCTGGCGAAATGTACTGAAGCTTCCCCCATTATCACCTTACAGCCTCTGCACTCTCGCGGCGCTGGCAGGCATCGCCACCGTCGACCTCTTTCTCACGCCGACGCTCCATGTCGGCATCTTTCTCTACCCTCTTTCGATCATGAGCGCGCTTTGGTGGGGAGGCGAACGCGCGGTGTTCTATGTAACCGGCCTTGCGTTCATTCTTACGGCCTTCGAACAATGGTCCAATCCAAGCGCAAACTACCGCATTGAAACCATGAATCCCCTGATCGGGACGACCAACAATCTCGCCAGCCTGCTCTTGCTCGTCCTCTTTGGCAGCGCCTGCGTATGGATTGCGCGCCAACAAACGAAGTATCTCAACGCTCAGGAGAGCCTCACTGACCTGGAAGCCAAACTTACTGCTGTTGTGCAATTAACCCCCGACGCCCTCGTGCTGGCGAACGCCGACGGCAATATCGTGTTCTGGAACAAGAGCGCCGGCAAGATGTTCGGGTATTCGGAGGAAGAAATTCTCGGTCAGCCGCTGACCCTTCTCATGCCCAAGCGGCTTCAGGAAGGACACGTAAAAGGTTTTCAACGTGTCTGCGAGACAGGCGAATCGCGATTGATCGGTAGCGCTGTGGAACTGACCGGACTCCGAAAAAACAATAAAGAATTTCCGCTTGAGCTCTCGCTGGCCACATGGCAGACCAAAGGCACCCGCTTCTTCAGCGCGTTCCTTCGCGATCTGACGGATCGTAAACGATTGGAAACCAGACAAGCGGTGCAGCTGGCTATCAGCCAGGTACTCATGGAAGCGGAAACGGTCGAGCAGGCCGGCTCGAATATTCTCCAAGCGGTCGGCCATCTGACAGACTGGGAGGTCGGCCTCATCTGGCTATTGGATCCTCGCACTGAGACGTTGCGCTGCGCGACCGTTTGGGAAAGATCTCCCTTACACGCCTGCGATCCGTTCCTGCAGGAGAGTCTGGTCACCACCTTTTCCTCCGGTGTCGGATTGCCCGGACGTGTTCTGGCGAGCGGCGAGCCTAAATGGATTACCAATGTCGTGAAGGATGGTAATTTTCCACGCCTGGAGCTTGCGCGCGCCGCAGACTTCCACGCGGCCTTCGGCTTTCCGATCAAAGGAGGACGCGGCGTCCTCGGGGTGATCGAATTTTTTGCCCACGAGATCAGGCCACCGGATAACGGGCTTCTGCACACCTTTTCGGACATCGGCCTGAAGGTCGGCCAGTTTATCGAGCGTAAATATCTGGCGGATGAAACCGCCGCACTTGTCCGTGAATTGCAAGCGACGAATTCGGGAACACCGATCATTCGTGGACTCTTGCCTATCTGCGCCACCTGCAAACGGATTCGTGACCCGAAAGGTTCATGGCATGAGGTGGAACACTTTATCGAACAGCATTCAACGGCTCACTTTTCGCACACGGTCTGTGGCACCTGCGCACGGCAAGCGCATCCGGACTGGGATACGGCTTAGCCATTTCGGCTACGATTCACCGGTCACGATTCATGGTGTGATCACGATGCTTCAACATCAGATGCATGATCAGCAGACACCTTGGAGCGGGAAGCGGGCACTCCTCGACTTCTGCATCGTTTCAGCACAATCCCACCGTCATCCATTGCCCATTGAGGAGGCACCACATGACCACGCCACGACTCTCTGATCCCATAGCCACCGCTTCCCATACCGAGACACCCGACTCCCTCGCCCGGCTTCTTGCCAGGCGGGAACTTGAATTAGCCGCCGCAAAACGGATGTCGGAGGTCTTCTCTCAGAAAATCACGCTGCAGGACCTCCTTGAACAGTCTCTTCGAATTGCTCTGGATGTGGTAAATGCCGAAAACGGTTCGGTGCTCTTAGCGGACAAGGAGAAACATACCCTCGTGTTCTATCATTCGATCGGTGAGAAGCCTGTTCCACACGGTACCGCCGTGCCGTGGGACGAGGGCATCGCCGGAACCGTGTATAGGACCGGACAGCCGGAAATCGTCCCGGATGCTCAGGTGGATCGCCGCCACTTCAAAAAAGTCGATCAAGCGACGGGGGCCGTCACCCATGACATGATCACGATCCCCCTCAAGCAATGGGAGGGTGAGCCTGTCGGCGTCATCCAGGTCATGAATAAACGCGGGGGAGTCTTCCTGGACCGAGACGACTTGGCGATTCTCACGATTATTTCTGCCCTCGCCGCTGCCGCGATCGAACATACGAGGCTGGTGGACGCCGCCAAGCTTGCAGAAGTGGCACAGATGATGGGCGACATCTCTCACGACATCAAGAATCTTTTGATGCCGGTCGTGTGCGGCGCGGGCATCTTACAGGCCGAGATCAACGAGCTCTTGGATCATCTGCCCGATATCGAGATGAATCGCGCAAAAGCCAGTCGAGAACTCTGCAACGAGATTATTCAAATGCTGAGAGACGACGCCCATCGCATCCAAGATCGTGTCAGTGAAATTGCCGACGCGGTCAAGGGCCTGAGCACGCCCCTTGAGTTTTCCGCCTGCGATCTGTCCAGTATCACAAGCAACGTGTTTCGATCGTTGGGGAAGATGGCTCAGGAACGAAACGTACGATTGATCACCGAAGACCTTGAGTTGCTGCCGTTGATCGTCGCCGATCAACGACGACTCTATAACGCTTTCTTTAATTTGATCAACAATGCGATCCCTGAAGTTCCCCCAGGTGGCTCGGTCACTGTGCGCGGACAAACTTCGACCCCCGAAGGATCCGTCGTCGTGTCCGTCATCGATACGGGCCGCGGGATGCCACCGGAGGTCAGAGATCGGCTGTTCACCAAACGCGTCATCAGCACCAAGCCGGGCGGCACGGGGCTCGGCACAAAAATCGTGAAAGACGTGGTTGATGCTCACGGGGGAACCATCTGGGTCGAGAGTGAACTCGGAGTGGGAACGAACATACACATCCGGCTGCCTCATGCGCCGAAAGACTCGACTCGCTCCTCGGGCGATCGCCTGAACTGAATGGAGGGTGTTCTTGGAAGGCCAATGAGAACGGTAAACTACTGGATGGTGTACTACCCGAGCAACGCCTGTTCACCGATCGCCCGCCTGACCGCATCCAACAGCGTTTGTGCCTGGGCCGGCTTGACGAGATAGTCCACAACGCCTTGCTTGAACAGGGAAGCCGCTCCCTGGACATCTGGTTGTCCTGTCAAAACGATGACGGGTACCGACGGTAGCTTCGCACGGATGAATGCGATGACATCATGTCCATTCACCTTCGGCAGATCAAGGTCACAGATGATGGCATGGACGGAGAGGCCGGGTGGAGAAGATTGGATCGCGGCGATCGCTTGATCACCGTCAACAGCTTCGAGAATCTCGTAGCCACCTTGTTTCAGCGCGAGGCCGACTGTTCTTCTGACATGCTCCTCGTCATCAACGATGAGGACTCGCCCCATTACCATGCTCGTCCTTCCCGCGCCATCGCTAAAAAGTAGTCGCTCACTTTATGAAATGTGGCTTGGAGTTATGCCAGTCATCAGGATGCCCAAGCGTCCTCTTCATGGTTGACCGCAACTCCACCCACCAGATATCTCTCTCCGGACACGGGAACCCCGTCGCCCATACGTCTTGGCACATTTTGTACTCTTCCAATCCCCCCTACTCAATCCCCTCAAATAGACTCCCCCCTCTTTTGGGGCTATTCACTCTTCTCCTTATCCACAGTACATTGCAACCCATTGAAGTCCGAGCCTTTACAGAGAGAACTCCTGCTCGGCACTGTCAGATTAATGACTACGAGAGACGGCCATGCGGCTAATGGCTCCGAGCAGGCGATATCCACTCTCTGCCATCCCTGAATTGGCTCAACCATCTCGCTTTCTACCCCAGACTCATTATGGAGGACCTTCTTCTCATGCATGGAACCATCCTGGTCGTCGATGACGATGCCGGCATACGTGATACGGTCCGCCTGGTTCTTGCCCGCGAGGGCTATGGTATATTAACCGCGCCAGATGGTGAAACGGCCATGCAATTGATGGCGATGGCGGACACCTCGGCCAACGTCTGCGCGCTGCTCTGTGATTTGGACATGCCACACATGGGTGGGAAAGAGCTCATCGAACATTTCCGAAAGCACTTTCCCGAGGTTCCGATTCTCGTGCTGAGCGGGGCATCCGATACGGTATTTCTCGATGGAATCGTTCAGGAAGGGGTCAGTGATTGGCTCAGAAAACCTGTCAGCCGTGAGACCCTATTGGGTAAAGTTCGTACGGCGACCAATCTGTTCGCCCTTCGGCAACAGCATCGGTAGAAACGGGACGAAGCATTTTCGATCACCGCACACATGGTGGTGCCGGTTCCAGCGACAAACACGATCAGCAAAAGGCGGACGCATCGGTGCTGGCAACTGATTCGATCCATCTCTTGACCTTGCTTCAGTTACTGACCTTGGCTCGCCGGGGCGGCTATGCGGAGCCTCGCACGTGAAGATTAGGATTCTTGGCTGCCATGGCTCTGACGGCATGCTGGACACCCCGGAGGGGCGCCGCACCTGTAACACCTGCGGCTTTTTGTTGAATGACAGTCTGCTACTCGATGCCGGCACCGTCGCCAGCGCACTCCCCATCAGCGACCAACGAAAGATCCGCTACATCATCCTTTCACACCTTCATTTCGATCACATCAAAGGACTCCCCACGTTGGCGGACAATCTCAGCGATCAGGCCGGCACGCCGATCATGGTGGCCGGACTTCCTGAAGTGATTGATGGCCTCCACCGTCACATCTTCAATACGGACGTGTACCCGGACTTTTTCACGATTCCGACTTCACAGAATCCCATCCTGGCGTCCCAGCATCTTAAACCGGGCACTTCCTATACACTGGCAGGCGTCAACGTCACCCCTATCCTCGTCAATCATACGGTCCCGACCTCAGGATTCATTATCCAGAATCAGAACTCCGCCTTTGTCTATAGCGGAGACACTGATGCAACCGATGAGTTGTGGCACGAAGCCCGGCGGCTCCCTCATCTGAAAGCCGCATTTATCGAATGTTCCTATCCGAATTCAATGAAGGAATTGGCCCGCACAAGCAAACATCTCACACCTGCATCACTCGCACAGGAGTTCAAGAAACTCGATCGTCCCGATGTTGCACTGTACGTGTATCATCTCAAACCCGTATTCAAGGAGATGATCCTACAGGAACTCCGCTCACTGCATCTCCCAAGGCTCCGGGTGCTCGAAGAGGGAGAGACGTTGACCATTTAGTTGACCTGCCGGAACCCTCCGGGATCCTGCAAAGCGGCAAAGGCCATCCCCGCACATTTCTCCTGGTTTTCATCGCCTCATCGTCATTTCTTCACCTCCAGCAAACCTGTAGACAGTTTTGCCTCGCCTCAGGTATTATTTCCTCTGTGTCTTGAGTGAATTCCTACCATGGCGGTGTAGCTCAGTTGGTAGAGCAGCGGACTCATAAGCCGCGGGTCACCCGTTCGATCCGGGTCACCGCCACCAATAAATCCCGCGACTTATCACTCTCCTGCTCGACCGCGACCAACACAGGTTGCGGCTGGGCTGCGGATTTCACCTGTCATCCCGTCTCATCCAACTGACAGACCCATCCCCGATTCCCGCTCAGGAACAAGTGCCCATAGGTATCCATCGCGACCTCGATCGAACTATGGCCGGCCTGCTCTTGGATGTACTTGGCATGCGCACCTGTTTAAATGAGCAGCGACACCCAGGTATGCCGCGGATCATGGAACGGCACGCGCCGAAGCCGGCCTGTGTCAGCAGCCGATACCAGCCGCGGCGCAGATGCCGCTCATCCCACCGCAGTCCCTCTGGGTCACGGAGCGTTCTGCAAGGCATCAACGAACGCTTGGATCATCATTGGAGCATTGCCTTCTGCCCGGGTCTTCACCAAGACTTACGCACGGATTCCCTGCCGACCACCCGGTTCGCCAACTGCACCACCCACGCTTGCCTTTCAGGCAGGCCCTCAGCACAATTCGTGGAGCGTTCGATCCGTTTCGTGGCGACTTTCTAGACAGGTCTCACCCGGCATTTCGTGAGGACTTACCTATAATCAAGCGGTTTCTTATGATGCTGGGCCACGAGCACAGCACGCACACTCAC
>DATGEA010000271.1:0-9400 GCA_035310605.1 Nitrospira sp. | reverse complement strand
GGGGTTCTGGATCCTGGGCGCAAACGGGTCGTCCGGGCAGATCGTCGCGGCCGGATTGCTCAGTGTGGGCCTGTTGTTGTTCGGCACGGTCGCGTTCGTCTTCGTGCAGCGGCGCGGGCTTTTTACCTGGATACTGGAACTGCTGCGGAAGATCGGCTTCCGGATCGGCTTCCTCGAGGCCAAAGAAGAACAGTTGAAGTCGCTGGACCGGACGATTCTGAATTTTTACACCCATCATCAATCGACGTTCTACGCATCGGCCGGGCTCTATTTACTCGGTTGGCTGGCCGAAGCACTGGAAGTATTCGTCATGATCTACTATCTCGGCGGCCCGGCTACGCCGCTCTCGGCCCTGTCTATCGGCGCGCTGTCCGTGTTCATCAAGGGCGGCACCTTCTTCATCCCCGGCAGCCTCGGCGCGCAGGACGGGGGCAATCTGCTGCTACTCCAGGCCTTCGGCTACTCCGATGTGACCGGGATCACGTTTGCCCTCTTGCGCCGCTTCCGCGAGCTGGTCTGGATCGGCATCGGGCTGCTGTGCCTGGCGATGATCGGGAAGGACCGGTCTGCCTCCCCCTAGGCGGCTCGAGCGGCCCGCCCGGTTTACCTCCCCCCCCCCTTGACTTTGTTTCGGGCGAAATTATCTGCCCCATCGTTGCTGATACTAAACCAGACGGATTGGTGTAAGGCCCGATTCTGGAAGGGTAGCGGCGGCAGGTGTTGCCCCGGTCTTTCTTCGGCCTGACTCCCAATCCACAACTTACAACCTCAACCCATAACCAGACCTCTCATAGAGAGGAGGAGGGATAGTTATGAGCACTTACTTGCCCAGTGTGATTTCAGCCATTCGAACCGATGGGTTTGACCGGCAGATCGACCGTATGTTCGATGAGGCGTTGCGCGCCTTTGGAACCCCCGAGTCGACATGGGCTCCGGACTGCAACGCCTGGGAAGACGACAATGGCTTCTACGTGCAGATGGCACTCCCCGGGTGGGAGCCCAAAGACATTGCCGTGGAGGTGAACAACCAGATGCTCTCGGTCAAGGGCGAACGGAATGATGAAGCTGTCGCATCGCGGAAGTATCATGTGCGCGAGATCGACGAGGGCCGGTTCGTACGGCTCTTCAAGCTGCCGACCGTTGTCGATCATGACAAAGCGTCGGCCACGCACAAGAACGGGCTGTTGACGATTTCCTTCCCCAAACGGGAAGAAGCCAAGTCCCGACGCATTCTGATCGAAGGGCAGTAAGACGCGTTCGATGACGAGTCCGAACGCGTAGTGACGACCGTCCCGCCTTCATCAGGTTGACCGGTCTCTGAGGCCTCACCGACCTCCACAGTCGATGAGGCCTTCTTCTCCCTGCATCACTGCGATGAAGCGCCTGTTTGCGTTGGGAACCGGCTTCTCTGAGGGAAAGCGTGGATAGAGCCTCCTGGAGGTAACGAAAAGGAGACGATTAATGCGACTGCGGGAGTGGTTCAGAAGAGAGCGAAAGACAGAGCGCTCAGAAGAGGAACATGAGAAGCCCAGCGGGCGGCGAGGCTCAGGAGGGCCCGGTCGGATGGAGAGTCCGTGGCGGGCGACTTCGCCGGTGGAACAAGGCGGGATGAGCCAGAACATCCGGCCCTGAATCAGGAGAGATCCCTGTCACACGGGCTCTTCTGAGGAACAACCGCTGTGCACATATATTGAGAAAGGAAAGGAGGTGAGCACGATGATGGATTTGAGTTCGGTCATTGATGCCGGGCTGGTGGCGATGGGAGCGGCAGCAGTGCTGCTCATGGGACTCTGGACTTTGTCCTCCGAGTCCAGCACCGTGTCCATCTCCGAGTCGCAGTCTTCGGCTTCGCGTGATCAGCGCCAAGATTATGCCTTGCCGAAGGCTGCATAAATCATCAGGGTGACGAATCGGTACTATTTAAGAGGGGCAGGCCTTTTCATGGCCTGCCCTCGAGACATCTGAAAGTCTGATCGCACATCCGCGACGCAGCTGTAGTGTTGTTGGATCGTTCTGTCCTGATGTGACTGAGGAGAAATAAACTGCCTAGAGGCTAGATGGAAGTCGCCCGTTCCTGTTGAATGACCTGGATGCGTTCGATCATCCTGTCCCACACGAAACTGTGCAAACGAAGGTTGGCGGCCCGTTCGACGTCAATGAACTCGACGCCGGCCCGATTCCCGTTCACCCACCGAACCTGAGCCGTTTCGATCGGCAGAGATTCACGCTGATCGGGCAGGAGCAGGCGCAAGGCGACTCGCTGGTCCTCAGACAACGGTTGATCGGTTTCGATCGTGCATCCCACGGCTGAGATATTCGAGATCGTACCCTCACCGACCGTCGACAGCAAACAGTACATTGCCGGGTAGGTCAGCGGCAGCCGATAGAGCCCGCGGTGATAGGGTCTGAGTTCATCCATGATGGTGGCAGTCTAGCCCAACTTCGAGCGCCGAAGGTATCCCTCCTAAGGGGGGCGGGAAGAGGGCCGGCGCGCTGCTTCTGCTCCGCCCGGATCCCTGTTGGCTTGCCGTTAGGCTCAGTACCGCTTGAGCCCAGCAACTCGGTCCGTTCCGACTGATCGTCGAACGGACCATCGAAGAGGCTGTGCCATCCGCCAAGAGCGGGTCGCGATCCTTCGCCACGGTAAGGCTCAACAGGGCTCCGAGCTCGCATCAGCTGACGCGCCGGCCAAAAGGAAAAGAAGCGAGAGAGCCCGGAGGGATTACTTGGGCGTCTGGAGGGGAGGGCGGGCGGAACCGCTCGTTGGCAAGAAAAGCAGGCGAAGAGATTTCAGCCAATTCGGATCCAGCGGACCTCTGCGGACGATTTCGGTTCCAAGCATGACGGCTGCGGCTCCGACGACCGTTTGCAGTGTGAGCGGTTCGTCCAGCGACAGATGTGCGATGCCGATGGTGCTGATGGGAATGAGATTGTGGTAGGCCCCCACCGTCGCTGGGCTCAGCGACTGCAGGGACCGGCAGCGCAGGAGGAAGACGCCGGCAGTCCCCAGCCCAATAAAGAGCACGGCTCCCAACACGCCCATAGAGGGGTTGTCCTGCTGTGGCGTATCGGCCCAGGTAACGGTGCATGCGGAAATCAGAAGGGCGCTCGTTCCGAACATGGCGGTATTCGACGTCAGGACGCCATGACGTTTTACGATGCTCCCGCTGAAGGCGATATGCGCGGACATCATGGCGGTGAAGAGTAGCGCGAGGGCATCGCCGAATTCAAACTGAACGTCCTGGAAACGGAATCCATCAGAAATTGCCAGGACGCATCCGCCCCACGACAGGAGAATGCCGAGCCACATGAGCGGAGTACTGCGATCCCGCCCCAGCATGCAGCTCAACAGCGTGGTGAAGGTGGGCAGCAGGCTGTACACCAGTGCATAGTGAGTCACGCTGGTGTACTGAAGGCCCCAGGCGGCTATGGCATAGGCGCCGACGCCGAGGAAGCCGACCGACCCAAGCAACAGGCAGTCGCCCAGGCGCAAGGCACAGAGCCCTCTTCGATCCAGAAAGGCTGTCACCGCCGCGAGAAAGAGGAATCCGATGACGACGCGACCGCAGGCCAGGTCGAGAAAGCTCATTCCGCTCTGCCGGAAGACGAACTTCGTGGCCGGTGTGATCGAGCTGAGCAGCGCGACCACGCCTAACAGGCAGAGGATGGGGACCAGTTGTGAAGATTTGCGTTCCCGTGAAGGTGTTCCTCGGCCGGGCAAGGACATTGTCAGACCCCGCCCATGCTGGCCGCGATCAGCCGGTCGATGAATTGTGCGAGCAGTAGTTGATGTTCCGGCAGGAGACGGGTCATCCGTCCGCCGAATTCAGGCGGAGCGGCATGCGTGACGAGGAGTTCGCACTGAATAATCGTTTCTCCGTCAAGCTGGCATTCGATTAGAGCCGTCTCGTTGGCGGCCAGTGGCAGGTCAGTATGAATGCGCAGGCCGTTGTCAGTGAGATCAAGTACCTCGCAGATCGCTGTCTGCTTGCCTCGCTTCACAAAACCGCGCCGCGCGATGGGAAAACGGAATTGGCTGCGTTGGTCTCTCATGTGAGTGAACACCTCAGGTCACCGGGCCTATCAGGCCTCTCACACCGTCGATCACCGGCCGCGGACACTCAATCAGGATGTGGTCTGGTGGTTCGGCTTCATCCAGCGTTCCGCCAACAACAGGAGCATGAGAAGAGGAAAGGGGAGAAGGCTGAAGAGCATCACGTACGTCAAGGGTGACATGGCATCCCTCCTTTTCAACTCGTGTATCATGCCGACACACTGTGCAAAGCCGGGGCCGGACGAATACCTACAAAGGCGGGTACAATTCAACTCATTGATTCGGTTGGGCTATCAGGAATTCCAAGCCGAAGGCGAGCCAGGAGAATCCCCGGCGTGGGAACGACAGAATCAAAAGCGGCAGCAAATCGCGGCAAAGGAGCAGGAATTTCCTCCCTCTTTATGGGAAGGAGGGCGACGTTAATCGCCTGAAGTCGTCGGGATAAAGTGCAGCCGTCTGCTGGAAGATAGATCGGGGACAAGGTCATGACATTCTGGCACAGACTGGCACAGCAGTTTCGCCAACCGGCCGGATTCCTCGGGCGGCTCGCGGGATTGTTCTTTCGGATCAATCGCGAGGGGATCGAATGGACGATCGAACAACTCGAGATCCAGCCCGCCGATCATGTACTGGAAATCGGCTTCGGACCGGGCTATGGCATTCAGCGGGTGGCGGGGCTTGCGTCGCAGGGTCGGGTCGCCGGGGTAGATTTCTCCGAGACAATGCTGCAGCAGGCGACGAGGCGCAATGCCGCGGCCATTGCTGCGGGCAAAGTTGAAGTGCAACTCGTTGACGCCTCGACGCTGCCATATCCCGACAACAGCTTCCACAAAGTGTTCGGCACGAACGTCGTCTATTTCTGGAAAGAGCCGGCAGCGACGTTGCAGGAAATCCGGCGCGTCATGAAACCGGGCGGCCGCCTGGCCTTGTATGTCATCTCCAAAGAAGACATTGCCAAGTTCAAAGTGACGCAAACGGGTGTGTATCGCCTCTATAGTGGTGATGAACTGGCAGGGTTGCTGACGCAGGCAGGATTCCACCAGGCACGATTCGTCATCAGACCAGAGCGTCACCGGACGGGCATCTGTGGGATCGGAGAGAAGTAGAGGGAGGGCGCCTGCGGCTTCTTCCGCTTTCGTCAGCGCCTGCTGGCTCACACTAACGCTCATCGACGCTTAACCCAGAAATTTGTTCCGTTCTGACTATTTGTCGAACGGAACGTCGAACAATCTGTGTCATTGCGCGAAGGGCTGCATCACTGAGCTACGGCGAGTCCGAGCAGAGTGCTGATGCAAGCGCCAGCAGTCACGGGCGCCGTGGGAGAGGGAAAAACGAGCGAGCTTGGAGGGATGATGATCATTACAATTCCCACAGGCGATCCGACTCAGCCAGCGCCATCGTAGATCTTCTGAGTTAGCTCGTGCCCTCTCAGCCGGGGATTCCTGCATGAGCTTGATTGTGGCGTCGAATGAGGGCCTTCCGAGTCCACGCGTTTCGCGAGAACGAGGGGTGGCCCTGGTCCATCCCGCCTCTTCCTTTTGTGTTAGGATGCCGCGCATGAAAGCGGCTTTATACCTGCTCTGGGTGCTAGTTTCGGTTTGTGGCGCTGTGGCTCTGGCCCATGTTACTGGCGTTATCAATCCTCACGAAAAAGTGAATGGTCTCTGGCTGGTCGTCGCGGCGGGGTGCATCTATGTGCTGGCCTATCGCTTCTATGGTCGCTGGCTGGCCAAGCAGGTCGTCGAACTGAATAACCAGCGTGTGACTCCCGCCGTTCGGCTCAACGACGGTGTGAATTTTCACCCCACCAATAAAGTTGTTCTCTTCGGCCATCACTTCGCGGCGATCGCCGGTGCCGGGCCGTTGCTGGGGCCAGTGCTTGCCGCACAGTTTGGTTTTCTCCCAGGATTTCTCTGGCTGGTGATCGGGGCAGTGCTGGCCGGGGCGGTGCAGGACTTCATTATCCTCGTGGCCTCGATGCGGCGCAACGGCCGCTCGCTTCCTGAAATTGCGCACGATGAACTCGGTTCCGTCACCGGGACGGCGACGGCGGTGGCAGTACTCTTTATAGTGGTGGTGGCGCTAGCAGGGCTGGGCTTCGCCGTGGTGAATGCGCTTTATCAGAATGCCTGGGGCACCTTCACGATTGCGATGACGATACCCATCGGCTTCATCATGGGTTTCTACCTCCAGAAGTTCAGCCCCGGCGCGGTGGCGGAAGTGTCGGTGCTCGGGGTCGTGCTGCTGACAGCTTCAGTCCTGTTTGGTCGTGTGGTCGGGCAGTCCGCCTATGCCCCCTGGTTCGAATACGAAAGGCCGACACTTGTCTGGTTACTGGCCGGTTATGGATTTCTGGCGTCAGTGCTGCCGGGCTGGATGCTACTGGTGCCTCGAGGTTATCTCAGCACCTTCATGAAACTCGGCGTGGTGTTTCTGCTCGGCTTCGGCGTGATCCTCATGGCGCCGACAGTCGAGATGCCGCGTGTGACGAGCTTCGCCAATGGCGGCGGACCGATTATCCCTGGCACCCTCTTCCCCTTCCTCTTTATTACGATTGCCTGCGGGGCTGTGTCGGGATTCCATTCGCTGGTCTCGTCCGGGACGACGCCGAAGATGATCGAGCAGGAATCGCAGGCGGTGGTGGGCTATGCGGCGATGCTGCTGGAGAGTTTCGTCGGCGTGATGGCGCTGATCGCCGCCTCGGTGCTGATTCCCGGCGACTATTTGGCGATCAATACGACGCTTTCCGCTGACGCGCTGACGGCGATGGGCTTCGCCCCGGCCAGAATTGCCGAGCTTTCGCAACTCGTCGAGGTGGATGTGGCGGGGCGGCCTGGCGGGGCTGTGTCGCTCGCCGTCGGCATGGCTTCGATCTTTGCAGCTCTGCCGGGCATGTCCGGGTTGATGGCCTATTGGTATCAGTTCGCGCTGGTGTTCGAGGCCCTGTTCATCCTGACGACGATCGATACGGGGACGCGCGTGGCGCGCTATCTCATTCAGGAAATGGCAGGGCGGGTCTACGCGCCGTTTCGCCGGATGAACTGGTGGCCCGGGGTCCTGCTGAGCAGCGGCTTCGTGGTCGGGTCCTGGGCTTACTTGATCGGGACGGGTAGCATTTCGACGATCTGGCCGATGTTCGGCGCGGCGAATCAGCTTCTCGGAACGCTGGCGCTCTGCATCGGGACGACGGTGTTGATCAAGATGTGGAAGTCGCCCTATCTTTGGGTGACGGCGGTGCCGATGCTCTTTGTGGGCTTAATTACGCTGATCGGCTCCTATGAAATGTTCGGGATGTTCCTGAGGAAGGCGGCGACGCTGGCGTCGGGACAGGCTTTTGCGCTGTATCTCGACGCGGTGCTCGTGGCGGTGGTGGCGATCCTGGGGTTGATCGTCTTGAGCGACAGCATGAAGCAGTGGTACGGATATGTGATCTTGAAGAAGCCGTTTACCAACAGCGAAGTGGTGGTGATGGCGGGCGGCGGTTCGGCCGGACGGATGCAGACGGCGATTCAGGATCATGATGAAACTAAGAAGGCGTTCCGGCTGCCGCATGGCGGCGGCTGTTGTTAGGAGGGTGCGATGGCTGATCAATTTTCCTTTGATGTCGTGTCGGAAGTGAACATGCAGGAGTTGAAGAACGCGCTCGATCAGGCGACAAAGGAGATCAAGCAGCGGTTCGACTTCAAGGATTCTAAGACGGAGATCACACTGAAGGAGAAAGAGAAGGAATTGGTGGTCGTGTCGGATGACGAGTACAAGCTGAAGGCGGTGATCGAAATCATCAAGGCAAAATGCGTGAAGCGTGGCGTGTCGCTGAAAGCTTTCGATTTCGGCGCGGTCGAGCCGGCCTTGAGCGGGACGGTGCGGCAGACCGCCAAGATTCAGAGCGGCCTTGTCTCTGAGAAGGCCAAAGAGATTACGAAATTGATCAAGGATTCGAAGCTGAAGGTACAGGCGCAGATTCAAGGCGAGCAGGTGCGGGTGCTGAGCAAGAGCAAGGATGAACTGCAGGCGACGATGGCGTTCTTGAAGAGTAAAGACTTCGGTGTGGATTTGCAGTATACGAATTTCAGATAGGCAACACAGCGGGAGGACCTGCGCCCGGCATCCTCTGTGCTCGTAGAACACACGGCCTAAGAAGGCCCTCGTTCGGCGTGGGCACTTGAGGATTGCCGGACGCCGTCCCTCAAGAGCCATACATGTCATCCTGCCTTGAAACGCATCGACCGCCTGCTTGGGGAGAGGGAAGAAAGAGGGGCGCCTGTTCATGAGGCCGTTGTTGTCTTGTTTCTTTGCGCTTCTGACCGTTGCTCTCCTTGGCTGCAATCGCAGCGATCCCATCGTCGTGATTCAGCTCCATCCGAAAAATCCGGACATCATCTACGTCGCGACGAACGACTACATCTATAAGACGCGGGACGGCGGCCAAACCTGGACGAATCTTTCCAAGGGAATGAGCCACTCGCGCGTGATTGCGATGGCGATCGACCCGGCCTATCCGGCGACGGTCTATGCCGGAACAAAAGGCGACGCGGTCTACAAGAGTTACGACGGCGGGCAGCGCTGGGTGTCACAGCGGGCGGGTCTGGACGATGCGACGATTTCGTCCGTCGTGAATCAGTTCATATTCGACCCGATGAATAACACCCATCTATTTGTAGCGACGACGATGGGTGTATTTGAATCCAGGAATGCCGGTGACAGCTGGACCAAGCGGATGGACGGGATGAAGGAAGTGCTGATGGTGGTGACGCTGGCGGTGGACCCGAACAGGACGTCCATCTTATATGCCGGGACAAGCGGCGGGGTATACAAATCGAGCGATCAGGCAGGACATTGGGAGAAAGCAAACAACGGCTTGGTCCCGCCTGAGATGGTGAAGTCCTCGCGCGCGCTGAATGTCACGGCGATTCTCGTCGATCCGTTTGAGCCGGATACGGTGTACGCGTCAACGCTGGCGGGTCTCTATAAGACGACGGATGCGGCGAAGTCTTGGGTGCGCATCGGACAGTCCTTGCATGACCAAATGTTGTTTTCAATGATCCTGGACCGGACAAGGAAAGGCGTGATTTATCTGGGTGGCCGGGAGGGGATCCACCGGAGCGAGGATGGCGGGAACACTTGGACAACGCTCAATAAGGGGTTGGCGACGCTGAACGTTCGCTCCCTTGCGCAGAGCCCGACCGATCCGAAGCTTTTTTATCTCGGGACGAACGGGAGTGGCTTATATCGAAGTAGAGATGCGGGCGAGACGTGGGAACCGATGCCGCCGCTTGGGGAAGGCTGAAAAATACTGTCAGCATCGTTCTCGCATCGTTCAGTGGCTCAACGTACTTTAAAATGTAC
>DATGEA010000270.1:0-3983 GCA_035310605.1 Nitrospira sp. | reverse complement strand
GCCTTGTGGTAGAACCAGGGATTCGTCGACCAATAATCGGCGACAAAATGCAGATACCGGAATAACAGTCCTTTCACGGCCGGATTACCGAGATGCCGCCGCATGGATTGTTGAAGAACGGGCAGGTCGTCTTCATGCACTACTTCGTCGGCCTGAATATAGAACGCCCAGTCGCCTGTACAGTGAGCCAGCGCGATGTTGGTTTGCTGCGAATAGATCAATCCGTCCTTACGCAGCGTCTCGTCCCACACCGATTCCACTATTTTGATCTTGGGGTCGCCGATCGACTGAATCAGTTGCAGGGTACCGTCGTCACAGCGCCCAACGTTGACGATGAACTCGTCGACGATCGGCAGAATCGAACGGATTGATTCCGTCACGGGATAGTCGTATTTCACCGCGTTGCGGCAAAACGTAAATCCGCTGACTTTCATAGTTTCTTGTCCATGCAGGTCTATCTGGTCTATTTTGTCCGTCTGGTCTATCTCGCTGGCCCAGTCACAGGCATATTAAGTACCCAACAGACCGGAAAGACCAGAAAGACTAGACAGACGCTTTGTCCCTTATGAGTTCCCAGAACTTCGCGTACTTCATGAACGTGTAATAGGCATAGAGGCCTGAGAGAATCAAGCCCGGCATGCCGTCGAGAAACCCCTTCCGTAACAAATACATCTTGGCAAACGCGCCGAAGGGATGCGTCATCAATTGCCGGACTGAGAACCGGCGTCCCTGTTCGACCATCCGCCGGGCCATCAGATCTGAGTATCGATCCTGTTTGGCAATGTAATGGTCGATGTCCCGGAACGGATACTGGAGGGCCGGCTGCGTGAGATAGCCGACCCGCCCGTCGCAGTCGAAGCTTTCATGGACCAGCTCTTGGCGGTAGCGGAACCGGCTTTTCCGGAACAACTGCGGCTGCCGATAATCGGGATACCAGCCACAGTGATTGATCCACCGTCCCAGGAAATAATTCTTTCGAGGAACAAAGTAGGCGTCCGCCTCCGGCCCCCGCGAGAACACCAATCGGATCTCCTCCCGCAGCTCCGGCGTCATGCGCTCGTCGCTGTCCAAACTGAACACCCAGTCATGCGTCGCGAAGGACAGGGCCTGATTGCGGAGATCACCGAATCCCTTGAAATCGACTTGGTACACCTTGTCGGTAAACTCCCGTGCGATCGCGGCGGTGCGGTCGGTGCTGTGCGAGTCGACGACGATTAACTCATCCGCCCATCCGGCCACGGATTCCAGGCAAGCCCGCATGTTCGGCTCATCGTTGTAGGCGATCACATAGATTGAGACCTTAGACATGCAGGACCTTCAGCGGAGAAGGGTTCCCCGTCACCTGAACGATCTGCTGCGCCACGGTCTCCACGGTGAGCCGATCCAGACAGTCCCAATAGGGGCAGGCTTCATAGACGCACTTTTCACAGGTCGGGACTTCGGGACGGAGCACGACGCCCTTCCCGAGCGGCTGCCATCTGGTCGGCAAATTATTGCGCCGCGGATCGAACAGACTGATG
This sequence comes from Nitrospira sp., assembly GCA_035310605.1. Classification (GTDB taxonomy): domain Bacteria; phylum Nitrospirota; class Nitrospiria; order Nitrospirales; family Nitrospiraceae; genus Nitrospira_C. Next base: position 2,463 of record DATGEA010000270.1, on the reverse strand, counting down.
TTCGGAACGCCACAGGCCGCGGCCATGTGCGCCGGCCCCGTCGCTCCCGACACCACCGCGTGACTCTCGGCGATCACCGCCAGCAACTCGCGCACCGAAAGCCGGCCCATCAGATTGAGCACTCCGTCGGGAAGCGGCGAGCGGCTCAAGACTGTCTCCTGAAACTGCCTCCCCTCCGCTTGGCTGCCTGTCAACACGACCCCCATACCGATCTGCTGGAGCTGCTCAGCCAACTCGCGATAGTGTTCGACCCTCCATCGCCTGGCGGCAAATCCGCCGGGATGGAGCACCACTCTCGGAATCCGGACCGGTTGCAATTGCGCCTGCGCGAGGCGGCGTTCTTCCTCCGTCACGACCAGCCGCGGTGCGACCGGCGCAGCCGGACTCAAGCCCAACCCCATGAGCATCTCCACGTTATATACGGTTTCGTGCTTCGAGAAATCCTTCCTGTGCTGATAGACCCGGCGGTTCGCAAGCAGGCTGTACCAGCGATACCCCGTCGCCACCCGGACCGGCACGCGGGCCAGAAACGCGGCCCACATCAAACGCCGAAACGGTTTGAGAAAGATCGCGGCATCGACGTCCCGTCGAAACAACGCAATCAGCTCCGACAGCGACTCCCGTCCGGTCACGGTCCACACAGCGTCCAGATCGGGATGATGATCCAGCACCGGTGCCGCATAGGCACTGGACAGGAACGTCACTTTCGCCTGAGGTATGAGCCGGCGTACCTCGGCGGCCACCGGCAGGCAGAGAATCTCATCGCCGATTCCGTCCGGACGGACCAGGAGAACATTCATCGAGACGCCATGCGGGAGGCGAGTTGTGTCCGTACCGCGGCCATAACTTGTTCAGGCGACACCAGGTTCAAACATTCGAGCTTGATCGCATTCCGGCAAGACCGGCGGAAACAGGGGCTGCACGGGATCTTGTGCGTCAAGACCGCATGGTTCGGTCCGTAGGGACCGGTGCGAACGGGACTCGTCGGACCGAACAAGGCTACCACCGGCGTACCGACAGCCGCCGCGATGTGCATGGGGCCCGAATCGTTGGTGATCAGCAAGGCCGCCTTGCTCAGGAATGCTGGCAACAGCCCGACCGGCAGGGCACCTGAAAGATCGAACGAACCGGCCTTCATCATTTCCCTGACTGCAGCCACATCCTCCCGCTCGTCAGGTCCGCCCATGAACAGCACTGGGCCGAATCCCTCTGCGACCAGCCGATCGGCCAGAGCGGCAAAAGACGCCGACGGCCATCGCTTCGTCGGCCATCTGGCCGACACGTTCATCGCGACCCACCTGCTTTCCGTTGCGACGCCTGCTTCACGCAACAGCTGATCGATCCGATCGTGATCGGCCTGCGGCGTACGGAAACGGAATTCAACCGGACCAGGCACGATGGCTCCCATCGCCTTCGCCACCAGCAGATAGCGGTCGACCGCGTGCATGTCCACCGTCGGAACCGGGACGCGTTGGTTATACCACCAGGGACTGCCCTCCCGCGCGTTGGCAAAACCGACTCGATGGGGCGCCCCGCTTAGCCATCCCATGGCGGCACTCCGAAACAACCCCTGCAAATCGACGGCCACGTCAAACCGCGCCGCTCGCAGTGCCGAAACCTGGGATAGCCAGCCCTTCATCCCCTGATCGACCGCCCAGACACGATCGACGCCGTCGATCCGTTCGACAAGGTCGCTCCATTGACGCTTCACCAGCCAAGTCACTGTGGCGGATGGGTAGGCGCGACGTAATGCAGCCAGAGTCGGCATGGCATGGACAATGTCCCCAAGAGAACTCGGCTTGATCAGTAGGATGCGGCGATAGTCCGGCATGATGCCACCCTGAGCTGTCAACTGTCGGCTGTCAGTTTTTCTTCGTGCGATCCCGGTCCACCCTGATGGCTGACTGCTGAGGGCTGCACGCTCTTCATGACATCAGCGAAAATCCAATCGACCGCCTCGGCCATGGAAGCCGCCACCTTTTCTGGTGTCGCCTGCTCGGCCCGAAGGAGATCGAGCGCCTGTGCATCCACCACTCCCGTTGTGACCAGGACGGGCTTGGCTCCCACGGCTCTGGCGAGCTGCATGTCACGCACGTGGTCGCCCACGAGATACGACCGCCGCAGATCAATCTGCAACTCGGAAACAGCCCGATCCACCATCGCACGTCCCGGCTTCCGGCAGAGGCACCCGTCGTCGGGATGATGCGGGCAGAAATAGATCGCATCGAGCACCGCACCTTTTTCCTCCAACAGTCCTTGCAATCTCGCATGAACTGATTCCAAGTCCTTCAACGTGAAGATACCTCGACCGACACCGGATTGATTCGTCACGACCACCAATTTTGCGCCGGCCTCTTTTAATCGAGCCAGTGCCGCCGGAACCCCCGGCAGGAGCTTCAACTCCGCCGCCGATTTGAGATACCCCGGATCGTGATTCAACGTCCCGTCTCGATCCAAAAAGAC
>DATGEA010000269.1:0-27613 GCA_035310605.1 Nitrospira sp. | reverse complement strand
CCGGTTCGATCCGGTCGGCCGTGGCGTGAACGAACTCGATGCCTTTCTTTTGCAACACGGGCCCCAGGGCAAAGCTGATGTCCTTTCGCTTGCGCCATCCCACCGCCACCCAGGGATTCGACGGCACAAAGTGGAACGACTCCACGTTCGAGATCACCGTGACCTTATGCTTCTTATCCAATAACGCCCGCGCCTCATAGGCCGCCGGCAATCCCCCGATTGATGCCCCGATAATTGCAATCCGTGCCATCTCCCACCTCCAGTCCTGAGTAATGAGTGCGGAAAGGACTATGCATGAGTTTCTACCACCGGAGATTCACCTCACCGGTCTTACGGTCCGGAGGAGAACCGATATAGATCATGGCAGGTCGTGCAACGGGCCGTCATGCTCGACAAACGCTGGAGAATCTGTTGCGACGTTTCCTGCTGTATGATCGCGTCCGCCAGTGCGTCCATGTCTGCGTGGATTGACATGCCCATCTGTTTGAACGCCAGAGGCAACTTGGCCATGAGGGCCGGGCTCGCATCCGCCGCCATCTTCATGCCGGCCGCTCTGGCCGCTGCTTCCATCGACTTCCGACCCGGCGGGGCTTCACCCAACCCTCTGAGGACACCGTCCACAGCCTTCAGGAGTTGCCGCATCTCGCCCAAGACCATATCCCGCTCAGCCGGTGCCAGGAGAATCTCCGTACGGCCATCGGTTCCCTTCGTCGTTAACCCCATCACAAAAAACCATCCGGCTGCCACTAGCGTCATAATCCACAATACGATGGCCATGACACACAGATTTCGTTTCATGCCGTTCCTTTCAGGCCTTTCACGGAATACTCTGCTGGGGTCGGTTCAGGACGCCGGCACCGAATTCATAGACGAGACTCCCTCCGTAGTAACTGGCGACAAGCAGGACCGCAACGCCGGTGAGCCCCAGTGCCAATGAGACGAGCCGGCGTTCCTTGGTCCAGCCGAACCAGGCAGTGACACGCAAGCCAAACAGACCAGTGAACAGCCAGAACGTGGCGAACCCCAGCGTTTCATGAATCTCAAGAACTCGCTTGGGCACGCCGCTGTGTTCAACGGCTTCTTCTGCCATCGCGCCGGACACCACTGAAACCAGCGCTCCGGCGAGCCCGAGGACCAGGGTATAAAGGCCGGCCGTCCGGCACTCTTCCGGACGCCATCGCTGAGCCAACAGGTCGAAGAAAACCGAGGCCGACAACAGTGCGATCGGGAAATGTACCAGCATCGGATGGATCGGATGCATCAATTTTCTCATTCGACTCGGTTAAGGAGCGAGTCAGGAGTCAAACCCGCCCGTTCTGACGCTGGTCAACTTTGCAAGGAAGGAGCCGCTGTTGGGAAATTCGTGACTGCGTGACTTCTACAGGGAAATTCAACAGTTCGAGGTCGAAGGCGCAAAGAATCGTTTGTACACAGGGGAGACCGGCTACAGAGGAAGAAACCAACTGTCGCAGAAAGCGACAGCTGGAGTCGTACTAGGATCGCGAAAGCACCACGGCCGCAACAACGACCGCCAACGCGATACAGAGCGACAGGCGCGGCAACCAGCGGGCGGTTCGGACGAGAGTCTGCTGGCTTGTGGTTCGCGCTTCTTCCGGGATCGCGCTGATCTGAATGATCTGCGGCCCCAACAGCAGATCATGGAGGAGGGTGAGGAGGAGCAGAATACCGACCAGTGTGATCTTCGTTTCAAAGACCCGTGGCCATCGCGTTGGATCGGCAATGGAGAGCCCCCTTTGGTGAAGCAGAACCGGACCCGTCGCCACGAGCACAATGATCGCAGCCCAGACCACGATCCGAAATCGCCGTGCGGCAGATCGAAAGAGCACCATCAATTCAGGGACGCTGTTCTGTCTTCTGATGAGGGGAGCCAGGACCAGCGAGAGAAAGATCATCCCGCCGATCCAGCTGATCGCCGCGATGAGATGGAGCCAGACAAGGATGAGTGCCAGCATCGGTCCTGCCGCACCCTACGACTTGGGCGGGCGGGATGGCAAGAGAGGAACCAGGCCGCTCGCTTCCCCGCCGGAGGACAGATTCAGGCGCGGGCACCAGTCGACCTCACCCAGCTCGGCGGCCAGACTGTATCGATTGCCCGGCATCACCAACATCCCCTCCTGTTCCACTCGCATGCAAGGGGTACAGATAAACTGGCAGGGGACCGGACAGAGGTGTTGCTCGCACCCGACGAGGGTATGAAACAGCGCGGACTTCTCTCGACAGTAGCGAACCGGATCCTCACATTCGAGACTATCGCGATAGCAGGCCAGGCGCTGCCAGAGCTTGGTCAAACTCGACACCGGCTTCGAGTTCATGCTCGCCCAAGCCCCAGCGAGCCGAACCGCTTCACCGACGAGCCGCACCGCCGCTTCGATTTCCTCCGGCAACGAAGGGAAGGCGGCAATAACCATCTTGTGATCGTTTGCCCACTCGACGGTGAAACTCGGAGCCTGTCGGGCCAAGCTCAACGCCAACGAACTCTCTTCGTCGGTCCGGTGGGGAATGTAAACGACGAGATGCATGCCGCCTCAAATGCAAAAACGTTGGAAGGTCCCGTCGTCTGCCGGCATGGCCCTTGTCCCGGCATGGCACGTGAACCGCTCACGATGAGGCCCGCTTCTCCGGACATTCGTCCGGTTCCCGAGCCTTACCCGTAACCTGTCACGCCTCACATGACAAATCTATAACTGGCTCGCAGCCCTTCTAGAAGCTGATCCCCACGTACGGACCCACCTGGCCGTAACTGTTGCTCGTGTTCGTCATGTCCGCCGTCAGGTGGTAACGACCATCAAGCCCGATCTTAAATGCTTTCCAGACTTCATATTCAAAACCGACGCCGAATTGCACGCCCACATCCAGGTACTGCGTCTGGTTCGAAGGGGGGCTGATCACGTGAATATCCAGGCCCACAGGAATCACCCATGGACGGAACTTGCTCCCCTCCATGAACTTGATCTTCGGAGCCACGTCGATGGTGACCATGGTGAGTTGGGTCTTGGCCGGACCGCCGCCGGCGTTTGGGGTACCACTCACGCCCCCGACGACAGTTGACCCACCCATGCGATTGAACTGCAAGCCGATCTCACCCACCGCCCAGGTCTTGCTCATTACCCCCCCACATATCTTTCGACAAGACAAGGTCGAGCCCTGCTCCTACATACCAGCCGTTACTGCTATCGTTTTGTCCGCACGTTGTGGAACCCAGTCCGCAATCAGTAAAGAACGCGCCGCTTCGGTTACTGTTGAACGCGGCAAACCCGCCCTTGAAGAACACCATATTCCCAGTGCCCTCTTCAGCCGAAACCGGCAACACACCAGAGGCAACGAGCCCCACGGCGATCACAACTGCGGCACACCTCACTCCAATGTTCCGCCCTATTCTCCGAATCTGCATGATGTCCCCCTCCCTCGGCGACGATCGAAAGACGCTCTGTGTCCTTCGACGGCTCCGCTGACCTGCGCTCGCCGGCCCGAGACATCAGCATGGTGAATAATTTCTTCACAATTGCCCCTTCATTGCGGCACGAACTGAGAAATTTTCGTTTCTCCCGCGTTCTGCACATCGCGCGCACAGCGGAATCCCATCCAGTTGATCCTCGTGTTGGGGTCAGTCCCGTTCCGCATTGCCACCCGCATCGTCGTGGTGCTGTCCATCCAGCCGCCTCCGCGGAATGCTTTCTGAGTTCCTGCTTCAAGACCTTTCGGGTTGCGCTCCGGCGCGATCGCGTAATAATCCTTGTCGTACCAATCGGCTACCCACTCGGCGACATTGCCGATCGTCTGATGTAGCCCATAGGGACTCACCGCGTTCTCGTACTTATCGACGGAAATAATCGGAGGATAGAGCAGCAGCCGCTCCGGTCGATCCCGCACGGGACCGGACAAACCGGTCCGGCCGAAGTTCGCCCTGGTCGGCCCCGCATATTCGTTACCCCACGGAAAGAGCCGGCCGTCGGTCCCGCGCGCCGCCTTCTCCCATTCCGCCTCGGTCGGCAGCCGTTTCCCTGCCCACTTGCAGTAGGCATCGGCGTCATACCAGCTGACGTGCATGATCGGATGATGCGCCATCGTCTCCTGGAAATTTCCGCCATCGTACCGCCAATCCAACTGGGGATTCCGGTTGGTCGCGAGGACGAACTTGAGGTATTCCAACGCCGTGACTTCGTACTTGCCGATCTCGAACGCATCCAGATAGACGCGCCGCTGCGGCAGTTCGCCACGATAGGCGACACGGTCGATCTTTTTATCGCTGCCCATCACGAACTCACCAGCCGGCACCAACACCATGTCGTCCTTGGCCTTCCAGTTGGCCACACGTTCTGCGGCGATCTTTTTCCCGGCTTCCGTCCACTCCACGACGATGTCCTGGGTATCGAGCCCCCACACCGCGTTCGCGAGCGAGAATACTGCGGCTGCAATGAGCAGGCCGTTCACGACCCGTTCGATCTTTCTGTGTTTCCGCACTTCCTGCGCTTCCACGATTTGGCCTCCTTTTTTTCAGGCTAACGGCGTGAGGCGAGGGGCATGGGACTGATGTCGGTTTCCCTCTCACCCATAGCCTCTTGCCTCTTGCCCGATTCAGATTTCGCACAGCGAAACCCGGTCAAATAACTACGCCAGTCCACTTCACCTCCGTTGCGACCAGCCGATCGAGCCACTTCAGGATCTTCGTTCCAGGACCCGCCGCGGAACACTTTGAGGTCACCTGATTCAGGCCCCTGCGGATTCTCGTTCTGACCGCGCCGGTAATACTCCGGGTCGAACCAGTCAGAGACCCACTCGCTGACATTGCCCGCCATCTGATGGGCACCATAGGGGCTCACCCCTTTCTCATACCGATCGATGTTGGCCAGCGGAGGATACTTGAATCCGCGCTTTGACCCTGAGTGCGCGATGTTGCTCTTGATCCATCCGGCCGGCTCGTCGCCCCATGGGAATATGCGTCCGTCCTCGCCGCGCGCTGCTTTTTCCCATTCCGCTTCGGTCGGCAACCGCTTGCCGGCCCACCGGCAGTAGGCATCTGCCTCAAACCAGCTCACATTGATGACCGGATGGAACGCGGCTTTTTCGGGGAACGGGCTCTCCCGCCAAAATTTCGGCCAGTCCGCCCCGGTAGCCAGAACGAATCGCAGATAGTCCACGTTCGAGACCTCATATTTATCGATCTCGAACGCATCCAGATACACCTTATGCTGCGGCAGTTCCTGCGGCCCCGCAGCACGGTCCACCTTGGGATCGCTTCCCATCAAGAACCATCCGGCCGGGACGGTCACCATGCCGCCGGGCGTCTCCATTGCGGCCAGCCGCTCCGGTCCATCCAACGGTGTCCATAGCGGTGGCTGTTTGGAACTTTCGTGATTGGCAAGAGCTACGCTCCAGGCCGCGAGGCTAGCGGCGAGGGGCAAGAGGCAGGAGAGCGCCATCGAGAACATCAACCCGCCAATCCCCTTGCCCCTCATTTTCTAACCCTCTCGCCCTCGCCTCTGGCCCCTTGCCGTTTTGTAATAGGATCAACGATCCTGTTTGTGGATCATCGGATCGATTTCTCTCTGTGTTTCCTCGGGCACGTTGTAGCGAATGTACGGATGGTCCAGCACCTCGTTGGCATAGAGCCGCCCGATCGGGGCCGGGACCGCGATATTGGCCTCCACGGTCCCCTTCGGGCCGATGGTGACGGTTTGCTCGATCTCGCTGCGGACATAGGGATGCCAGATGACCAGCTTATAGGTGCCCGGTGGTACATCGGTCATGGTGAACCGGCCCTGCTCGTCCGTCTTGGCAAAGTATGGATTGGTGACGGCCACGCCCCAGCTCTCCATGTAGGCGTGGAAGCCGCATTGCATGACGAAGGTCCGGCGGCCCTTGCTGAGATTGACCAATTGCTTCATCGGGGCGCCGGCCATGTGTTTGTGGTACATCCCGGCGTCGCTGCGATCCTTGAGGTTGCGCGGGTGCTGCGGATTCATCGGCAGCGGCACGTTGAACAGTACGCGCGGACCCAGATGCGAAGTTTCGTAGGCCTGAATGTCATGCATGACCGGGTCCATGTTGACCACCGTCACCGATTGATCGTCCCGCACGACGGTCGTGAACGGGACGAAGGTGCAGTCTCTCGCCTCGATTTGCGGCACGCCTTTTTCGTCGAAGGGTTTGCCCTTGTCGATCCCCTCCAGATACACCACCACGTCGCGAAACTCGCCGGCCGGCCCGACCTGGAATGGTTGCAGAATGCGCCAGCCTTGCCCGTCAGAAATGCGCCCACAATAGAATTGGTCCGGCATTGTCACGAGGTTGTATCCCTTGGGCTTGGGGACCTTCCCCTCTAGCTTCACGGTACCCATGAGGGTCCCACCCTCCGAAACCGTGATTTCTTCATACGCGAAGGCCGGACCGCCAAGACAGGCAATCAGGACCCCTGCAGCGATTGCTCTTATTATCTTCATGACTCTCCGGCCTCCCTCTTCTCCAAGTCTTGAGTTCTGAGTTCGGAGTTCCAGCCTCTCTCCAACGCAAAACTTAGAATTCAGAATTCCTCACTTCCCGAAAAACAGATGGGGGAGCTACGTGTTACAGGCAGCTCCCCCACCAGGTATTACACCATGTCCGACCCGTTTATTTCATAGCGGTTGGAATGGCCTGTACCTCAGGCTGCACTTCCGCCCGCTTGGCGCCCATACCGGCCCCGCCCAGCGGTTGGATCCGTGAATCGCCTGCCGGCAATACACGGAGGTAGCCCCATTGCCCTGATTGCGTGTAGGGCAGCCGCTGATTGGACCACACGAAGTCACCCACCTGACGATACGGTCCGCCCGCACCGCCACGGAGGAAGACATCGAGGACCTCAGATCCGGCGTACTCCACGACGCTGATCATGTCGGCTCCCGGCATGTACGGTTCGATCGGCCATTCATGGCCCTCGACACCGAACATCCCGTTCTGTTCGCTGTTGGCGCCGATCACGTGGATGCGGATCGCGTCACCGGTATGGGCCTCGATCAGAGGCGTGGCCGGATCTTCGGGCTTATCCACGACGCACGGCTGGAAAATCTTGCCGAGCGAACAGCCTTGTTCTTCACGGAACTTGTACGGTTCGGCGCGATAGTTGACCGACGTCAAACCGGCCACGTTCTGCACATAGGGCATGAACGCGGTTCCGATGATATTGTCCTCATCCTGGAAGAACAGCGCGACATCACGATAGTTCCGCTTGCCCGCGTTCTCCGTTAAGCTGGCATCGACGATGACGTCCGCACGCCAGGCGTTCTTCTGCGACAGATCGGCCCCGGTCACAGGGTCACGATACTGTGACCCTCTCGGGCCGACGATAATGGCACCGTACAATCCGTTGCGCGGATTGACCACGATGTTGCCACCATCCCATACCAGCGACGTCGTCTCCTTGTTGGAAGGATGGGCGTAGTAGATGTAGGCACGGCTTTCACCCGGGCCGACGGTCTGATCGCCGCCGTTGTTGCCGACGTTCAGGCCCTGGCTGTCTCTCGGATCGAAAGCTAACCCGGGCGCAAAGAAGGAGGCCCGGCTGGCTTTCATCTTGTTCTTCAGGTTGACCTTGATGCAGTCACCAAGGTTGACGCGCAGCGTCAGCGGATTCGGAGTTGTTCCGCTGGCCACCGTCGTCGCTTCTTCCTCCAGCGCGAAGATCTTGCCTTCCGGCATGGTCATTTCGATCTTCCGCTCGAAGTCCACTTCAATCGCATCCGGCGCCTTCGCATTGAGCTTCATCGGGCGGTCCAACGCCACAACGTTGAAGCTCTTTACAGGGGCATCGGCCGGACACACGGAACTCGGAGCAGTCGGGATCCCAAGAGGGTTGGTCCCCTTCGGGAGCGGCTGGAGGTCCGCGACTTCCTTATCGAGCACGCGAACAATCCCCCATCCGCCTTCGGCGAAGTGTGAGCTTCGGCCGTTGAAGTGGATGTAATCACCCGGCATGCCCTGGAACCCGCCCGCCTTGGTCACGAGGTCATACCGCTCGGCGATCCCGACGTGAATCGAGTTCTTCCGATTGGCATCTCCCGCATACCGCTCCGTCAGGAAGGTGTGGCCGGAGATCGTCCAGACGTGCGATTCGTTCATGAGCTGATGCAACAGGCGGAACACCATGGTGTCGCCCGTATACGCCCGCAACAGCGGCGTATCCGGGTCTCCATGGATCGCGCTGCTGAACAGCTTGGACGTATCCGGATTGTTCGACAGGCGTTGCGCAAACGGTTCCGCGCGGAAGTTGAAACCGCTGCCGGTCGTATGTGTCCCGCCGTTAATGTACTTGTTCGGTGCGTTCATGATCTTTTCGGGCATCTGGAACGACACCGTCTTTCCTGCTTCCAACGCCACTTCTACCGGCTGCCCGGGGGGATTGCCGGCTTCGATGATATTCACGGTATGCGGCACCGTATCGTGGATGGAGACCATCAACTCACGGAAGCTGCCGCTGACACCGTACCCGATAGGCTCGTTGGTGTGGATGTCCGCGATCGGACCGCTGTACACCAGCTTGCCGTTCTTCGGATCATGATAGGTCGATCCGAACGGCTCCACGATCGTCACGCCGAACCCGCCGTGCGGCCAGGTCGTCGCGCCGAAGGCATGGTCATGCCAGAACACCGTTCCCATATCCACGTCCACCCACCACCGGTAGCGGACGAACTCCGGCGACACGAGGTCATTTGCCGGATGACTGTGCTTCAGCGGCTTGAAGAACGTGATCTGATCGCCCTTGATGTCCTTAATGCGAGCCACTTCGGAGCAGCTCTTGTCCCGCGGCAGTGAGGCCGTCGGATCATTGCCCTTTTCCAAGCAATCCATCCCGACCATCAACTCGGTGTTGACGTGGAACGGCGTCGCGCCAGGAGCCATTTGAATCTTGATGCTGCTGGCTCCAGCTTTTGCACCCCCGACGATCTTCGCGACCATCGGAGCCGGCAAGCCATGTTTGTGCTTCTTCCCAAACATGGTGAAGGGCCGGACGGACATTTCATACTCGAACCCGGAGATCACGCCATCCGAATTCCCCGTGTCGAATTGGAAGAAGTGGGGATGGATGTTGATCTTCGACGACTGGAAGTTCGTGTAGTCGTCATCGTCCCATTCGCTGGTGAGGACCAAGTCCACGCAGTCATACACGTTCGCCCGGATGACCGCGGGGAGCTTGAGATCATCATTGGCTCTGGTCAGGCGCTCCTCTTCATGGAGCACATAGATCAGACCGTCTTTGTCCACAATGGGAGGCTCTTTCCCCTGCTTCTTGGCCAGGGTGATCGGCATGCGCACAAAGTGGATGTTATAGAACTTCTGATTGGCGTTGTCGGGGCAGAGACTCCACCGGCCCTGTTCGCCCGGCTTGGCCGGCTCGGAGGTCCGCTCACCGTTTGCATCCTGGTGGATCGGTTCCAGCCAGGGCGCGCCACTGTGATTGGCAGAAAACGGCACCCGTTTGCCGAAGTGCGGCTTAAACAACGGCCAGGCCATCTTGCCCGTGGTCGGGTCAAAGAGAATGGCGGGTCTCGTGCTGTCGTCCCACTTGGCCGCCCATGGGTACTTAGGATTCTGTGCAGTGCTCTCCCGTTCGCCTCGGGCGATGCTGCCGTCCCACTTCCAATCCCACACGGTGGCGTCATACGCCATGATCTGGGCCTTCTCGTCGTTCGAGTGGCCAGGCTGACCCTGCGCCGGCACGAACATCTCGACCCAATCCTTGACGCTCACCACCGCTGGGTCTGATTTCCAGTTGGTCTTCTGGTTCTTCTCGACGATCTTGAATTTCTTGCCGAACCAATCGACGGTCGTGCCGATCAATTTATCGGACGACACGCCGAGCTTCATGCGGCCCTTCCGGTCCGGCAGTTCCTGCAAGTCCGGCATCGTGTCGGTGTGACCCGCGCCGACTTGCAGCGTGTTGTAGAACCGGCCGTACCCCCACATGCCCGCGACATAATGGTGCGCCACGTGGCAGTGATAGAGAAACTCGCCGGCCAGGTGCTGACACCCGCCGCCGCCGCACTCAGGCTCAAGGTCGAGCGCTTCGGACGGGCCAATGACTTCCACGTCCACACGGTCCGACTTCGTCCGGACAACAGGATATTTCACCGGTCCATCCTGACCCATCGCCCAGAGGTTGTTCGGCTCCGTGCCCGGGCTGCGCTGCCAGCGGATCGACCCGCTGTGCGGATGGTGCGAGTGGAACACTTCCGACCCGCCGTGCACGAGCCGCCACTTCACAGGCTCGCCCAAATATCCACGAGCGATCGTGGTGGGCGTATCGCCGAACGTATAGGCACTGTAGGCCAGCGACTCGTCCTCGAAACCGAAATACTCGTGCTGCAGATGCATCTGATCGATCCCGAACGGCTCGCTGCGATAATTGATCGCGCGGCCACCCGGACGGTAGGCATCGGTCAACGGATCACGCTGCGGCAGGAAGTCGCCCTTCTTGTTCAGCGGCCGGAACGCCTCGTCGCCGATCTCGTGATAGAACAGCACGAACTCGCGGAAGTCCGGTCCGGACCCGTTATCGATGTTTACTTGCCAGCCGGTCTTGACTTCCTTGTCGGGACCGCTGCCCAGCGAGTCGAGATACTTCGACCCCTTGGGTTCCACAATGAACGCCCCGAAGAGACCCAGCACGGTCAATTCACGGTCATGACTGTAGGAGTGGAACTGCCGCACACCTTCCTGCATGTGCGGGTGGATATACCATTCAAATTCCTGGGACTTACCCGGCGCCACGATGGATTCGGGATTCGTCGTCGTGGCCGGCTTTCCGGTCGTGCTCACGATCATGCTGGAGGCTTGAATGAACAAGCTGCCGTCTTCGTTCTCCATCTGGTTGCGGAGCGTCATCTTGATGCAGTCGCCCTGGTTGGCGCGAAGCACCAGCGGCTGAATCGCATCGCCCTGAAGACCCGTGGTGACGGCGCCCGGATCATAACCCTCTTTGTCGCGCGCAGCCTTGTTCTTGGCTTCCTCCGCACGGACCTTCGCGATATCATCGGTCAGCACGTACATATAGCCGGGATAGAAATCGAGCCAGCGGTTCAAGGTGATCTCGATGTTGATCATCGAGACGTCGAACTGCTTGACCGGAGTTCCCGCCGGACACTTTCCACCGGACGACAAGACCGGCTCACCCTTGCCGGCATCCGTCATGAGCAGGAAGCTGCTGCCGTCCTGGCCCATGTACTGGTGCATCATCGCTGTACTGTTAAACGCCCCTGACGTCTGCTGGGCCTTGGCATCTTTCTGCGCCTGCTCTTCGAGCTTCTGCATCAGGCGATGGTGCTGCATCTCCATCTTTTCCGCGTTGCCGGCGCGGCCTTCGATGGCGTTCTCCACCACCGTCTGCCCCTTCAATTGCTGCGTCCAGCCCGGCATGGCGACCGGGGTCGCATGGCCCTCATGCGACGACTCGCCCGGACCGGCTGCAAACAGCCATGGTGTCGCCACCAAGCTGCCCGTCAGCAGCACGCTGTGCAGCATGAGCGTCAGGCTGCCACGCCTGCGCTGACGCTGTGGTTGAAATAGAAAAGCCCTCATACACGGCCTCCCCTTGTTAAGACCGCCTCATCGGGCGGTTGGTTAATACACACTGCCTGTTGATCGTTCATCGACGCCATTCCTGCTCTTCAAGAGAACCGGCCTCCGAATGTGCCCGGCCCGATCTCGAGAAAGATAAGAGCTGGTGAAGGTTTCCTTCTTGCGAAGGGCGGGTCATTCGGAGGCCGGTCCTAATCACCCAGACCTTCACCAGCGGTTGCCTACTAGGGCAACAAATATGCCGTACGAGGTTTGAGTGAGAAAGTTTGAGAATTGTTCCGATTGCAGCGTCATTTACATCCTTGAGACCGACGAATCGATCGAGGGGGCTCAAGGACATCTTTCTACGGAGTTAGACAGCAGATAGGGTCGCGCCTGGCATCGCTCAACTCTTTCAATGAGTTGCACTGTCTATCTTGCTAGACAGTCAATCGAGAAAATTGGGGCGGAGAGGGACAGATTGAAACGATTTTGAAAGGGATATGGTGCGGGATGAATCTGAAGTTTACTCAATCTGATAGGCGCGAAGCTTATTATATAAACTGGCCCGGCTGATCTTGAGGAGCTTGGCCGCTTTCACGCGGTTGCCACCGGTCATCTTCAGGACATCCAGAATTCGTCCGCGTTCTGCTTGCGTGACCGCACCGCGTGTGACCGATCGCAAGTCCTCCTGTTCAGCCTTCGACCCGAGCGCCACGAGGTCGCCACAGGTTATATCCGGACCGACCGTGGTCACAACGGCTCGTTCAATGTAGTGCTGCAATTCGCGAACATTCCCGGGCCACGCGGCTTCGCTCAACGCATGCATGGCCTCATCGGACACATGTCGAACCGGTTGCCGGTGCCGCTTGCACGATGCAGCGATGAAATGTGCCACCAAATAAGGAATATCTTCTTTGCGCTCGCGAAGGGGAGGGAGGTGAAGCGGCAAGACGGCCAAGCGATAGTACAGATCCTGTCGAAAGGACTTGTTCTTCACCAGCTCCGCCAAATCCTTGTTCGTCGCGGAGATCACCCGGACGTCGACCTTGATCGTCTGATTCCCCCCGACCCGTTTGATTTCTCCCTCTTGAAGGACGCGAAGCAGCTTGGCCTGAAAGGTCGAAGAGGTATTCGCAATTTCGTCGAGAAAGATCGTGCCCCCGTCGGCTTCTTCGAACAGCCCTTGCTTGTTCGCGGTAGCCCCGGTAAAGGCGCCTTTCATGTGGCCGTATAACTCGCTTTCGAGCAGCGTTTCCGGCAGCGATCCGCAATCGACGACCACAAACGGCTTGTTTCGCCGGTTGCTCAGCGCATGAATGGTCTTCGCCACCAGTTCCTTTCCTGTCCCGCTCTCACCCTGTATCAGCACCGTGGCGGAACTGTCGGCCACCAGGCTGATCAAGTCGAAGAGTTGCTGCATGATCGGACTCCGGCCGATCAGCCCCCCTAAAGACTCTCTGCCGGTCGGCGGAATGCTCTCGGCCGCCCTGGCCTCCAGATGAGGTAGCCGCTCGACGTTCTTGTCCGCAAACAGCACCAACATGACGCCAACCTGGCCCTGCTCGGTCATCAGCGGATAGGCTTGATACATGCCGCATGCCGTGATCTCCCCTTCTTTCGTGCAGGACACCGATTGCACTTCCGGGGTTTCGAACACTTTGATCGCCGGACAGCTCCCGCAAGGATCGTGAAGATGCGTGAATGCTTCATAACATTTCGCCGCACGCGTGCCCGCCCCGCCGGCATGCGTCATCGACCAAGCCGATTCATTGGCGTAAATAACGTTAAATTCTCGATCCATGACCGCGACACGATTGGACAAGCCACCTGCTAACTGCCTGATGGCTTCCAGGCGAGCCATGAGAATAGGATCGTTGAACGGGAAGACTGCAGGTTCGTGTAATTGAGATCCGGCCATCTCGAGCTTCTTTATCTCTCGGGCTAATACGTATCGCTCAGCGTTGCGAGGGCCCCTATGCCGGGCCGCTCGGAACCTGAGGGTGATCACCCAATAATGATCTCATGCTCCTCTTGATCTCCGCAACCCTGACCGGCTTATCGAAATAGGCTGTCGCACCTGCCTGCATGACCTCGGCCTTGGCCTTGGTGTCACCAAATGCGGTCATGACGATAATGGGACATTGAGGAGCCACCGTCCGTAGCCGACAAATATAGTCGGGCCCTCCGGCCGGCATGCGGAGGTCGGTCAAAATCAGATCCGGTATGGCTCGCATCACGTTCTGCAAGGCTTCGTCCCCGTCCTTGGCTTCACGAAGTTGATAGCCCTCACTCCAGAGTTCGTCGCAGAGCAGATGGCGCATCTCGATGTCATCCTCCACGACAAGCACGACTGACTTTCGTTCTGCCACAGCCCCACCTTCTCCCATCGTTTGATACCGGCCCAGCTTTCCTCTCTATCGGCCTAAAGGCAAGCGAAATGCCAGAGCACGCGAGATTAGAGACTGGCTATGGATGCTGTTTTCTTGGGCAATTCAGGGGAGTGGTCCGCTTGTTGTCACATCGGCTGTTGAGAAAGACCCCAATCAGAGGGCAGCAGTCTGGTGCGAGATGCTACAGTACCCCTCCCCGGAGAACCGGAGCCGTCCGGAAATGACAGCAAGCCCGCCCGCAGTACGGGGCACCTTTACCCAATTACCGGTCGAATCAGTCTCTCCCATAGACCACGCGCTATGTGCTCTTCGGCAACATAATGGTGAATGTGGTCCCCTTCCCCGGGTCACTCTCGACTGTAATGGTTCCCTGATGCTCTTCGATGATGCCTTTGACCACGGTCAGCCCGAGGCCGGTCCCCTTCCCAAACTCTTTGGTGGTGAAGAACGGATCAAAGATGCTCTTGATGACTTCACGGGGGATGCCATGGCCCGTGTCGGCCACGGTGAGCCGGACCATCTCATCTGCAGGCTCCATTCGCACCCGCAACGTGCCTCCCTCCGGCATGGCGTGAATGGCGTTCATGATCAGATTGATTAGAACCTGACTCATCTGATCGGCATCGGCCTGGACCATCGGACAGGATTCATCCAATGCCGTCTCGACCTGTATCCGGTGCCTGGCCAGCCGCTCCTGAAAGATCTCGATACTGACTTCAATGACCGCCTTCAGATTCAGCGCCTGCCTCTCCGGCGCTTTCCGCCGTGCAAACGAGAGCAGCTGATTCATCACTTTCGTGATCCGTTCAACCTGCGTGACGATCGTTTGCAGCCCTTTCTTGATCGGTTCCTCCTTCACCCGATCCATCAGATACTCGGCTCGGCCCAGAATGACGTTCATCGGCGTCCCGATCTCATGGGCCATGCCGGAGGCGAGGGTACCGAGTTCCGCAATGCGCTCGGTTTTGCGTAGCTGCTCTTCAAGCCGTTTCCGTTCGCTGACGTCCCGAAGCATCGCCACGATCGCCGGCCCTTCATCATCGGTAAACCTGGCCGCGCTCATTTCGACATCAACGATCCTGCCATCCAGCGTTACGACTTTCTTTTCAACGACGGGCAACGCAGGACCGCCTTCGATCAGTTGGCGGATGCGTTCACGCACCAGCGCATGACTGTCCGGATGAAACAGGTCGAACGGGGATTTCCCCAGGATTTCCTCCGATTTGACCGCCCCAAAGAGTCTGAGCCCAGCGTCATTGATAAAGATCACCCGATCGCCGCGAGCGACCACGATCGCGAGAGGGGACACGGAAATGAGTCGCCGATACCGCTCTTCACTGTGACGTATCAGCCGCTCGGCCTCCTTCCGCTCCGTAATGTCGCGCAGGATCACCGTGAAAAATTTCTTGCCTTCGACCGTGATGTGGGAGATCGCCGCTTCCACGGGAAATTCCTCGCCGTTACCACGAAGCCCTGTCACCGTTCCGAGTTCGCCCATCTTGCGACTCGTCACGCCGGATTGCCCGAACGCATCCACATGGTGATGGTGCATGTCGCGAAACCGGGCCGGGATGAGTTGATCGAGCGGCCGCCCGATCGCCTCACGAGCGGGGCGTTGGAACATCACCTCGGCCGCCTCGTTAAAGAGCAATATCCGTTGCCGGTCGTCGATCGTAATGATGGCATCCATCGCAGATTGAAGGATGCTCTCCATTCGCAAATTGCTCACGAGGAGTTCGCGTGCGGATTGCGACTCACGATGAATCGCTCCCGTCGCACTGGCCTCTGCCAACTCCCGGGCTGCGACAGCGGCCTCACGATGAGCCTCGGCCCGCGATCGCGCCGCTTCCGCTTCGACCAGTTGGGCGGCCACCTTCTTTTGCTTGACCATCAGCCAGGTGAAGGCCCACATCACGATCATCCCGAGGAAGCGATTGATCAGTGCAGCCCCAGAATCGGTTTCACCAGGAGAGAGGAAGCCTCCGAATATCGTAAGCAGCGTGACGACGGCAGCATAGTTGTAGGGATCACGTTCTCGCGGGGACTGCAACGTGACAACGAGGGGAATGAAATAGAGCAGCCAGAAGGCCCAGGCAAGCGGGACCAGCACATCGAGAAGAAATATCCCGACGGTCAGGAGCAGGACCGTTCCTGCTTCAAAGAAAATGGCCTTGCCGATCGATGGGCTCACGCAGATCCCGGGTTATGTCTCACCGGAGAGGACAGTCTACTCGTGAGCCTTGTCTTCTTCAATCTCTCCGAGCTTGCGATAGAGGGTCTTGCGGTCGATGCCGAGGGCGTGGGCCGCTTGATACTTGTTACCCCCCATCTTCTCCAAAATCTTTTTGATGTATTCTTTTTCGATGTCATGCAACGGGAGTGTCTTTTCCGCCGCTTCGTCCAGCACGCGCCGGTCTCCGCGCGCTCCCTGTACCGCCGGCGGCAGATCGTCCGGTGAGATCTTTTCCCCCCGGCTGAGAGTCACAGCGCGTTCGATGACGTTCTCCAACTCACGGACGTTTCCGGGCCAGGCATAGTCCATCAGCATAGCCAGTGCGGACTCGCTCACGCCTTTCACCTCTTTCCCTCGAACCTCCCCGCACTTTTTCAGAAAAGCCTCGACCAGCAAGGGAATGTCTTCCCGTCGGTCACGAAGCGGAGGGAGCTTCAGCTCGATGACGTTCAGACGATAGTAGAGATCGTCTCTGAACCGCTTGGCTTTCACCTCTTCGCCGAGATTGAGATTGGTGGCCGCGATAATGCGGACATCCACTGCGATCGGCTTGTTGGCGCCCACCCGCCTGATTTCCCTCTCCTGGATCGCCCGCAAGAGTTTCGCCTGAAGCATGAGGGGAAGTTCACTAATCTCATCGAGAAAGAGCGTACCTTTCTGCGCCTCTTCAAACAGGCCCCGTTTGTCCATCTTGGCGTCCGTAAAAGCGCCGCGCATATGTCCGAACAGCTCGCTTTCCAACAACTGTTCCGGAATCGCCGCGCAGTTGACCGGAATAAACGGCGCCTCCTTCCGGTCGCTGTTGTAATGAATCGCCTTGGCGACGAGTTCTTTTCCGGTCCCGCTTTCTCCCGTGATCAAGACGTTGGTGGGACTGTCGGCCACACGTTTGATGAGATCGAAGACCGCCTGCATCGGCTTACTCTTACCGAGAATCTGGTGAAAACTGTATTCCTTGTGCACTTCCTTTCTCAGGCGGCTGACTTCCCGCCGGAGCGAGGTTTCACGAAGCACTCGCTCGATGACCCGAACCAGCTCGTCTTTCTTGACCGGTTTGGTCAAATAATCACTGGCCCCGTGTTTCATCGCCTCGACTGCGGTTTCCACAGTCCCGAAGGCCGTCATCAAAACCACCCCGATGTCCTGATGCAGCCGTTTGATTTCGCTCAGCAGTTCAAGACCTTGAAGCCCTTTCATGCGAAGATCGGTGAGTACGGTGGCATACTCTTCTTCGCCCAAGATCTTCAGCGCCTCTTGGCCGCTGCCGGCCGTTGCGACTCGATACCCGCGATCCTTCAGCATGTCCTGAAGCATCTCACGCATGTCCGCATCATCATCTACGACGAGAATTGCACCCCATTCGTCACCCATTTCCGACTCCTTCCGCTCCTCAAAGATTCCAGAGGCTATGGTCATATAAAAACGGAGGGCCAAGACATAAATGTCCCTTTTTGGGACAGGGTACCCCGGCAATTGCCCAGAAATTCCCCAGCAACCGATACAGTTCGTTGAATTCAGGCTCCAGTTCCAGTAGTTGTGCAAGGAAGGGACCACTTTGCAGGAATAGAGGCGGACATGAGATCCCCCGTCGAGTCATTGAGGGGGATACAGGACGATCAATAGCGCAGAAAGAATGGACTATGCCTCATGGCCTGCAAAGCCGGTGCCGGCTGAAGACAGTCGAGGTAGTGGGGCGGGGAGCAAGGCCCGCATCCAAAGCATCGGGGTCATCAGATGGCCGGGCCACGTCGTACGAGTTCTCCAGAACTCGTCGATCAATCTTCGGCAATCGCCTTTCGCAGGTTCCTTCGGGCGGGATTCACCCACGTTCGAGAGATTAATCCAGGAAGGAGTACTCCTACTTCACCTTTGCAAAATCGGCGTTGATGCGGACTTCTTTTCCGTCCTGCAGGTTGATGACGAAGACCGAAGCGGCGGTTGGGTCAAAACTTTCATAGGCGAAGACTGCGGTAAAGCGGGATCGGTAGGCGGGACCGCTGCCTTCGTTCTTGCGTCCCCGTTCAGCCTTCCCGATATCGATGGGCTTCACCTTCTTGGAGCCCTGCTGCAGTTCGATGAGCGCGCCTTCGGCAAAATATTCGTCGTCGCCGCAGAGTTGGACTTCCACTTCCATGTTGGGCATCTCGACGACTTTCTTGATGAACTCTTCCGGCATGCGGATGTCTGTTTTGCGCTTCTTGGATTCGGAGGCCTCCTGCCGGCCGAAAGCTTCAAGCCGATACCGCTTCGTTCTGAGAATGGCACTGGCACCACAAGAGTCTTTCTCCGGGTCGGCCCCGACACGTGTCACCATAGAGGCATGCTGGAGAACCTTTTTCACTTCTTCAGGGGTATTGGCCTTTTCCATAGGCCCGCGCCCGGCTTCAAGGGCTTTTTGGGCGTCATCCGCCGACAATTTCACGTCAATGGCGAGGGCCGGGCTGACTCCCAACATAATACAGATCCCGACCAGGCCCGCCACACTCCGCATTGCCCTGTTCCCTTGAGCAACCATGACGTCCTCCGTAAGCAAAAAATCCAATAAAGGCGGCATTGTACGAAAAGCTCTATCCCTTTGCAATCGGCCCCTGGCACGACCCTGACGGAGACTGAAATCGCCGCCAGTTTCCATACGGCATGGTCGCGTAGAGGCGATCGATATCGACGGGCACCGTCACCCCCGCTTGCGTCAGGAACATCGCGACGAGTCGGAGCGGGAAGCCGACGACGGATAAAAAGTCTCCATCAACACTTTCAACCAGCTCACCCCCCGGTCCTTGAATGGAATATGCGCCGGCCTTTCCGAGACTATCGCCGGTCGCGAGATAACGCTCGTGCTCTTCGACACTGAAGGGTTTCATCCGCACGCAGGCGGTCGAAACCTGCGTCGTCTCGATGAGACGAGCCAGACAGGAAAGCGTTACAGCGGTGTGGACAAGATGCTCGCGTCCGGCCACGCGTCGAAGCATGGCACGGGCCTCGATAAGATCAACCGGCTTCCCCATCACCTCCCCGTCCAACTCGATCAAGGTATCGCTGCCGAGGACGACAGCGTCCGGGTTGTCTTTGGCGACCGAATAGGCTTTGCCCCGCGCAAAAGAGGCGACCAACTCCTTGCCGGATCGGCCGGACACGACACGCTCTTCAAACGCGGGAGGACGGACCTCGAAGGGAACGCCGAGCAAAGCGAAGAGTTCCTGACGACGGGGCGAGGTCGACGCGAGGATCACCCGCATCGTGAAGCCAGCGATGTCATCTCCCCGGCGTCGTCGGCCGGGGAACCGATTATGTCATCTTTCGCATCCACGATCCGGTGGGCATGATAGTCGGCGAGGGTGGCGTCCACATCGGCGACGGAGGAAACGCGAAACATACTGGCCCTCAGCGCCGCAGCATGGGGGAAACCTTTGCAATACCACCCGAGATGTTTGCGCATGCGCCGGAACTGGTCCGGGCCACAGTGCGTTTCAAAGTATCTCGCATGTTCGAGAAGGATGTCGAAACGCGTCGCAATCGATGGGTTCCAGGGTTCCGGTCCTGGATCTCCATGCGCCCGAACTGCTTGCCGAACGTCTTCACTTCCCCGAAAGAACCAGGGCCTGCCAAGCACTGCGCGTCCGACGAGGACGCCGTCGACGCCCGTCTCACGTACACGTCGGACGACCTCCTGCAAGCTCTGCACGTCGCCGTTGCCGAACAGCATCGTCCCCGTGCCGCGTACAAGCGCAGCCGCGCGCGCGATTGCCGACCAGTCGGCCTCGCCCCGATACATCTGCTGCAAGGTCCGTCCGTGGAGAGAAATGACCGCCGGGGACTCGACCAGCAAATGCTCGATCCAGCGATCTACAATCACTTCGTCATAGCCCAGTCGTGTTTTCACCGAGAGCGGGATGGTCTTCCGGATGCACGGACGCGGAGGAGAAGTTCCGAATCGTTCGCTCAGACGACGAATCGCTTCGACTCTCACCGGTTTGATACCGGCCCCCTCCAACGTCTGACCACCTACCCAATCGACGATGCCCTGACGGGCGGCGCGTATGATGGCATGGGCGAGGTCCGGGGTTCTGATCAGACCGGCTCCGGATCCGGATGACGCGACATTACGGGACGGACATCCCATGTTGATGTCCAAGCCGTCGAACCCCAGCTCGCACACCGCATGCGCCGCCTGATAAAACAATTCCGGGTCTTTCCCATAGAGCTGGGCGACGATGGGACGTTCGTCATCATGATACAGGAGCGAGTCCAAGAGAAACTCCGGACCGCGGCAGACGTCGTGGACGTGGGTGAATTCGGTGAAGGTGACGTCCGGCTTCCCCTGCCATGCCACGATCCGGCGAAAGCTCGCGTCCGTCACTCCATCCATCGGCGAGAGTCCGACAACCGGTCGTGGAAGGGCCTGCCAGAAACTCATCGAGCCGGCTCCATCAGCGGTTGTACTGCGTCGTTGGCTTCGGCATAAGCGAGGCGTAGTGCGTCCGCTTCTCGTTGGGCCTGGTTCACAAGCGCCGGAGCCCGCTCTCCAACGAATTTCAGCACACGTTCGATCTTGAGAAGGAAAAAATCGTACGGCCGATCGACGGGCCGGGCGGCCTGAAACCACCAGGCTACGAGACCGTCGAGAGCGATCCCGGCCTCGGCTAATGCTCGGCAGGTGTCAGGGAACATCTCGGTGACCTCCCCGCCCCAATGGAGAATTTCATGCGGCAAGTACTCGTGCACATACCGGCCAAGCCCGGCGGGATCTTCCGTGACCTGTTGCCATTCCGGACCCGTGAGGGGCTGTCTCCCCGAGAGAATCTGCGCATAGCGCGTATAGGCTTCTTCGAGGCTGAGTTTGTCGATGTCGCTTGCCTGACTCTGCTCGACCGGGAGCGTTGCTGCCCAGGGGACTGAGTCGGCACCTGTCGGGTGTTTTGCGATCTTCCGTTGAATCATGGGACCGAAGCGCCTCCTTGCCTCGTTGAACTCCTCGATGATGTTCTCGACGGGTTTCGTATCGACTTCCAGCGCCACTCCACGAAGATTGACGAGCCGCGGGTGGGCCAGCACCTGTTCGAGCATCGTCAATGAAACCGATTGAATCGGCGCCGCATGCGCATCGACCCATTCCGTAAGCGTTCCGTCCTGTCGACGACGGCCTGTAGACTCATGACGATCCAAGCCCGCGACGTGAATTTCGATGACCCGCTCCATCGGAAATTCGTCTAAGAATCGTTCGACGAACTGTTCAAGCGACATCTGGTGCCTCACAACCGTATAGCGATAGACCGTCCAGAGATGACCGATGTCGAGAACAAGCCCGCAGGGCACACGATCCGTCACGATCCGGAAAAATTGTGCAACGGACATCGTCCCAGCCATGAAATAGGTAAGCGGCGGGATCTCCAATAGAAATAACGGTCCGAATGCCCGCCCTGGCCGGCAAGCCCGATCCAACCGATCTTGAACCAGCGCGATATTGCCAGCCACGACTCTGGCGCTCTCGGGTGTATATAAAGGTGGGAGGTAGGTACCGAACGAGTACCCTGCCATTTGCTTTGTCGCGCATTCGTGGTTGAGCCAGGGACTCCGGAGGATTGCAAGTTGCCTGGCGACTTCGCTGATCTCCTCCTCGACAAACGGCGTGCCGGAGAAGTCAGGCTGGGTAATCCACAAGCCCTCTCCATGGTAGGACAGTGACGCCTTAGGGAAATGCTGCCGCACAGTTTGAAGGGCCGGGATGGTCGCTCGAAAGATTTCAAGATACTCCGGTTGAGATTCCTGCGCAGCGAACCGTTTCATCAGCTCAAAAATATCCGGAGAATAGACATCGACGGACAGGCCCAAACCGAGCCCGGGAATCAAGCCCGCCCGGCTTCTGAAATCCTGTTCGATCGAGAGCATACTTCCCACCGGCGCCCCTTGTACTGAGGAATCAATTAGCCTAGTCTAGTCTCCGAACCCCTTGTTTGACAAGGGAACAGCCCAACCTGGGTGAGGGAACCCTGTCTGCTATACTAGGCATACGCCGCAGGGGCCGGGCCCTCACGAATCGTTGATGCTGAACGAATCGGGAGAGGGTTTTATCGATGCCGAATCCGAACGAACCGCCCTCCAAGGCCTCCAATGTTATACCAACTGTGGTAGCCCATATGATGACACCAGGAGTCGTGCAGGTTCCGGGCGATGTCTCCGTCAGCGAGGCGGCATTGCTCCTTGAGCGGGAGCATGCGCCCTGCCTTCTGGTGAAGGAGACCGATACCATCTTCGGCCTCATGACGCCGACCGACATCGTGAAAAAAGTCGTCGCGCAGGGGCTCGAGCCCCACGAAATCGAGGTACGCACCATCATGACACGTCCCGTGCAGTTCATCGAGTACGACCAGGGACTGGAAGAAGCCTCCACCATGATGGTGGCGACAGGAGCCTCCCTCTTGATCGTGACAAAGCAGAACCAGCCGGTCGGTGTCTTGAGCGCCCAGGACCTGATGCTGGCGCCCCCCCGACGCCAGGCGAACATTCCGACAGTTGTCAGTGTCGTCGGGGAGGATCTCGCTCACCGACAGGCGCAGAATGCCATGATCGTACAGCTCAGCCATATAGGCGCCCGGATCGAATCAGCCACGGCACTCAACAGCAGGACCCGCGTGGTCCTGGCTTTTTCCTTACCCGGTCAAAACACACCATTGACTGTTCAGGGAAGGGTCATGATGTCCGAGTCATCTACATCCGATGCTCCAGCTCAAACGGGAAAGAAAACGGCCGCCATCGAAATTCAATTTACCGATCTTTCGAATGCTGATCTCGCCCGTCTGAAAGCCTGGGCCTTGCAGTCAATCCCTCCCCCATCCGATCGCCCTTAGCAGAGGATACTGAACAAATCTCTCTTCTCACTCTCCCCACGCCAGCTTGCCAAATTGCCTCTTTCCCCATGCTCTGTTTTCGCATCGCTCAGTGAAGCAACTGGATCGGATTATCTGTTCACCAAGTTCAAGACTTCCAGTGGACGGTTCACACGCAGTACGCGACCTGCGCTTCTTTCCCTCGCCACTCGCTGCCATTTTGCAGGACGGTTTTCGACCATCCTGCGAGGGCATCACACCATCCGTGATAAATTTCCCTGCATCTCCGGCCTCCACATGAAGTTGCTCAACCACCTGCTATGTATGTAGTTCTTTGACCAAAGGACGAACAGCTGATACAATTTTCCCTCGAACTGAGACTCACCAATCACCAGCCACGCGGATGGATAATTCTATGAAAGCCACCCCGACCCGTCCCCGCACGATGCCGTCGAATGACGAGATGTTGAGCCAAATTCGCATGCTTCTGGAACGTCCGGAGGATGATCTCCAGGCGGGGCTGATTAAAGAACTGCTGGCCGGCATGCTCCGGCTCCATGACGCCCATCTCGACGCCCTTGACCTGAAGATCGTCAATCGGGCGGTCAAAGAACTTCGCCACGCGTTCCGCGTCTTTCACGATTACCGCGATCGGAAAAAAATCAGCATCTTCGGGTCGGCTCGCACCGCCGCCGACGATCCGAACTATCAAATTGCCTTCACATTTTCGCGTCGTGTCGTTCAAGCAGGCTTCATGGTAATTACCGGAGGCGCGGACGGCATTATGCGTGCTGCCCAGGAAGGCGCGGGTCGGGAAAACAGTTTCGGTGTGAACATCATGCTGCCCTTCGAACAGGGGCCCAACACCACCATCGCGGACGATCCGAAACTGGTGACCTTCAAGTACTTCTTCACCAGGAAACTGATCTTCCAGAAGGAAGCCAACGCAATTGCGCTCTTCCCCGGCGGCTTCGGAACCCACGACGAAGGATTTGAGATTCTGACCCTTGCCCAGACCGGCAAGAGCGATCCCCAGCCGATCGTCTGCCTCCAGGCTTCGGGCTGTGACTACTGGAACGAGTGGGCCGGCTTCATCAACCGGCAGCTCCTGGATCGCAAACTGATCAATCCCGAGGATCTCGATCTTTTCAAAATCGCCACATCGGTCGACGAAGCGATTGAAGAAATAACGACCTTCTACAGACGGTTCCACTCGATCCGGTACGTCGGACGGCAACTGGCAATGCGATTGAAAACCCGCATTTCTTCCGACCAGGTCGCGGAGATCCATCAGCTGTTTTCGGATCTCCTGGTGGACGGTACGTTCGAGCTTCGGGATGCACTGCCTGAAGAGCTGGACGAGCCTGATTTAAAAGACCTGCCACGCCTCGTCTTTACCTCCAATCGCCGTAGCGCCGCCCGGTTGCGCCAGTTGATCAACCACCTGAATCGGCTGTAAGGCCTGTACAAACAGGCTTTAGTCTTGGCGGGGCCCATGATATGCTCCGTCTCCATGGCCGGCTTTCACTCACAACGACATCTTTCTCAGCCCCCCACAGTCGTGCTCTATCATGCCGAATGCGCGGATGGCTTCGGTGCCGCCTGGGCGCTCTGGCGCCGATTTCCGGACGCACAGTTTCTCCCGGTGAAACACGGTAATCCGCCCCCTTCCGGATTGAAGGATCAACGTGTCGTCATTGTGGATTTCAGCTATGCCCGCGACACGCTGGAAACCATGGCCCGGGAAGCGAAAGAACTTCTTGTGCTCGATCACCACATCACGGCGGAAAAAGCTCTCGCCGGGTTACCCTACGCCTATTTTGACATGAAGAAGTCGGGAGCTGTCCTGGCCTGGGAATGGGCACACGACCATCCGGTGCCCTGGCTGCTCGATTATATCCAGGACAAAGACCTCTGGACCTGGACCCTGCCGTTGAGCCGGGAGATCAATGCGGCGGTGGCTTCCCATCCCTTCGAGTTTCACCTCTGGAGCAGCTTCAAGCAGAAAGACTTAGAGCAGGAAGGCCGCGCCATCCTACGGTACGAACATGAACTGGTGAACAAACTCGCCGGGCAAGCCGTCCAGGTCGAGTTTCAAGGCGCCACCGTTCCCTCCGTCCAAAGCGCCGTGCTGACCAGCCAGATCGGCGAACGGCTGTCTGCCGACGTGCCTTTCTGTCTTATCTGGCATGATCGCGACGGGCGGCGCTATTACAGCATGCGGTCACGAGAGGATGGGACCGATGTCGGCGCCATCGCCGCATCGTTCGGCGGCGGCGGCCATACGCATGCGGCGGGGTTTTCCGTATTGCTCGGCCCCGACGGGTCGCTCCCGGAGAATCCTGCGCTCCCCCGACCGGTCATCGATCGCCGTCGCAGCTCATCGTAAACGAGGAGCTGCATGATTCCTCTCCACGACGATAATCCGACGGAACGCACACCCGTCGTGACGGTAGCCTTCATCGTCGCCTGCGTCCTGGTTTTTCTCTATCAAGCCAGTCTCCCTCCTCAGCCCGGTGAAACCTTTGTATTCCAGTACGGCGCCATTCCGGCCCTGGTATTCGGGGAAGCAGAGCTGCCCGCCACCATGGCGGTGGCCGTCCCTGCCTATGCCACACTGATCACCAGCATGTTCCTGCACGGCGGGTGGATGCACCTGATCGGCAACATGCTCTACCTCTGGGTCTTCGGAAACAATATCGAAGACGTCATGGGACACGTCCGCTATATCCTCTTTTATCTCATTTGCGGAATCTTGGCCGCCTTGAGCCACGCCATGACCGATCCGGCTTCCACCGTTCCCATGGTCGGCGCGAGTGGAGCGATTTCAGGCGTACTCGGAGCCTATGTGCTGTTATTCCCGCGCGCTCACGTGCTCGTCCTCATGCCCGGCATCGGCATGACAAGGGTTGCTGCCGGATTCGTGCTGGGCATGTGGTTCGTGATGCAACTTTTGAGCGGCGGCATGAGCATGGGGAGCAAAGGCGGCGGCGTGGCCTTCTTCGCCCATATCGGCGGCTTCCTCGCGGGGATGGCGCTGATCGGATTATTTAAACGTCCGGATGTATCGTTCTTCGCGCCAGGTCGACGCCCGGGGCGGTGGGATACCTAAGTCTATCTGCGGCTGAGTGCTATGCGTCGATCAATTCGCGAACTTTCTCAACCAATCCAGCCTGTCGAGAGGGCCGCCTCAGCAGAAACCGCCGGTTGATACGGTGCGAAATGATCGCCTCATCGTCATAGCCCGAGACGAACAAGGCCTTCATTCCAGGAAATTGTTTCAGCAACCGCTTGGCTAATTCCCGTCCGCTGATTTCAGGCATAATGAGTCTGCTGACGGTCACGTGCACGGATCCGCAATGCTGTTGTAGCAGCATGAGTGCTTCAACGGGGGAGCTGGCTTCCAATACTTGGTACCGATGACGCAGCAACGTGGAGAGCGCCATCTTCCGCTCAATCTCATGGGGCTCGACCAACAACACCCTCTCTTGGCGTTTGACCGCCACGGCTGACAAAATTGACCGGTTGCGGGGCAGACCGGTCGGCACAGCAGGCAGATCGATGCGCACGGTCGTCCCCTTGACCAGGCTGACTGATCACGTCCACCTGCCCCCCGTGCTGCTTCACGATCCCATAGACCGCCGTCAACCCAAGGCCGACATTGGTTTCCTTCGTGGAAAAGAAGGGCTCGAACATCCGGGACTGCGTGTCCCTGGTCATGCCACTGCCGGTGTCACGTCCCTGGATTCTTACCGCCGAAGGATGACCGTTCACCCGGGCAAGTGGCTCGCCATCCGCCTCACTCAGCACCGGCGTCACCTCGATTGTGAGCCGGCCCTGTTGAGGCATCGCATCACGCGCATTGACTACCAAATTCAACAACACCTGCTCAAATCCTTCACGATCCACTTCCACGTCGAGCGGACCCGGTTCAATCGAGATCGGACAGTCGATCTGAGCAGGCAATAACCCTCGGATGACGTCATTGAGATCCTCCATCACCGTCCCAATCGACAGCACATGCCGGAATTGGCGATTGTGGATATCGAGCGTTGCCAATTGTGCCGTGAGCGCGGCAGCCTGTCCACCGCTGCGAGACATTTCATCGACCGGCCCGTACAGGGGATCGTCCGGTCTCGGACGGGACAGCACAAGGCCGGTCTGTTTGCCGATTACCGAAAAGAGATGGCTGAACTCGTTGGCTATGCCGCCCGTGATACGGCCGACGGCTTCCATTTTTTGCGACTCAGCCAGTTGTCGTTCAAGGCCTTCTCGTTCCGCCTTCTCTTGCCGGACCGACCTATTGGCCTTGAACAAGTCACCTTTGAGCCCTTTGATACGGACCTCCAATTGCTCCCGCGACGCTTGGAGCGCGCGCTCGGCCTTCTTGAGTTCCTCGATGCTTTGGAGCAATCGCGCTTTCCGTTGCCCTCCACCCCGATCGTCTCCAGCGCATGCCGTAGAAGATCGCCATCACCAGAAGGACGGGCATGCCCAACAGATGTCCGACCGAAATCGACCCTGTTTGGACAATGCCTTGGTACAGGACGACTCCGTAGCCCGCACAGAGCAAGAGCGAGAAACCGATGACATGGACAATCGTCGCAGCGATG
>DATGEA010000268.1:0-2641 GCA_035310605.1 Nitrospira sp. | reverse complement strand
AGCGATCAGCAGGCTGATGGCTGATGCCTGATGGCTGATCCCATGACCGAACGCCTGTATCTGCAGGATGCCTACTGTTTCCAGCACGACGCCGTGATCACCGCGGTGGCGCCGGACGCCCTGACGCTCGATCGCAGCTGCATGTACCCGGGCGGAGGGGGCCAACCCCCCGACAGCGGGACATTGATCATGCCCGCCGGCAGCTCGCTGCCGATCACCACGGTGCGCCGCGATGAGGCGGGAGAGCTGTGGCACCACTTCGAAGTGGCACAGCGCGACGATATGCTGCGCGACGGCATCCACGTCGGCGCGCCATGCTCGCTGCAGCTCGACGCCGAGCGCCGTCTCACATTGATGCGCTTCCATACCGCGCTCCACGTCTTCAATACCGTGATGCTCCGCGGCTTCGACGGGTGGATCACCGGCGTGCGGATGGATCCTGTGCGCTCGCACATCGACTTCCGGGTGAACTACACGCCGGAGATGGTGCGCCGCATCGAAGCCGACGTGAACGAGGTGCTGGCGCGGCAGCTCGGCGTCGGCTCGTATACGATCAGCGCCGAGGAGTTCCAGCAACGCCCCGATCTGCTGCGCACCCTGGAGGCCCAGCCGCCCATCGAGGACGGCCGCGTGCGGGTGGTCGAGATCGCGGGCTTCGAGGCGCAGGCCTGTGGCGGGACGCACGTGCGCGACACCGGAGACGTCGGACGGATCAGAATCGTCAAGGTGGACAACAAGGGAAAACAGAACCGGCGCTTCTATATCGAGCTGGTGGAGTGACGTACCAGCGTCTCAACGTACATGGAGGAGTCCATGGAGCCGGTGTATTGGGGTCACGGGTTTGGGATTGTCGCCGTATTGGTGTGGCTCACGGTGGTCATCTACGTGTTGACACTCGCCACTCGGCTGGTTCGGGCCATCGAACGGATCGCCACGAGGTTCGAGAGCAAGCCGTAGCGGACGGACGCCGCTTCGTACCTCTCCCCTATCGCGGGTAAACCCGCCCTAAAGGACTTCCTGCGGTCGCGACTCGGCTGAACTGTCACATGAGAGTAACGCGCGGGGGTGGCGAATTGTCGCTCTTCGGGGCGGGCCGGGTTATTCGCGGCTAAAGCCGCGGCTCGGCTGGACTGTCACGTGAAGTGACTCGCGAGTCTCTATTCTCCCGCGCCGGCCGCCCTCGCCGTGGCAGACCTGGACGGCGACGGCCGGGTCGACCTGGCCGTGACCGACATCAGCGATCACGCGATCCGCGTGTACTTGACCCGGTAAGAAACGCCGCGTTCCTTCAGAACACGCCCACGGACCATAGCAACTTGTAGTGATTGTCGTAAAAGAGTAGTTGAACCCATTCTCCTGCCTTAATGCTCAGATCCAGCGCAGCGAATCTAGTCCCGACCGAAAATGCGTAAACCATCCGGCCAGGTCTGTTCACACCCTCAAGGTGGTCAATTGCAGAAGCGAGTCTAGAGCAGGTGCGTTCGTCTGTTATGATTATCACCTGCGACGGCTGCACCCCAGCGATTCCTACCGTATCGCGCATTGCCACGTTTCCCGAATCGTCGCTGATCAGCAGGCTGTCAAGATAGTCATTGATCTGGACTGAGACCGAGTCTGAGCCTTTGCATTGCGCACCTCCGGCTTGCGAGGCGGCTACAGGCAGGCAAGTCGCGATCAATACTAAGAAGCCAAGAGCTGCAATGCCGCTCAGGATTCGCATGTCTTTCATCTGGCGGTTCTCCAATGTTCCCTGGGTTCTTACGGCGTGAAGCAACCCGGTGAGCTCGGCTTTTGCCAGTTCCAATGGTTGTTGTTGAACATACGCTGTGGTGGAGGAGTGTGGGAAATCAGCTTCCACAGTTTGCCCCCGTTATTGATGATGTACATGTCGGCTGTAGCGTCAGCTGCCATCCAGTCTTCCAGACTGCCGCCTCCGTTGGCGTTGGGATCGAGTTTCGGCACTGGCTTGTGATCGCCGGGAGTCTGGGACCACTGGGATGAAGGTTGGCAACCGTAGACAGGCTGCTGAGTCTTGTAAGCGTGGGTGTGCCAAGTTGCCTTCGCGATTAATCCCGGTTCGGGAGGGGTAGGAGTTCCCGGGGGGAGATGCCAAGTGCATTCATTAGCGTTCGGGTCCGGTATGTCCTGAAGAAGGAAGGTGCCGTCCGACCGCTCCCAGACAACGCCGCCATGTTCCTGTTTCTGCCCTGAACCCGGTGGTGCATTTGGGTTTGACGCGAGGAGAGCATCGCGAAACTGGCGACGTGCTACAGGGTCATCCAATACACTATCCCCCGATGGTGGACAGGTGGGCGGCGTGAAGTGGACCGTGAGAATGTTGTCGTTGTAGTCACCATCCCCGTATCCGTCTTCAACATAGACCGTGTAATCGGGCCACGTCCCCAGCACCGCGTACGGACCACGCCCATATCGAGGATCCGTGAGAACTCGCGTCTACGCCGAGCGCGCCGCTCTATCGGAGCAAGTTTCCCAGACGCAGGCGCTTGAGGATGTTCCGAGGGAGCCGGGTAGGCTGCGAATTGCAGGTCCGGACCGCGGGAGGATCGTGTGGGCCAGGATGGGGAGTCGGATTCGCGGCTGAAGCCGCGACTCGGCTGGACTGTCACCTAAGGTACGTTGC
>DATGEA010000267.1:0-1954 GCA_035310605.1 Nitrospira sp. | reverse complement strand
ACCGGAACGGGCAAATCCATCCTGACCTATCAAGAGGATGGTTCCTTGGATTCTTCGGTTTTTCCTTCGGATAGCTCTGCGTGGCTCTGGTCAGATTCGGCAGAATCGAGTTTGTAAACCACCGGTAGGCCGGTAGGATGGTCATGCAACGGCCAAAAGTCCTGGCGGCAGCTGATTGGATTACTTGGCTTGGTGGTTAGCCTGCAGCGTCTCCGCTTTTTGTCGATGGTAGTCTGCAAGCCGCTGGAGTTCGACCGCCTCCTTGCGGCATTGCTGGCCCGCAATTTTGAGGCCGCTTCGTCTGAAATTTTTAGGATCTTCTGGTTGGGTAATTTTCTGTGCCGTGTCTTCATACTTCAACGCCGTCGTTTGCACTTGCTCAGCCTGTTTCTGATAGAGCAGGGCAGCCGAGAGATGGTCTTCGGCGGCGGCGATTGATTGCAGTTTACTCTCAAGCTCGACGGGCAGGCTCAATTCACCCACTCCTGAGCAACCGAGTGCTGACTCAACCGTCGCGAACACAATCACGAATAACGCGATGCAGAGTTTCGGTAGAAGAATAGAATGCCGTGCAAGTGCCATCGCCTTTCCCCTTTGCGTATATACCTCGTGCGGAATTCCGCCACGAGAGTGGCGAGTATGCCTGAAAATAATTTGGAGGCCAATCGAATTGTGACAGAAAATGGAATGGTGTGCGCTGTGTGCGGGTCCGCTCGTTTTCGGGCTCTATCAATCCGTATGTGAAGAAAGTTTTGAGGCGAGTAAAGGTCTCTGGAATCTTTTTCAGTGCTCAATCCTCCCTTCTCACGTATCAGCAAAACGATACGCCGGTTGCATCCCTAGTTAACGGCTGCTCATCCACCCATCGTCAACACCACGCGGAATCGTGCCTTCCCGCTGATCATGCGATCGTAGGCGGCAGCGGCTTGTTCGAGCGGGAACGTCTCGACCATGGGACGAATGCCGGTGAGGGCACAAAAGTTCAGCGTGTCTTCCGAATCTCTGGCGCTCCCGGAGGGCCAGCCCTGAATTGACCGGCGCGCACCGATGAGTTGAATAGGGGTCACGGTGATGGGATCGGCAGAGGCTCCGACCACCAGCAATTTCCCGCCGACTCCGAGCCCGTCGATGAGATCTGACATCGCCTTGCTGTTCGGCGCGGTCGCCAAAATGACCGAGGCCCCGCCCATCTTGGCCAATTCTGTCGCAGCCTTCGTCGTCTCCGTGTCGAGGTAGCGGGTCGCGCCCAGTTTCAGCGCCAGAGGTTCCTTATCCCGGCCCCGACCGATCACCACCGTGTGATAGCCCATCCTGCTCGCGAACTGGACGCCGAGATGCCCCAATCCCCCAAGACCTTGCACCGCCACCAGATCGCCTGCCTTTGCTCCGCTATGACGCAAACTGTTAAAGGTCGTGATACCGGCACACAGGATGGGCGCCGCCTCCACTGGCGAGAGGGCGTCGGGAATAGCAGCCACAGCCTCGTTCCGTGCGATCATGTATTGCGCATACCCGCCGTCTTCCTGGAATCCCGTGACCAGAAAATTCTGACAGCCCATGAAATCCCCGCGGCGGCAAGGGGTACAGTGCCCACAATGCCCGCCATGCCAGCCCACGCCGACCCGCTGGCCCTTCTTCCAGTTTGTCACACCGGGCCCGACGGCATCGATTACGCCCGCGACCTCATGCCCCGTCACGCGCGGGTAGCGCAGTCCGGGCCAATGGCCTTCCTTCACAAAGGCGTCGCTATGGCAGACCCCGCACGCTTGTATCTGAATGCGAACCGTGTTGGGCCCCGGTTCCGGCACTGCCCGTTTCACCACCTCGAACGCGCCGCCCGGACCGTTTATTTGAACCGCAGTCATCTGTGACATGACCGCCTCCTTGGTTGGATCACAGGGGAGTCAGAAAAGCCTAGTCCACCAGGAGGCGTGAGGGCAAGCAGGAGGGGAGT
>DATGEA010000266.1:0-34516 GCA_035310605.1 Nitrospira sp. | reverse complement strand
TGAATTCAGCCGCGGTGTTGAAGGCCTTTTGCGGCGAGCATGGGGGGATCACCTGTACCTCCTCCAACGCGAGGGCCGTGATCGAATGGTGCTGGGCGAGACGCGAGAAGATTCTGTTTTTCCCGGATGAACATCTGGGCCGCAATACGGCCAATAAGATGGGGCTCCCGCGCGAGCAGATGATCGTCTGGGACCCGTTCCAGCCGAACGGCGGCAATACGCGCGAGGCGATCAAGCGGGCGAAACTCATTCTCTGGAAAGGCCATTGCAGCGTGCATCAGATGTTTCAGCCTGTCCATGTGGACAACTTCCGGAGGCAATATCCGGAGGGGAAAGTCATTGTCCATCCGGAATGCCATGAAGATGTGGTGAACAAGGCGGACCTTGCCGGATCCACCGAGTTCATCATCAAGACAGTCACAGCGGCCCCCGCCGGCACGGTCTGGGCAGTCGGGACGGAGTTGAATCTGGTCAATCGATTGAAGCGCGACCTGATCGACAGGAAAGTCTTTTTCCTCTCTTCCACCGTTTGTCAATGTGCCACGATGTTCCGCATCGATGGAGCCCACCTCTGCTGGGCTATGGAAAACCTCGCCGACGGCCATATCGTGAATCGCATCGTCGTTCCCGAGGACGATAAGCGTTGGGCCAAAGTGGCGCTCGACCGCATGATGGCGATTAGTTGAAGCCATCGGCTAGCGGTGCGAGGCAAGGGGCAAGTGGAGAGAGGCCTCGGTCGACGAAAATTGAGATTGCTACCGGTTCTCCCCTCCTGTAAATTCCCCCTCGCCCCTTGCCTCTAGCCCTAAGCCGACGGATCTGACAAATGGACTATAAATCGACGCTAAACCTGCCGAAAACCGATTTCCCGATGAAGGCGAACCTGCCGCAGCGGGAACCGGAATTGCTGGCCTGGTGGGAACAAAAACGGCTCTACGACAAGATTCAGGAAGCCGGCAACGGCCGGCCGCGCTATCTGCTGCACGATGGTCCCCCCTATGCCAACGGTCGCATTCACATCGGCCACGCGCTGAACAAAATTCTCAAAGATATCGTCGTCAAGTCGAAAACGATGGCCGGCTTCCATGCGCCCTACGTCCCCGGGTGGGACTGCCATGGGCTGCCGATCGAGCATCAGGTATTGAAAGATCTCGGCGAGAAGAAGAAAACGCTGGATGCCACGGCGATCCGGCGCCTTTGCCGTGAGTATGCGGAGAAGTTCTACAAGATCCAGCGAGAGGAATTTCAGCGCCTGGGTGTGCTCGGCGATTGGCAGAATCCGTACCTCACGATGAATCATGCGTATGAAGCGCAGATCGTGCGCGAGTTCGGTAAGTTCGTCGAGCGGGGCGGCGTCTACAAAGGCTTGAAACCGGTCCTCTGGTGCACACAGGATCAGACGGCGCTGGCGGAAGCCGAGGTTGAATACGAAGATCACACCTCGCCGTCCATTTATGTGAAGTTTCCAGTGGTGACGTCACCCAAGGCGCTCAGTGCCAGGTTCCCCGGCGTGGCGCTCCCTGCCGATATCAAGCTGGTCTCCATTGTGATCTGGACGACCACTCCATGGACCCTTCCCGCCAACCAAGCAGTCTGTCTTCACCCGGACATCGAGTATGCGTTTGTCCAGGTCGGGCAGGAAGTGCTGATCATAGCAGACAAGCTGCTCGACAATGTCGCCAAGGCTTGTGCCCTGGAACAGACGAAGGTGCTTGCGGTGAACAAGGGGCAGGAGGGGTTCGAAGGGCTTGAGTTGCAACGGCCCCTCACGACGGGATTGTCTCCGGTATTGCTCGGCGACTTTGTGACGTTGGATCAGGGTACCGGTTGCGTTCATATTGCACCGGGACACGGGATGGAAGACTACATTCTCGTGCTTGAGCACAATGCCAAGGCGTCGCCGGGTGAGCGGTTGGAGATTCTTGCGCCGGTTGACGACGCAGGGCGGTTTACCGACATCGTGAACGAGTTTGCCGGACTGCACGTATTCAAAGCGAATCCGAAGATTGTGGAATTCCTGCAGGGCAATGGACGTTTGCTCGGTCACGGCTCGCTTGCCCATTCCTATCCCCATTGCTGGCGCTGTAAAAGTCCGGTCATCTTCCGTGCGACCGAGCAGTGGTTTGTCTCGATGGAGACAAACGAGTTGCGGAAGGCCGCGTTGGCGGAGATCGGACGGGTCCGCTGGATACCGGCCTACGGCCGCGACCGTATCAACGGCATGATCGAGAATCGGCCCGACTGGTGCCTGTCGCGCCAGCGTGTCTGGGGCGTGCCGATTCCGGGCTTTACCTGTGTCGGTTGCCGCCACGTGCTGGCCGATCCGGTTGTCATCGATCATATTGCCGCCGTGATGGAAACGAAAGGCGCAGATGTCTGGTTTGAACAGACAGCGTCCGAATTATTGCCGGCCGGAACGGCCTGTTCACAATGCGGCGGGACCGACTTCGAAAAGGAACGCGACATCCTGGACGTCTGGTTCGAGTCGGGAGTGAGCTACGCCGCCGTGCTCAAGCCGCGCAAGTGGTGGCCGGCGGATCTGTACCTGGAGGGTTCCGATCAGCATCGAGGCTGGTTCCATAGCGCCCTGTTGGCCGGCGTGGTGACCGATCGCCGGGCTCCCTACCATGCGGTGCTCACGCATGGATTCGTGCTTGACGGGCAGGGCAAGAAGATGTCCAAGTCGGCGGGGAATGTCGTCGCGCCGCAGGACGTCATCAAACAATCGGGCGCAGAAATTTTGCGCCTGTGGGTGTCGGCGCAGGACTATCGCGAGGACCTGCGCATCTCGCCGGAGATCCTCAACCACCTGATCGAGGCCTATCGCAAGATTCGCAATACCTGCC
Organism: Nitrospira sp.; assembly: GCA_035310605.1. Lineage (GTDB taxonomy): Bacteria > Nitrospirota > Nitrospiria > Nitrospirales > Nitrospiraceae > Nitrospira_C. The sequence continues at coordinate 31,670 of DATGEA010000266.1, read as the reverse complement.
GGTTCCTGCTCAGCAATCTGTACGACTTCGACCCGGCGACGCATCGCGCTCCTTACGAGCAATTGTCCGAACTCGACCGTTGGGCGCTGATGCGACTGGAGGAGTTGAAGGGGAAGGTGCGCAAGGCCTATGACGACTTTGAGTTTCACGCGATTTATCACGCCCTCAACAATTTCTGCTCCGTCGATTTGAGCGCGGTCTATCTCGATATCCTGAAAGACCGGCTCTACACGTTTCGCGCCGATTCACCCCTTCGTCGCGGGTCGCAAACCGTACTCTATGAGATCATCACGGCGATGACGAAGTTGATGGCGCCGGTGCTCAGCTTTACGGCGGAGGAGATCTGGCGATCGCTGGCGACGCACACGGGAGGCGCGCCTGGTCCGGTCAGTGTCCACCTGAGCGAGTTTCCGGTGGCCCGTTCTGAATGGCAGGACGCGAAGCTGGCCCAGCGATGGGACCAGTTGCTAGAAGTGAGAGTAGCCGTGCAAGCAGCATTGGAAGATCGGCGTCGGGAGAAGGTTATTGGTTCGTCACTTGAGGCGGACATTGAGATAAAGGCAAGTTCGGAAAAGTACGAATTTCTTCAGAGCTACGAAGCAGATCTATCCACCATTTTTATCGTGTCACGGGTCACGCTAACGCAGGTTCATAACCTTCCACACAAGCCTGATGTCCTGGTGGTGGTTTCTAAATCCACGAGCGAGAAATGTGAGCGGTGTTGGAATTATCGCGAGGCAGTTGGGAAGAATAAACAGCACACGACGCTCTGCGACCGTTGCGTGGAGGCGGTGCAGTGAGTCGAGCGCTCCGCTATCTCCTGCTCGCACTGATCGGTGTCGCGGTCGTGGCCGTCGATCAGATCACGAAATTGTGGATCATGGAGTCGATGCGGCTGCATGAATCGATTCCCATCATCCCGAACCTCTTCAGCCTCACCTACATTCGAAACCCCGGAGCGGCATTCGGATTGCTCGCGGGCAGCAGCAATGCTTTCCGCATGGTATTCTTCGGCGTGACGTCCCTGTTCGCCTTAGCGCTCCTGGGCACGATTCTGGTTCGATTGCCGGAGAAGGACTGGATCGGTCAGCTAAGTATCGCGGGGATTCTCGGCGGGGCGATCGGGAATTTGATCGATCGGCTACGGTTCGGAGAGGTGATTGATTTTCTCGACGTCTATTTCGAGGCGTACCATTGGCCGGCGTTCAACGTGGCCGATTCCGCGATCAGCGTGGGGGTGGTCTGCCTGATCATCCACTTTGCCTTCGAACGAAAAGAAACGCCGCATCCTGCGCAGGACACTCCACCGCCCGCTATCTGATGTTCATGCCGGCAGGGGAAGGACGAATCCACCCTGTTCGCGGAACTGCTTCTGCTGCTCCTCGGAAAACATCACGAGCGGTTCGCTGTGGCAGAACTGGCACTCTTTCAACGTGACGGTCACGCCCCTCTCTCCCAACTCTTCCAGATAACGCTTCGCCAGCATCAGGGCGGTCGCTTCGTCCGTTGACATCACGTCGAAATGGAGCAGGCCGTGCTGTCCTCTCACCCAGGTATCGAACACATGCACCGTATCCGCTTGCCGATCAGCCATGCGCGCTCCTTGTCGTTAGAGGCCGAAGAGATAGAGCACGATGAGACCCATGATGATGCGGTAGTACGCGAACGGTCGGAGTGTGTGGCGCTTGACAAAGGTCAGGAATGCGGCAATGACGATCCAGGCGACGATGAACGAGACCAGCAGCCCGATGCCGAGCGCCGCGTAATCTTCAGGACGGAACAAACCGCGCGATTTCCACATCTGATAGCAGGTCGCGATGATCAGGGTCGGGAGCGCCAGGAAGAAGGAATATTCGGTGGCAACCTTTCGATCGAGGCCGGCGAGCAGTCCGCCGATAATGGTGGAGCCGGAGCGCGACATGCCGGGAATCAACGAGACGCATTGCGCCAATCCGATAAGGACCGCGTTGCGAAATCCGACCTGCTCGAGTTGCTGCACGGTGGCCTGAGTCCGGCGGGCTTCAACGGCCAGGATGATCAGTCCGCCGAGAATCGACGTCATGGCGACGGTCTGAGGGCTGAAGAGGTGGGTCTTAATCCAGCCGTGCGTCGCAAATCCGATCAGGCCTGCCGGCAGGAATGCGGCTCCCAGCCCGAGCAGGAACCAGAGGTACGGATGCGCGGCCATGGAGCGACGAAAGACGTCGGCCCGCGACTGGTTCCCAGGACTCTTCAGGGATTGCCGCAAGTCCGCCTGTTCACGACCCGCGTTTGCGAACAGCGTCCTGAGTTTGTCTCGTTCGTACGCGACCACCGCGAGAATCGCGCCCAACTGAATGGAAATTTCGGCGTTGGCGGCGACATCCCCTGTAAATCCCAAGGCGTGACCGACCAAGATGAGATGGCCTGTGGAGGAGACGGGCAAGAATTCCGTTAGGCCTTCGACAATGCCGAGAATGACCGCGAGGGCCGGGCCCCATTCGTTCATGATGAGTCCTTACGCCGTGGTGTGAGTGTGGAGAAAGAGGGTCCCGCGCATAATCACAAAGTGGTCGCGTTCCGTCAAGCGGAGGGAGGAAATCATGCGAACGTGTGCGATCGCGCGGTTGTCGCCCGTACAGTCCGCAAATCTGTTGACAAAGTCCGAGGCTTGGCATACACAGAGTATTATACGTAGAGGGGGGAGTCGGCGGGGAGATTGGGTGAGGGAAGGGGAGGTTCGTATGAAGCCTGTGTGGATGGCAGCAGTCGTCATAGTCGGAGCAGCTTCAATGGTAGGCTGCGTGACGGAGCGGAAATATCAAGATGCGATGGCGGAAGCCGAAACGGCCAAAACCGAGCTTGCGACGACGCGTGCCCAGAAGAGCGCGCTCGAGCAGCAGGTCAAGACCCTCAAAGAACTCAACGTGAAATTTGGGAATGAGGCGCAGGCGGCCCATGACGAGCTTGAGCGTATTCAGTACGGACGCGACAAGGAACGGGGCAGCATCGAAAGCCGCACCAAGGAACTGGAAGACCGGGTGAAGCAGCTGGCGGCCCAGAACCGTGCGGTGCGACAGGAATATGAAGATACCAAGCGTCATAATGAGACCTTAAAGTCCCTCGTTGCACGGTATCAAAAGGAACTCAAGGATCAGTCCCGTGCGGGCACGGGCGCACTGGCCCCGTCCATGCCCTCCGGTCCGACCCCGTCGGCACCGTCGGCATCTGCGTCTCAGCCGGCGGGTGGAGCCCAAGCTCCTGCAACCGTGATGAACGTGAACAAGGCCTCGTCCAGCGAACTGGTGCTGTTGCTCGGGTTGCCAAAAGATGTGGCGGACCGGATTGTCAGCAACCGACCGTACAAGGTGAAGGGTGAGTTGGTCGCCAAGAACGTCGTGCCGAAAGAAACGTTTGACATGATCAAAGACCGGATCACCGTCAGCCAATAGCGCGCTGAGTCAGCGCCCGCGAGTTGCCAGGCCGTCCGCCGCATGGTGGACGGCCTGGGTCGTTTTTGGGGGGAATGCCGCCGATAGATGATTCCCCTGTCTCTTCTTGCTAGAATGCTTCCAGCCGGAAAAGCAAGCGCGGAGAGGTTCCATGCGTCGTATCATCTTGGTGGTTGCGCTGTTGATCGTCGGACTGGCGATCGGCGGATATGTGTTTTTCAACGGAGAACGGAAAACGCCCGTCCGTTACCGGACCGCAGCTGTCGAGCGCGGTCCGGTCATCTCGCTCGTGACGGCGACCGGCACGATCAATCCGGTCGTATCGGTGCAAGTCGGGACGCAGGTTTCCGGCATGATCAAGAGTTTGCATGCCGATTTCAATTCGGTCGTGAAGGCCGGAGACATCGTGGCCACGATCGATCCCGAACCGTTCAAGGCCCGCCGCGACCAGGCCGCCAGCAATCTTGAGATGGCGAAGGCCAACGTGGCGAGGGCCAGGACCGAGCAGGCGCAGCGGAGGCGCGAGTTGGACCGGACCAAATCGCTGGTCGCCCAGCAGTTTGTTTCCCAAAACGACGTCGATGTGGCGATTACCAATGCGCAGGGGGCGGATGCCCAGGTCAACGTGGCAATGGCGCAGGTGAAGCAGGCTGAAGCGGCGTTGAATGCAGCGGATCTGGACCTCAAATACACGACGATTCGTTCTCCGGTGAACGGCATCGTGGTGGCCAGGAACATCGAAGTCGGTCAAACGGTGGCGGCGAGCTTCGCCACGCCGAACCTCTTTCTGATCGCGCTCGATCTCACCAAGATGCAAGTCGACACGAACGTCAGCGAATCGGATATCGGCGGGATTACCGAAGGGAAGGAAGCGACGTTCACCGTCGATGCGTACCCCGGAGTCCCGTTTTCCGGCACGATCCGTCAGGTGCGGCTTGCTCCGATCAACGTCCAGAACGTGGTGACCTACAATGTCGTGGTCGCGGTCGACAACAAAGACCTTCGTCTCAAGCCAGGCATGACGGCCAATGTGTCCATTGTCGTCGCGCAGAAAGATAACGTGATCAAGGTTCCCAACTCGGCCCTCCGATTTGTCCCGCCCAGGACGGACCAGGGATCGGCTCGTCTTTCAGAGGGGAAGCCGGCCAAAGGCGAGGGCGGAGTCGGGACCGTTCCGGTAAACGGCATGGCTGTGCGGACGATTTGGAAGCAGGCGGAAAACGGAGAATTGACTCCCGTGGTGGTACAAACGGGAATTTCCGACGGGTCGGCGACAGAGCTTGTGTCCGATGCCGTCGCCGAGGGCGACCAGGTGATCGTCGGGATCGAGCAGCTCCGTGACGGGAGAAGGCGCACCGATCTGCCTCCCGGGTTCGGCACGGGCGGCCAACGGCGGTCCCGTGATCGCGGAATGTAAAGCACGTCAAGGTTCAGATTGAGGTTGAGGGTAAGTAACGCGTAAGGACGTCGGCCTCGATCGAATCCTCAGACTGGACCTGAACCTTAACCTCAACCTCTCCAGACATGGCCCCATTGATCGAATGTGACGACCTCTGGAAGATTTATCGGGTGGGCGACGTGGAGGTGCAGGCCCTGCGCGGCCTCAGTCTGACGATCGACCAGGGGGAGTTCGTCGCGATCATGGGTTCGTCCGGGTCGGGCAAGTCCACCCTGATGAACATTCTGGGCTGCCTCGATAAACCGACGAAGGGCCGCTATCAATTGAACGGGGTCGAGGTGGGAAATCTCCGACCCGATGAATTGGCCGACATCCGAAACCGGCAGATCGGGTTCGTCTTTCAGAGCTTCAATCTGATTCCCCGCACCAGTGCCCTGGAGAATGCGCAGCTGCCCCTGTTCTACCGGGGGCTGTCCCTGAAGGAGCAGCGGGCGAAGGCCGCGGCGGCCCTCCAGCGTGTTGGTCTCAGCGGAAGGGAGCATCATTTCCCGACGCAACTGTCCGGCGGGCAGCAGCAGCGAGTCGCGATCGCCCGGGCGTTGGTGACATCCCCCTCGCTCCTCCTGGCGGACGAGCCGACCGGCAATCTGGATACGCAGTCCAGCCGGGAAATCATGAGCATTCTGGAAGGGCTCAATCGGGAAGGGATTACGGTGATCCTGGTCACGCATGAAACCGATGTGGCGGCCTATGCCCATCGCGAAATCGTCATCAAGGACGGACAAGTGCTCAGCGATCGAACCACCAAAGGCCGGCCGGAGACGGTCGGGGTGTAAATGCCGGCGTTCATTTGGCTCACGGTCATAACGGCGCTGCGCATTCTGGGTCGCAATCGCCTGCGCGCGGGCCTCACGATGCTCGGTATTGTCATCGGGGTGGCTGCGGTCATTGCCATGGTCAGCATCGGGGAAGGGGCCAAGCGGGCGGTTCAATCTCAGATCGCCACGATGGGGACGAACGTCATCATCGTCTTTCCAGGGGTCACATCCGCGAGCGGGGTTCGAGGGAGTCAGGGAACGGCCGTGACGCTCACCGTGTCCGATGCCCTGGATTTGAAAAAACGTGTTCCGTTGCTGGTGGACACGGGGTGGGCGAGGCGCGATGTCATGCAAATCGTTAACGGGAGCCGAAACTGGAACGGGCCGATCAACGGAATTTCCCCGAGCTACCTGACTATCCGCGACTGGTCCTTCACCAGCGGGGGACCGTTCACGCAGGCGGATTTGGACAGCGCCGCCCGCGTCGCGCTCATCGGCCAGACTATCGTCGACAATCTGTTCGATCCGGGGGAAGAGCCGGTGGGGGCAATTATCCGCATCAAGAACGTGCCGTTCCGCGTCATCGGCGTGCTGGCGCCGAAAGGACAATCCGCGCAGGGGTCGGATCAGGACGATGTCATCTTCATTCCGTTCAGCACGGCGGAGCGGAAGGTGTTCGGCACCTCGTTTATCGGTTCGGTGGGGACCGTGTTCGGCTCAACCGATCAGGTCGAGGACCTGCCCGTGGCCGTCGAGCGGATTCGGGAAGTCTTGCGCGCCAGACATCGACTGCAGGGCGATCAGAACGACGATTTCACGATCAGGACGCAGGTCGATATCGGGAAGGTGCAGGAAGGCACCAGTCAGACGCTCACGATCATGTTGTTCTCCATCGCCTCCGTGTCGTTACTGGTCGGCGGCATCGGCATCATGAACATCCTGCTGGTGTCCGTGACCGAGCGGACCAGAGAAATCGGTGTGCGCATGGCGGTCGGAGCCAAGCGCCGCCACATCGTCATACAGTTCCTCATCGAGGCCATGACCTTGAGTGTCCTGGGAGGCGCGCTCGGGATCATACTCGGTGTCGTCGGTGCGAAGCTGACGACGGTGATCGCCGGCTGGCCGACGATCATTTCCAGCGACGTGATCGTGATCGCCTTTTTCTTCTCGCTCGTGGTCGGGCTGTTCTTCGGGTTGTATCCCGCCAATAAAGCCGCGCGCCTGAATCCGATCGAAGCGCTCCGCTACGAATAGCTCGGGCCGGCCGCCGGACTTTTTACCGATCCAAAAAGTTAGACGTAAGAGGTTGCGGTGAGACACACTTCGATGCGGGGGTTCGCTTTATCGATGTGCTTATAAAGATGGGTTTCGACGATGCGGTTGTCGTTGACCCCGAGCCCTTCGCAGACCGCATCCTGAGCGATCTTGAGGCCGCCGTCTACGTCCCGCCGCAGGGCGGACGTAAAATAAAACCGGATCGACAGGGCCAGCGGCGCGGATTGGAGCCGGGAAAGCAGCGCGGATCGAGAGGGAGACTTCGCCAGGGTCAGCCAGACGAGCTGTCCGACTTGCGCCTTGTAGTTGCGCCCGGCGGAGGAGAGCAGTCGGCGGCCGTTCACCGTGGCGTATTGATGGTTGATGCTGGGCGGCACGGGCAACGTAAGGGAAACCGAGTTGCCCGAGGAGGCTGCCTCGGTCGCCACCAATGGAACGGAAATCCGTCGGGGGGCAGAGGGGATGCGTTTTGCCGGATGTCTGACGATGCCGGCCGTATCGGTGTGCCGGTGTGGGGTAAGGTGAACAGGAAGTTTGGAAGCAGGGATACGGATCGGGCGCCGATAGGTGGGCATGGGCGCCAGGTTATAGGAGATTGAGAATTTTTGCCATATTCTGTTCATACCGCTCTTCGGAGCGAGCGATATAGCGGCGCCACTCACTGGGATTCCAGATTTCCATGCGATGATAGAGACCGACCAGAATGATTTCCTGATCGTCATCGAGCGGCACGAGTTTTCGCAGCTTGCCGGGGATCAGAATGCGTCCCGCCTTGTCGAGCTCCGACGTGCCCGCCTCCGATACCACGAAATGCATGAACAGCCGGCTCTGCTCTTCATCCAGCGTGGTTTTCGTCCGTTCGAGCACCTTCTCCCATTCCCTCGCAGAGTAGATGAGGATGGACTCTTCCGGGCCTTTGAGGAAGACGACGGCCTGTCCCTCGGACTCCACCTGCTCACGGATAGGGGAGGGGACGATGAACCGCCCCTTCTCATCGACTTTGCAGAGGTATTCGCCTGCAAACATCAGTGCAAGGTCTCCTTTACGAGACGAGAGGACCTCTGGTCCGGTCGCGTATCCACTGCTCGAGATCCGAACGTACGAATCGCCATTCTTTCCCAAGCTTGAAGGCGGGAATCTGGCGACTCTGTAGATAGCGGTAGAGTGTCCGCTGGGTGATTTTCAAGTAGCGGCAGGTCTCCTCCGCGGTCATCAACTCGCTCTTGGGGTCTTCGACCATTGAGAAACCGTCGTCGGTAGCTGTCCATGTGCCTCGTGGGGCTGCAGAAACTGCCCTCAGGGTAAGAAAACCAACCGGATCTGTCAAGTGAAATTGTATGACACTGCCTGTCAGAAGGTGTCAGATCCTTCCATATCTGAGGGGTCTGACTCAGGGGACTCCGCTGATTCGGCCATACCGTCGCCAAGATCCTCACCAATTTCGTCTCCCATCTTTTTCATGAAGCGCGCCATACTTTCCGGGTCGTTTTCGTCGAGGCCGGCAAGGGCGTCGGGGTCTGTCAACGACTCAAGCCTGGCCTCTTCCGACTTGGGCGAAGCAAATCGAGACAGCAGTCGTTCCAGTCTGAGACTCCGGCAATGGGTGCAGGAGGGGGGGGTGGGATTGGTCAGGCTCAATACGAGGAGGGTGCTGCGCTTCTGACAATCCAGACAACGATATTCGTATAGCGGCATCGTCTACATCTCCGGGGCAGAACAAAACCGCGCTGCCTGTCTGGCAAGGAGGCGGTCCGGCACGAGACTCGTATCAATGGTGCGGGCCAGGGTCAATGCGCACACGGACGCGGCCTCTGCCTTCAGGAGGGTCTTGGCACATTCATTGAGCGTGGTGCCGGTTGTAAAGACATCGTCGACGAGGAGGATGCGCCGTCCGACGATGGCCTCAGGATTGCGGACCTCGAAGGCTTGTCGGAGATTGCGCAAGCGTTCATGCCGCGAGAGTGTCGTTTGAGGGTCGGTTGCCAGCACACGGACGAGATGGGTGGCCGATACCGGTTTTAAGAGATGGCGGCCGAGTTGGTCCGCCAGCAGCAGCGATTGGTTGAATTCGCGACCCCTGAGCCTGGCTGGATGCAGAGGTACCGGCATGAGCAGATCAACGTCGATTTCCACCGGTAACGCGCTGATCATGAGCGAGGCCAGGGGCTTCGCCAGGGCAACCTTGCCGCGGTATTTGAACGAACAGATGGCGTCTTGTAGCGGAGGAAGGTAGGGGAAAAGTGTCCAGGCCCGCCGGTAGGCCGGAGGGCGTTCAAGACAGCCCTGGCATTGGTGATCTGGTGACCACGATACGGCGGCCGATGAGACAAACGGCTGGCCGCAGCGGCAGCAGGACGCCCCCGCCATCGGGGTTATGCTCTCCCAGCAGCGGCGGCAGAAGAGCGGGATCGGGTCGGTGCCCAAGGAGCGGTCACAACCGAGGCACTCCGCCGGTATGACAAAACGGAGAGCTTGACGGTACCATCCGATCAGCCGTTCGCGCCTGTCCGTTTGTATCATTGAGCAATCCTCAAACGTGCAGGGCAGTCTGTATCGCGCTTCTCGCCCTCTGTCAAGGTTGTCGCTCCGTAAATGGTTGTGATATACGAAGATTGAATCAGTCGAAGGAGCACGTCCCCCGATCATGATCACGCTCAAGCAGGTCTCAAAGGTCTATGAGCGGGGCGAGGACCGTATCTGCGGTCTGGATTGCGTGAGTCTTGAGGTGGCGGCCGGCGCCTTCTGCGCCTTCGTCGGCCCGAGCGGATGCGGCAAGAGCACCTTGCTCCATCTAATTGCGGGGCTCGACATGCCCACATCGGGTGAGATCCTGCTGGAGGCGCAATCCACGGCCCGTTTTACCGCTGGCGACTGGACGAGAGTCAGGCGGCAGGCTATCGGGATTGTCTTTCAGGCCTTTCATCTGATTACCGGTCTGACCGTGGAGGAAAATGTGGCCTTCCCGTTGCTGTTGCGAGGGGAGCAGGGGCGGACGGTCCGGGACCGGGTGGCGGATGTGCTGGCGCTCGTCGGCATGACGCATCGGAGACAGCATCGGCCCGGCGAATTGTCGGGAGGCGAACAACAACGAGCGGCGATTGCCCGGGCGATCGTGCATCACCCGAAAATCATTCTGGCCGATGAGCCGACCGGGAATCTGGATTCGCAGCATGGAGCGGAAATTATCGCGCTGTTGCGCCAGGTCGTGCAGCAGTTCCACCAGACGGTGTTGTTGGTGACGCATAGCGCTACGGCGGCGGAAGCAGCCGATTACACCTGGACCATGAAGGACGGGCGGCTGGTCACACGGACGACGCACGGGGCCGTTTCGCTGGGAGCATGATGGATCTCTCGACGACAATTGCAGGCATCAAATTTCCCAGCTGCTTCATGAACGCGTCCGGCGCCCTCTGTGTCACGCGGGAGGAGTTGATGGCGCTGGGCCGTTCCCGTGCCGGTGCGATCGTGACAAAGTCGATGACGATCGAGGCGCGCCAGGGGAACCCCGCCCCTCGGTACTATGGATTTCCAGGCGGTTCCATCAACTCCATGGGCTTGCCCAATCTCGGGTACAAAGCTTACGCTGAACTCATCCCGGAGCTGAAGCAACTGGGGAAGCCGGTCATCGCCAGCGTGGCGGGCCTGTGCGAAGACGATTTCCCGACGATCGCGCGGGTGATCAACGAGGCACAGCCCGACTTGATCGAAGTGAATCTCTCCTGTCCCAACATTCCGGGGAAGCCGCAAATCGGTTATGACGCGGAAGCCTCCGAGCGTCTGATGAGGCGGGTGCGCAAGGTCATCACGGTGCCGATGGGTGTGAAGCTCCCGCCCTATTTCGATCCGGCGCACCACAAGTTGATGGGCGATGTCATCGGGCGGTGCGGGGTGGATTTTCTGAACCTTATCAACTCCGTCGGCAACGGTCTCGTCGTGGACCCTGAAACCGAGACGGTCGTGATCAAGCCGAAGGGTGGCTTCGGTGGGCTCGGCGGAACGATCATCAAGCCGGTCGCGCTGGCGAATGTACGGGCCTTCTGGAAACACTTTGAAGGGAGGATGCCGATTATCGGGACGGGCGGCGTGATGAACGGGGGTGATGCCTTCGAACATGTACTTTGCGGCGCGTCTGCAGTCCAGATCGGGACGGCGCTGGTCGAAGAAGGCGTCGAGGTCTTCGCGCGGCTGGAGCAGGAACTCGCCGCCTGCCTCGAAAAGAAGGGCTACAAGTCTGTGGCGGACTGTCGGGGAAAGTTAAAAGAATTGTGACAGGCTGTTCAAAAAGGCCGCTGTTCTCACCCGCCCAACCCCGGCGCGCCAAGACGCGCCGTCACCATGGACAAGGCCGCAGCAAACGAGATGCCGAGGCGTACTTCCCAGTATGTTGAGGCATTGAGCGTTGCGAGAACGCAGCTGGCGGACTTTTTCAACAGTGTGGAGGGTTACTTGCCGAAGGACTTGGAGAGGAGTCCTAGCTGAAGCGCCCGCCTGAGCAGCTGCGCGACGTTCCGCACGTTCAATCGGCGCATCAGGTTGAATCGGTGCACCTCCACGGTCCTCACGCTGATCTGCAGCATGTTGGCGATTTCACGGTTCGTATGCCCGATCGACACCAGGCGAAGGATGTCGCGTTGCCGCGGTGTCAGGAGATCGAGATCAACGGGTTCTTCGATGACCGGTTCGGCTTTTCGGCGTAGCGCGCTTTTCATTTATCCCACCTTCAATGGCCAGCAATAACTGAACCGAGTCTAGCAAAGGTGCGGAACTCTGTAAACGAAACGGCTGATTTGTGCAGGCCCCATTCCAGCCGCATGGATACTGGGGAATCAACGTCATACCTAGGTGAAAATTCTAGCCTGATCGTTCCGGAGGTGGATTTCTGATGACCGTCTTTCCGCCTGTTGCCGGCGCCCTGATCCGCGCGCACGCCTTCCAACAACCGTTCCGTAGTCTACTGACCATCGTCGGTGTCGCGCTCGGCGTGTTGGCGTCGGTGGCCATTACCGCGGCAAATGTGGAGGTGCTACGCGCGTTCGAGCGAGCCGTCTTGACGGTGGCCGGTCCGGCCACGCTGGAAATCGTCGGCCATGATATGGGCATCGACGAGACCGTCATCACAGCCGTCCGGACTGTGCCCGGTGTGGTCAGGGCTGCGCCGGTCGTCGAAGAATCGGTCGTCGTAGCCGATGGTCCACACCGCGGCGAAACGATTCAAGTCTTCGGGCTCGATCTGATTGAGGAGGTCGGCCAGCGCGGTTTTCACCTCGAGCGGGGTTCCGCAAAGGAATCGCCCAACGATCTTCTCGCGTCAGACAGCCTGTACCTCGGTCGCCGGCTGGGGATCGAATGGAATCTTGCGCAGGGGGATATGCTCAACGTGATGGCTGGTTCCCGGAGCATTCGGCTTCGGGTCGCAGGCCTGGTCCGTGGCGATGAAGCACGCGCGTCGCTGTGGGATCGTGTCGCCATCATGGACCTTGCCGCAGCGCAAGTGCTCTTCGGTTCGGTCGGGCGACTGGACCGGATCGAGCTGGTGACGGCAGCCGATCGACCACCGGAGGAGGTCGCGGCAGCGGTTCGCACTGTCCTCCCGCTGCATCTTATCGTTCAGCGTCCGACGCAGCGGACGGCACAGGTCGAAAAAATGGTCGGAGCCTTTCAGCTCAACCTGATGGTCTTGAGTTGGGTCGGCCTGCTGGTCGGCATGTTCCTGGTCTATAACACGATGAGTTTTTCCGTCGCGCAACGGCGCCGGGAGATCGGTATCTACCGTGCGCTCGGCATGACGGAACGCCGGGTGGCGACCGTGTTTCTTCTCGAGGCCGGATTGTTCGGCTGTGTCGGAGGGTTGTTCGGCGGTGTCGCAGGCCTCTGGCTGGCTCGAAGCCTGGTGGTTCTCGTCAGCCGTACGATCAGTGATCTTTACGTGCCGCTTGCCTCGTACGGGACCTTTGCGGCGCTTGATGCACAAAGCGTCACGTTTCTTGCGCAGGGGGTTGCCGTCGGGATCGTGGTGTCGATGGCGGGCGCGCTCGGTCCGAGCATCGATGCCAGTCGCACAGTGACGACTAAGGCTCTGGCTCCCGGAGACTACGAAACGTCGCAAGTGTTACGAATCCGGCTCTATGTATGGGGCAGTCTCGCGCTGGTGGTGATTGGAAGCCTCTGCACCCAGGCTCGCCCTGTGGCGGGGTTGCCGGTTTTTGGATATGTCGCCACGCTCTGTCTGCTGGGGGCGCTCTCGCTGCTTGCACCGGTCTGCATCCTGGGATTACGAACGGCATGCCGGCAGAAGGGAACGGCGGTACCGGCACTTTCCGGGAATCTCAGGCGGATGGCGGCCGACCATGCCGCGCGCCACCCGGGGCGCAATGCCGTGACGGTCTCCGCCTTGATGGTCGGACTGGCCATCATGATCGGTGTCGTCGTGATGGTCCGTAGCTTTCGTGAGACGGTCGAACTGTGGGTGAACGAGACGGTGATGGCCGATCTCATCGTGGCTCCGCCGGCATGGCTGCACGGTAAGCAGATCGGTCAATCCTCACGCGCATTACCCGGCATCTGGCTTCCGGCATTGCAGACGGCCGAAGGTGTGGCAGCGGTCGATACGTATCGCGATGTGCAGGTGGAGGCGCAGGGCCAGTCCGTCGCGTTGGTTTCAAGAGATCTCCGGCTCCACGCACAACGGGGCCGCTACCTGATGGTGGAGGGCGATTGGACGACCCTGCTCATGCGCGCGGCCGAGACGGGCGGCGTGCTGGTGTCGGAGGTCTTGGCGAACAGACTGGATCTTCACGCCGGTGGATCAGTCACGATCACAACGCCGAAAGGGCAGAAAAGCGTTCCCGTCGAAGGGATCTTCTACGACTATGCAACTGATGGCGGGAAAATGGTGATGGAGCGAAGGTTCTACCGCCAGCTCTGGGACGACGACCGAGTAACAGTCTTTGCGCTGTATCTCGCACCCGGCGCAGACAGCGAACAGGTGCGTCAAGCCGTGAGTCGAAAGCTGACCGGCGGGCAGGGGCAGGTGACGCCGCCGATCATCATCAGAAACAAGGAACTTCGGCAGGAGATTCTCGACATCTTCGATCGCACGTTCGTGTTGACTTATGTTCTGGAAGCGATCGCCGTATTGGTGGCAGTTCTCGGCATCGTGAATACGCTTGTGACTGCCGTGCTGGAGCGGCGCCGTGAGTTGGCCACATTGCAGGCGATCGGCGCCAGTACGAATCAAGTGGAGCGGTTGGTGCTGTGGGAGGCTGTCTACTTGGGAATGATCGGGGCTGTCTTGGGCGTCCTCGGCGGGCTTGCGCTGGCCTGGGTGCTGATCGCCGTCATCAATAAACAGTCGTTCGGCTGGACCATCCGTATGACGATTCCGGTCGGAGTGCTCTTCCAAGCCGTGCTGCTCGCGATTATTGCCGCCTGGGCTGCGGGGTACTTCCCCGCTCGCTGGGCGGCGAGACAGCCGGTGGTGGAGGGATTGAGGGATGAGTAGTGTAGCTATCCCGCCACAGGTTGCTGGTAGTCCACTTCGATCTTGAATCCCAGATCTTGGATCATCCCCCAGACTTCCGGCGCCGGAGCGCCCGGCGTGGTCAAGTACCCGTTTACGAAGACGGAGTCGGCCGGGTAGAGCGCCAGCGGTTGCAGGCTGCGGAGGTTGTGCTCGCGGCCGCCGGCGATACGGATTTCGGTATGCGGATGGAGGAACCGGAAGAGGCAGAGCACTTTTAAGCAACGCTGCGGCGTGAGATTGTCGCAGTGTTCTAACGGAGTTCCGGCTACGGGATGCAAGGTGTTCAGCGGAATGGAATCCGGTTTCACGTCACGAAGGGCCATGGCCAGGTCGATGAGGTCGTCGTCCTTCTCGCCCATGCCGACGATCCCGCCCGAGCAGATTTCCAACCCCGCGGCACGGGCGTTCTTGATCGTGGCAAGACGGTCCTGGAAGGTGTGCGTGGTACAGATCGAGGCGTGGAAGGCTTCGCTCGTGTTCAAATTGTGATTGACGCGATCGACCCCTGCGGCTTTGAGCCGCTTGGCCTGCTGTTCGTTCATGAGCCCCAGCGAACAGCATATCTGAATCGGAATCTCCTGCTTGATCGAACGCACGGCTCCCGCGATCTCATCGATTTCCCGATCCAACGGGCTTCTTCCGCTGATGACGATGCAATAGCGCTGGGCTTTCGAGGCGGCGGCTCGGCGCGCGCCTTCGATCATCTGTTTCTGCGGTAATAAATTATAGCGTTCGATCGGTGCAGTCGAGACGGCGGATTGTGAGCAGTAATGGCAGTCTTCCTGGCAGGCCCCGCTCTTGGCGTTCTGCAACATCTGCAGGCGGACAGTCTTTCCGAAATAGCGGGATCGCACAGTGAAGGCGGCCTGCAGAAGCGACAAGAGATCCTCATCGGGCGTATTCAGAACAGCCTGGCATTCTGAACGAGTCAGGAGTTCACCCTTGAGCGATTTCTGTGCTAATGCCATATAGTCCGTCATCTCGCACACCTTTCAGCAGGATGGTCAATGGCCCGTCGCTCGTACAACATCGTTCGTCGAATGCAGGACTATCGATCTGTGGTTGACGGGATACGTTTCACGAGAAACGATTCGAAGGAAAACCTACACGGTTTCAAACGGAGAAGCAATGCCCTGGTAGGGAATCGTGCGGGTCGGCAGTTGGCTGCTGTCGCGTCCTGTGACCGTGTGGCCTCCTTCCAGCCGGGGAAGGGCCACGAAGGTATTCCAATTTCCGCAGCGGCGGCAGCGGCCTGCCCATTCGGTCGTTTCCTGCTGGCAGGCGGTGCAGACGTATGGCACGACCACGCGTTTCTTGAACTGGAGCGCCTTCTTGAGTTCGACGACGGCCTGCTCCATGTGTTGCTTGCGCAAGAACAGATTCGCCATGATCTTGTGGTAATCGACCAGTTGGTCCTGAGGCCCCTCGATCGTCGAAAGAATATCAAAGGCTTCGTCGATCATTTCCAGGCGGTAGTAGAGCTTGCCGAGATAGAACTGGAGGACGGCATTGTCGGGATCTTGCTGCAGCGCCTCTTGATAGGTTCGGATGATTTCGCTGGGTTCACCTTGCTCCAGGAAAAGTTCCTCCAGACGGTGGAGGATAATGACGTTGCGCGTCTTGGCGTAGACCTTCTTCAAGATTTCAACGGCCTGTTTGGTTTTGCCTTCCTGGATCAGGATCTCGCCGAGGCCGATGTAGGCGGGAAGAAACGTCCGGTCTTTCTTGATGGCGCCCCGGAAGTATCGCCTGGCCTTGTCGGCATGCCCCCGTTCCAGCAGCTGGCGACCCACTTCGTATAGGCATCCCGTGAGGAGCTGCGCTTCGGCGCGGCGCTCGGATTCCGGAAGATTGGCCTTGGTCATGCGATGCTGAATTTCGAGCGCATCGCTCCATTTTTCCAGGCGGATCAGGAGGTCCCGCTTCCGAATCAGCGCCGTCAGGTTATCCGGTTCGATTCTCAGAATCTTGTGCAGCGCCTGAAGGGCATCTTCGTAGCGTTTGGCGCCTTCGAGATCTTTGGCCAGCTCCAACAGGATTTCGATATTCCGATCGTCGATGCGCTGGGCATGCTGGTGGAGGCGAATCGCCTCAGCATAGTTGTTTTCGGATCGATAAATGTTTCCCAGCCAGAGCAGGGAGTCGATCCGGTTGGGATCGATCGCGAGAGCCTTTTCGAACAGGCCGACGGCGTCGCTGGTGCGTTTGGACATGAAGGCATGGGTGCCTTCGCGATGGAGGGCGTCGACCTTTTCTTTGCGCCGTTGAAGACGCGTGCTGCGCCAACTGCCGATGACGTGCACGGTCTGCCGCATGCCGACGGCCAGGGCGACGAGAACCGCACCGACCGCCATGGAAAAAACGACCAGCGTTACGGCACTCAGTTCGAATTGGGTCGCAGGTCCGGTATGGACGGTAACTGTGCCGGGATTCAGTTCGCGGAAATAGCTGTAGAGAAAGATTCCGGCGCTGATAAGGAAGATGCTGGTCAGCAGTCTGAGCATCGGATTACGCTCGTTTGGCTGCGCGCGCGTGATTCCTCTGGACCGGTTTCGGATGCACTACAGGCGGAGCCTGCGGCTCGTTCGGGATGGGGACTCGCCTGGCATCGGCCCACAAACGTTCGAGCCCGTAATGATGCCGCGCGTCCTGCCGGAAAATGTGGACGACGACGTCGCCGAAGTCCATGACCACCCATTGAGACGAAGCCGTGCCTTCTATACTCAATGCTCCGGCGCCGGATTGGGAGAGAACGTCGTCAACGTGATCGGCAATGGCCCTGGTCTGCCGATCGGAATCTGCCGAGCCCAGGATCAGATAATCGGCAACCGAGGTCAGTTTCGCGACGTGCAGGACAAGGACATCCGTGGCTTTCTTGTCGAGCATGGCCCTCGCAATAGCTAGGGCTGTGGCCTTCGATGTTCGTGCGATCGGCGTCCTCTTATTTGTATAAGTGATGATGAAGTATATAAGATTCCACTAGGGGCGGCAACTGATTTGCCACGGGTAGGCCTCGTTTGATTCGCATTCGGATATCGGAGGCGGACACTTCGGATGGAGGCAGTCGGAGGCAGGTCAGGTGCCGGGTTCCTATGGGGATGTCGAGACGGAAGAGCCGGCCTGCGTCAAGGTCAACGAGCGATTGTCCGGGAATGGGCGGCAGGATGGCCATGGTGGACAGCGCCTGAAACGATATTCCGGGTCGTGAGATTACGACGAACGAGCATAGGGTCAGCAGTGTTTCCGGCTCACGCCAGTTTGGAAAATCGAGGAAAGCATCGAGCCCGATCAGGAACGAGAGCTGGGTTTGCGGCCCGTAGTCCTGTTGAAGCAGCCTGACGGTGTCGATCGAGTAGGACTTTCCGGGTCGGCGCATCTCGACATCGGAGAGGACAAAGGAGGTCTCCGACGCAATTGCCAGCCGGACCATCTCGTAGCGGTCCGTGGCGGGAGCGAGATTGCGATCTGGTTTATGCGGGGGATCGCTTGCAGGAATGAACAAGATTTGGTCGAGACCGAGCGCTTCGCGCGCCTGCCGGGCAATAGCGAGATGACCGTTGTGAACAGGATTGAACGTTCCGCCGAGAAGGCCGAGGCGGATCGGCTCGAGTGCTGAGTTTGGGGGGACAACGGAACTCATAACTCAGAACTCACAACCCGGAAATTACAGGATGACGAGGTTATCCCGGTGGATGACTTCCTCATACTCCTGCGGGCCGAGCTGTCGTTGAATCTCAGCCGTTCTTAACCCTTTGATCCTCGTCAACGTATCCGAGGAGAAGTTCACGAGACCTTTGGCAAATTCTTTCCCGTCTTCGTCGAGACAACTGACGGGGTCGCCTGCTTCAAAGAAACCGGATACGTTCAGGATCCCTGACGCCAGGAGGCTCTTCCCTCGCTTGGCCAACGCTTCGACCGCTCCCTGGTCGAGCGTGATTGCTCCGCGCGGACGCAGGGTATAGCCGATCCAGTGTTTGCGGCTGGTCATGCGACGTTCCTTGGCGAGGAAGAGACTGCCGCCGGAACTTCCGCACAGGACTTTCGGCAGGAGTCCCGCCTCCTGTCCGTTGAGAATCAGGGTGGCCACTCCGTACTCGCCGACCTTTTTCGCGGCACGAACCTTGGTCGCCATCCCGCCTGTTCCCTCGAATGTCGTCGAGGCGCCGGCCCGCCGTTCAATGTCTTCATTGATCTCGGCGATCAGGGGAATGAGCTGCGCAGAGGGGTTCTTTCGCGGGTCTTCCGTGAATAGTCCGTCGATATCGGAAAGGATCACAAGGAGATCGGCATCGACAAGATGCGCCACCTCGGCAGCCAGTGTATCGTTGTCGCCGACGCGTATTTCGTCTACGGCGACGGTGTCGTTTTCATTGATGATCGGAATGACCTGAAAATCGATCAGGGCAGCCAGCGTATGTCGGGCGTTCAGAAAGCGCCGCCGGTCGGCCAGGTCCTGGTGAGTCAGGAGGATCTGCGCCACTTTCACGCCGAGTCGTTCGAACGATTTTTCATAGGCCCACATGAGGCGGCTCTGGCCGACCGCTGCCGCGGCTTGTTTGACCGGCAGGCTCTTGGGATAGTCCTTGAGCGCGAGTTTCTTGATGCCGGAGATGATTGCGCCGGACGATACGATCAACACCTCCCGCCCGCCGGATCGAACAGCTGCAATTTCATCCGCCAGGCGGTCGATCCGCTCAGGTTGCAGGCCGGTCTCACGGGAGGAGACCAGGCTGCTTCCGATCTTGACGACGATCCGCTTGGCCTGCTTTAGGACTTCGTCTCGCATGCAGCTGTCCGGAGTTGTTCAACTTGTTGACCGATAAAGGCAACCAATTCCCCCAGGCCCTCCCTGGTCGCCGCCGAGATGGGAAGACAGCGAATACGGCGGCGCTTGCAGTAGGCCTGCAGTAATTTCAGTTTCGCCCCGTCGCCTACCGCATCGATCTTGGTAGCGACAATGGCGAAGGGACGCTTGGAGAGTGTCGGGTCATACGAGGCCAGTTCGTTGCGCATGACCTCGAAACTCGCCACAGGATCTTCCGCCGCCCATTCCGACACATCGATGAGATGGAGGAGGAGGGAGGTGCGTTCGATGTGCCGCAAGAACTGAATGCCGAGGCCCTTGCCTTCGTGCGCGCCTTCGATCAATCCCGGAATATCCGCTACGACGAAGCTGCGATCCTCTCCGTAACGCACGACGCCGAGATTCGGAATCAATGTCGTGAACGGATAGTCCGCGATCTTGGGACGCGCGGCTGAAACAGCGGCAATGAGGGTTGACTTGCCGGCGTTCGGAAACCCTACCAGACCGACATCGGCGAGCAATTTGAGTTCAAGTCGCAGCTGGCGCGCTTCGCCTTCCGTTCCCTGTTCGAAGTGCGTCGGAACACGGTTTGTCGAGGTGGCGAAATGGCTGTTGCCCCGACCGCCTTTTCCGCCGTGCGCGATGATGACGCTTTCACCATCCGCAATCAGATCGGCGAGGACTTCACCGGTTTCGTCGTCGTATATGACGGTGCCGACTGGGAGCGCGACGATGACGGCTTTCCCTCTTCGTCCCGTGCAATTGGATCCGCCTCCGGGTTTCCCGTCTTCCGCTTCGTAGTGTCTCTGGTACCGGAGGTCGAGGAGCGTGGTGAGCCGATGCGAGGCCGTAAAGACGACATCCCCGCCGTTTCCCCCGTCTCCACCGTCAGGGCCACCTCGGGGGACGAACATCTCCCGGCGGAAACTGCAACTGCCGTCTCCACCGCGGCCGGCTTTGACGGTAATACGGACTTCATCGACGAACATTGGATACCGTCCAGTGTGACGAGTGAACAGGCATCACCGGGAGGAATCCTGCGGGGCATCAGAGCCCTGCAAGAGATCCTCCCGGTGACTCACGTTGTGACTAAGGAGAAAGGAAGTGCGCCCTTTACGAAGTCGCGAGCACGGGGTAGACGCTGACCTTCTGTCGCGCGCGTCCGCCCTCGAATTTGACGATTCCCGTCACGCGGGCGAAGAGGGTGTGGTCTTTGCCGAGGCCGACATTGAAACCGGGGAAAAACTTGGTCCCGCGCTGGCGCACGATGATGGCTCCAGCTTTGACGGTCTCGCCGCCGTATGCCTTGACTCCGAGATATTGCGGATTACTGTCCCGCCCGTTTCTAGATGAGCCGCCGCCCTTATTTGTTGCCATGGCAGATCCTTCTTAGGCCGTTTCGATGCCGGTAATGCGAAGCTTGGTGAAGCCCTGGCGATGTCCCTTTGTTCGCCGATAGTTCTTCCGTCGTTGTTTCTTGAATACGATGATCGAACGAGTCCGGTCCTGGTCGATGATTTCCGCCGTGACCTTTGCACCCTTCACCAAGGGTTGTCCGACAAGGACGCCCTTGTCACCATGAACCAGCCGAACCTGGTTCAACTCGACCGTGCCGCCGACTTCCCCGGGAAGACTCTCGACTTGGACGAGGGTCCCGTTTTCGACCCGGTACTGCTTTCCGCCTGTCTCTACGATTGCGTACATAAGCCCGTGCCTCCATTACAGAACATGGTTGTGTATCACAGTGATTTGAATGGTGTCAAGGTCAAGGAGGGGTGACACCCATCCTAAAAATGTTCGGAGCGGGGTCGATGCCTGTCCCATCTTTCGAGTTAACCTGTTCGAGGACTAGGTCCCGTGCAATGGCGTGGGGTATCGTGAAACCTACGCGGACAAATTATCTGCGAGGATCATCATGATGAAGACGCCGTCCAAGTCTCAAGCAAAACGGATAACCACTCGATTCGTCATGCGGCCTTACCGGCGTATCCCGACCTGGTACCTGTCCTATTACATGAGCGGGGAATCTGTTGGGAGAGGGGTCGTCACGAATCTGTCCTGCACCGGCATGCGGGTGTTGGGCGATCATGCTGTGAAACCCGGAACCGAACTCACCGTTCGGGTCACGCTTGAGGATGACCGGCCTCCGATTGAAATCAAGCGGGTAAAGGTCCAATGGGTAAACGAATTCGAATTCGGATTGCAGATCTCATCCATAGGCGACTCTGCTGCCAAACAGATTGAACGACTTCTTGTGAATCAAGCGGGCACTTATCGCAGCGCCTCATAGCTCGGCACGGTCTGCTCTCACGCACCCCCTTTACGCGCGCCCTTTGCTTGACGCTTCTTCGGGGCCGCTGCTATAGTCCGTTCCAGGATCATGGAACCGCAAGGCAAAATCTGGATGGACGGCTCGTTCGTCGATTGGGCGGACGCCAATGTGCATGTCTTGACCCATTCGCTGCACTATGGGCTTGCGGCGTTCGAAGGAATCCGCTGCTACAAGGGCAAGTCCGGCTCCGCAATTTTCCGTCTCCAGGAGCATGTCGATCGGCTGTTTGAGTCTGCCCATATCGGCATGATGACGATTCCGTACGAGAGGAAACAGGTGGCGGAAGCCATCGTCGAAACGGTTCGGGTGAACAAACTGGACTCCTGTTATATCCGCCCCTTGGTGTATATCGGCTATGGTGCGATGGGGGTCTATCCCGGAGACAATCCGATCAAACTGGCCATTGCCGCCTGGAAGTGGGGTGCGTATCTCGGGGACGACGCTCTGGCCAATGGAATGCGCGCATGCGTGTCTTCGTTCACGCGACACCATGTCAATGTGTCGATGACGAGAGGAAAGATTTCCGGCTACTACGTCAACTCGATTTTCGCCAAGCGTGAGGCGAAGGCGAACGGCTACGACGAAGCGATCCTCTTAGACCCCGAAGGGTATGTGTCGGAAGGAACGGGAGAGAATATCTTCCTCGTTCGAAAGGGACGCATCAAGACGACGCCGCTCACCTCGATTCTCGAAGGGATCACGAGAAATTCGGTGATCGATCTCGCCCGCGAGCAGGGAATTGCTGTGACGGAAGAGCGGTTCACGCGCGATGAAATGTACATCGCCGACGAAGTGTTTGTGACGGGAACAGCCGCTGAATTGACCCCGGTTCGAGAAATCGATAACCGCCGTATCGGGACCGGGAAGCCGGGCCCGATCACGCTTGCCCTGCAGAAGCGCTTCTTCTCCATCGTGCGCGGAGAAGATCCGGCCCACGAATCCTGGCTTACCCGCGTGTAGCAAGCCACAGACACAGCCTGCCGGTTTGTTTAATGTTCGACCGTTCGCCTCTGGTTCAAGTTGCGCTCGTATGACCAAGCCTGTGCACAACCGGCACCTCGGTTTCTAATCGTCTCGTCAACAACGATGTTGTTCGAAATCAGTGCCCGCCGGAGGGGGCATCGCCAGAGGACTGGGTTTCAGTCGCCGGCTTATCGGTTGAAGGAGGCGGTGCTGGTTGAGAGGTCTCTTTTTTCTTAAGGTCGATCACGGTCGAAGCAAAGTTCTTTTCTTTGGCGAGGATCGCAAGACTGAAGGAAGTCACCATGAACACCACGGCGACTACGACCGTGAATTTGCTCAGGAAATTGGCCGGGCCGCGGCTGCCGAACACGGTTTGGCTCGATCCGCCGAAGGAGGCGCCGATTTCCGCTCCCTTGCCCGATTGCAGAAGGATGGCTCCTATCATGAGGAAGCAGGCGATGATGTGAATGATGATCACAAGCGTATGCATGGGGCTCCGATCAGTGAGGGCGTTTTTTTTGAGCTGCGGAAACGATTGTAGCAAACGACTCCGTCTTCAGACAAGCCCCGCCGACAAGTGCCCCATCGATGGCGTCTGCCGTGAGGAACGAGTCGGCATTCTGAGGCGTCACGCTTCCTCCGTATAGAATTCTCACGCCCGAGGCCGTTTCTCTGTTCCATGCTTCTGCTACGCAGGTGCGGATAGACCGGTGAATGGCTACGGCCTGATCCGTTGTCGCCGCCCGTCCTGTCCCGATCGCCCAGACCGGCTCATACGCGATCGTGACTGCGGCGAGGTCTTGAGCTGTGAGGCCGGCTAAGCCGGCGATGAGCTGGCCGGTCACGATGGCTTCCGTGCAACCGGACTCGCGCTCGGCGAGGGATTCGCCGACACAGAGGATCGGGCGAAGTCCGGAGGTCAATGCGGCTCGGACCTTCTTCTGAATCTCGCTGTCCCGCTCGCCGAACAGCGTTCGCCGTTCTGAATGACCGAGGATCACATAGGTGCATCCCAGATCGCGTAACATCGGGCCAGAAATTTCGCCCGTGAAGGCTCCCTGCTGTTCCCAATGCAGGTTCTGCGCGCCGAGAGCAATACCGGACGAGGAGCCCAAGGCGGCACGGACCGATTCGAGCGCCGTAAAGGGTGGGGCAAGCACGACATCGACGTCGTCAGTGATCGGAAGCGTATGCACAAGCTCGCGGACGAACAACGCGGCCTCCGAGGCCGTCTTGTTCATCTTCCAATTGCCCACGATGAGAGGTGTGTGCACGGTGTCTCGAAGAGAGATCTCGGTGATGGGAAAGGGGCAGGCCGTTTGCTAATCCTGCCGTTCCGGCAGGGCAGTCAGGCCGGGCAACTGTTTGCCTTCCAATAATTCCAGCGCCGCACCGCCACCGGTCGAAATGAACGAAATGTTCTCCGATTCGCCAGCCCGGTGTACCGCCATTGCGGTTTCACCGCCGCCGACGATCGTGAGGGCGTAGGCATCGGCGATGGCATGCGCGATGGACAATGTGCCGCGCGCGTAGGCATCTATTTCAAAGACTCCCATCGGTCCGTTCCAGAGGATCGTCTTGGCGTTTTGAACCGCTTCGGTGAACAATTTGACTGATGCAGGGCCGATATCAAGCGCGTACCACCCTTTGGGGATTTCCTGGACGGGGACGATCTTGGTTTCAGCGCCCGGTTCCCGGCTGGCTGCCACGACACAGTCGACCGGGAGATAAAACTTCACGCCGCGCGAGAACGCGTGATCTTCGATTCCTTTGGCGAAATCCAGCATGTCGTTTTCGACGAGCGAATTCCCGATTTCAAGCCCCTTGGCCTTCAAGAACGTAAAAGCCATGCCGCCACCGATGATGACCTTATCGACGCGTTTGCCGAGATTCTCAATGACGCCGATCTTCCCCGATACCTTGGCGCCGCCGAGGATGGCGACGAACGGGCGGACCGGGTTTTCCACCGCTCCTTCGAGATACTCGATTTCTTTCTTGAGCAGAAAGCCGGCGGCCGCGGCGGGAATGAATTTGGTGATGCCGACCGTGGAGGCGTGGGCACGGTGTGCCGCGCCGAAGGCGTCATTGATATAGACATCGCCGAGAGCCGCGAGGGCTTTCGAAAAGGCCTCGTCATTCTGCTCCTCTCCGGCATGGAAGCGGAGGTTCTCGAGCAACATGACGTCGCCGGGCTTCATTTTGGCGACGAGCCCTTCGATGGCCGGGCCGATACAGTCGGGCGCGAAGATGACGTCCTTCCCCAGGAGACGCCCTAAGCGTTTGGCGACGGGAGCCAGGCTGAATTTGGGATCGAATTTCCCCTTCGGCCGACCGAGGTGCGAACACAAGATGGCCTTGCCGCCGTCGTCGACGACGCGATTGATGGTCGGGAGCGTGGAACGGATGCGGGTGTCGTCGGTGATTTGCAGCGAGTCATCCAACGGGACGTTGAAATCGGCGCGGATGATCACCCGCTTGCCCGAGAGGGTGAGGTCGTCGATCGTCTGTTTATGCAAATTCATCCCTCGTCCCTCATGCCGGTTTGTCCGAAACGATGCGTATGATCGAGCGGCGGCGGTGCTGAAGTACGACTGGCCTATCGTCCTGTTGATTTGGCCGCAATCATCTTGACCAGATCCCGCACCCGGCACGAGTAGCCCCATTCGTTATCGTACCAGGCCGTGACCTTTACCAGGCGTTTATCGATGACCGCGGTCAGGGGGGCATCGAATGTCGCTGAATGCGGATCGCCCTTCTGGTCGATCGAGACGATCGGGGCTTCCGAATAGCTGAGAATACCTTTCAGCGGGCCGTTTGCCGCCTTTTTGAAGGCGTCGTTCACGCCGGCGACGTCGCAGTCTTTTTCGGTTTCCACGGTCAGGTCCACCAGCGATACATTGGGGGTCGGGACGCGGATCGCCAGGCCGTCCATCTTGCCCTTCAACTGAGGGAGCACGAGATGCAGCGCTTTCGCCGCGCCGGTGCTGGTCGGAATCATCGACATGCCGGCTGCACGGGCACGGCGCAGGTCCTTGTGCGGCAGATCGAGCAATTGCTGGTCGTTCGTATAGGAATGGATCGTCGTCATGACACCGTGCTTGATGCCGAAGGTTTCCAGCAGTACTTTGGCAACCGGCGCGAGACAGTTCGTCGTGCAGGAGGCATTGGAGATGATCTGGTGCGACTTCGGGTCGTATGTGTCCTCGTTGACACCGAGCACCACGGTCACATCCGGATCCTTTGCCGGGGCGGAAATAATAACGTGTTTCGCGCCGGCCGAAAGGTGTTTGCCCGCGCCCTCCCGATCGGTAAAGCGGCCGGTCGATTCGATGACGACGTCAACGTTCAGGTCCTTCCACGGGAGTTCCTTGGGATCCTTGAGGGCAAGGACCTTGATCGGTTTGCCGTCGACCAGAATCTGATCGTCCTTGGCTTCGACGCTGCTCTTCAAGGTGCCGTGCACGGAGTCGTATTTCAGCAGGTACGCAAGTGTCTTGGCATCGGTGAGGTCGTTGATCGCCACAAACTGCAGTTCCGGATCGCCAAGCGAGGCGCGCAGGACGTTACGTCCGATCCGACCGAATCCGTTAATTGCAACTCTGATAGCCATGGTAAGAGATCCTCTCCAAGAAAAAACGAGCCGGTCACACCCCGGCCGCAATGAGGGCGATAGTATCGACGCCCCCGGACCTTGTCAAGTCATACAGAAGGGGTAACCCCGCGCCGGTATAGACGTTTTGATGACGGATCGCCATGAATCTACGTTGCACGTCGGACGCGCTACAAAGACGCCTTGCGTCCTCGATCGCTGGTTCGCTAGAGTCCTTCCTCCACCTTTCGGCAGAGACAGACGGCGAGGGAGTTGTGACGCTTTTCGATCAAACGACGCAGGTTTTGGAATGGGGAAAGCTCCTGGAAGTCCTTACCGCACATACCCGTTCGACGGTGGGAGCGGCGCAGATCCGTTCCCTGATTCTGACGACCGATCTGCAAGAAGCGCGGCGACGGCAGGAAGAGACCTCGGAGATGGCACGGATTCAGGACGGTACCGACCCGATGCCGGCGCTGTCATTTCCCGACGTGCGGGACGCGCTGGCGCGCGCCGGTAAGGGAGCCGTACTGGAGGCGCACGAACTGCGCGACCAGGCTCTGGTACTCAGCCTGTGGGAGGAGGTCCAGCGCTATCTCAACCGGCATTCGCTCGATGTGCCGACCATTGCCGCCGCCACACAGGCGCTGCGGTCGGGGAGTGAGCTTCGGGGAATCAGGCAGGCGCTGGACGCCTCAATCCAACCGGATGGTTCGATCAAGGAATCTGCCACGCCCGAATTACGCCGGCTGACACACCACGCCAATGATCTCAAGCAACAGATCCGCCAACAGCTCGACCAGATCCTGCATTCGCATCGCTATGCCGAGTTGTTACAGGAGCAGTATTTTGCCCAGCGAGAAGGCCGCTATGTCGTGCCGATTAAGATCGAAATGAAGGGGCGCATGCCCGGCATCGTGCACGATGTGTCCTCCAGTGGCGCCACCGTGTTCTTAGAGCCACGCGAACTGGTGGATTTGAACAACGCAATCAAAGTTGCGGATCTAGAAATCGACCGAGAGGTGCGGAGGATTCTGCGTGAGTTATCTGGTCTTGTAGCGGAGAAAGCCCAGATCATCGCGGCCGGAATCGAGGTGCTGGCGCATCTGGATTGTATATCGGCGCGGGCGTCGTTTGGCCGACAGCTTCGAGCCCATCCGGTTGCGTTGAACGATCACGGGCTTGTGCGGTTGAAACAGGCACGACATCCCCTCCTGGTGCTCTCAAAAGAGCACGTGGTGGCCAATGACATTCTTCTCGATGACGATGTGCAAGTTCTGGTGATTTCGGGCCCCAATACCGGAGGCAAGACCGTTACGCTCAAGATCGTCGGCCTGTTTGCGCTGATGGTCAGAGCCGGATTGACCTTACCCTGCGAGCCGGACTCCGAGATGGCCTTGTTCCCCGACATCTATGCCGACATCGGCGACGCGCAGGATCTCTCGCGCGATTTGTCGAGTTTTTCCGCCCATATGACGCAGATGATTCAATTGTTGAATGACACACATAGTCTCCGGCAGGCGCTGGTATTGCTCGACGAACCCGTGACGTCGACGGATCCGACAGAGGGGGCGGCCTTGGCCGAGGCGTTGCTCTGTCGTCTGTCCAGGTTGGGGATGAAAGTTATCGCGACGACGCACTACCGGTCGCTGAAAGCCTTGGCCCAGACGACGACCGGTTTTGCCAATGCCAGTGTGGGATTCGACGTGGCGACGCTCTCGCCGACCTATCGGTTGTTCATGGGCGTGCCAGGGGGATCGTCGGCGATCGAAATCGCCGGGCGCTTGGGGATGGACCGAGCCCTGCTCGATGATGCGCGGCACAAACTGGAGAAAGACGATCGGCTGTTGGAGCAGATGCTGGAGGATTTGCACGCGAAGCAGCGCCAGCTTACGGACGACCTGTCGCGAGCGCTCGCCGCGAGGACGGAAGCCGAAAAGGCGGCACAGCTTGCCAAAGCACAGCTGGAGATGCTTCAAGCGACCGAGCGTGAGGAACGGAAGGGCATCAAGAAAAAGCTGCAGGAACAGTTCAGCCGTGCCCGCGCCGAGGTGCAGGCGACGGTCGATGAAGTGAAGCGCGAACAGAAATTGTTCAAGGCGAAGGAAGCCAAGCTACGGCTGCTCGAACTGGAAGCCCGGACCAGAGCCGAACTGGTTCCTGCCGGCCAGCCGGTTTCGATCGACCAACTCGGGGTCGGCGATCAAGTTGAAATCGGCGGACTCGGCATGACAGGGACGCTGCTCGAAGCGCCTCAAGGGAAAAAGCGCGTTCGTGTCAAAGTGGGCGAGGGGGAATTGCTGGCCACCGTGGCCAATCTAATCGGGTTGGCTCAAGAGACGGATCCCCGGCCGGCTCCAGCCGGTTCATCACTGCCGAAAGTGCCGGGCTTGGTGCGCCCCTATCATGCCGATGAACAGACCGTGGTTGACGTGCGTGGACAGGCGGCCGACGAAGCGCTTGATCACGTCGTTGCCGCATTGGATAGGGCTACGCTGGAAGGCACACCGTTGTTACGGATCATCCATGGCCACGGCACGGGTAAGCTCAAAGCCACTCTGCGGGCGTACTTGAAGGATTCTCCCTACGTTGCGAATACGCGTCCGGGGGATCGAGCCGAAGGCGGCGATGGCGTCACCATCGTTACGGTGCGGTAGCCGACGCCGCCCTACTGGAGGTGGTATTTCGCCATTCGATAGCGCAGGGTATTGCGGGTGATCTTGAGCAGTCGGCTGGCTTCGGACACGTTCCCCGAGGCCTTCCTGAGCGCTTCCTCCAGTAGTTTCTTTTCCATCTCCTGAAAGGAGAGGCCGAACGCCAGCAGCGAGGTTTTCTCTGTCGGGACATTCGATCCTGACGGTTTCACGGCCCGGAACGTCGGCGGCAGATGTTCCGGTTTAATGATGGTATCCTTGCAGGTGATCGTCAGTCCCTCCACCACATTGTGCAGTTCCCGAACATTGCCGGGCCAGTCGTGACGCTGTAACGAGGCGAGCGCCTCCGGGGTGATGCCGTGAATGCGGCAGCCGTGGGTCCGGCGTGCGAAATCCAAGAATGAGAGAAGTATGGGCTCAATATCGTCGAGCCGCTCGCGAAGCGGCGGGATGCGGAGTTGGTAGACATTCAGCCGGTAAAACAGGTCGAGGCGGAATCGGCCGGCTTTGATGTGCGCCGGAAGATCTTCATTCGTTGCCGCAATCACGCGAATGTCCACCTTGATGCTGTGAGTGTCGCCGAGGGGATCGACTATGTGATTTTCCAGGACGCGCAACAACTTGGCTTGTGCGGAGAGACTCATCTCGCCGATTTCATCCAGGAAGAGCGTTCCGTTTTCGGCCAATTGAAAACGACCGGGCTTCGACTGCTTTGCATCTGTGAACGCACCGCGTTGATAGCCGAAAAGTTCCGACTCCAACAGGTGTTCGGGAATGCCGGCGCAATTGAGTGCAATGAACGGGCCTTTCGATCGAGGGCTGGCGGCATGAATTGCACGGGCGAAAAGTTCCTTCCCGGTACCGCTTTCGCCCGTGATCAGGACGGTGGCATCGGTCGCGGCGACTTCTGCAGCCAGGTGTTTGACGAGTCGCATCTGCGGAGAGACGCTGATGATCTGTTCAAACCCCAGCGGCACGTCTTGAAGGGGCGGAGCCGCCGGCTGGTGGATGGCACGGGCGTGAAGGAGAGCCGCTCGGATTGCATCGATCGTGAGCGGTTTGGGCAAATAGTCGATGGCCCCTTCACGTACGGCATCGAGCGCGGCTTTGGCTGAATCCAGCTGGCCGAGCACGATGACGGGTATGGGCGGCACAGCCTGTCTTGCTTGAGCCATCACCACTTCCCGCGCGATCCGCCCCGCGCTGTCGTCGCAGACGACGAGGCTGAGGTCGTTCTGTTGAGTCATCAAGCGAAGGCCGGCTTCTGTCGTTGTCGCGGTCAGCAGGGTGCTGTCGTGGTTTGAGACCGCCTGTTCGAGGATCGGTCTCGTCGAGAGGTCGGCTGAGATCAGTGCGATGTTCCGGCGATCCATAGACAGGCTCCTTGGTCGGCTCCATCGCGAACCGCCGAGCACTATAAAGAATCAGCCTACTCCAATTATGGGGCTGATGGAAGGGGGGGACGATCAGTCAGAAGTATCTGCAATGACGACATGCAAAGCAGGAAGTCTACTGATTGGCCTTAGCGATCGCGATGTTGCGCTGGAGACCCTGGTGTTTTGCCCGGCGGATCGGACTGTCGCGGAACCGTGTGGCAAAGGTCGCTTCGTCGAGGGCAGCCAGGTCGTCCAGGCGGGGGGCTATGGTCGTTGGGGATGGGAAAAAGGCCGGTTCCTTCGTCGGGTCTCCTCGGAGATTGAAGGGGCAGACGTCCAGACAATCGTCACATCCGAAGATGTGATCACCCATCCGCGAAGCGAGTTCATCCGCAATGTCTTGGCGCGAACCACGAAATTCGATCGTCAAATATGAGATGCAGCGGCCCGCGTCGACGACATAGGGCTCGACGATGGCGCCGGTCGGACAGATCTGAATACAGAGAGAGCAGCTCCCGCAGAGGTCTGTGGCCGGCATGTCCGGGGGGAGTTCGAGAGTGGTGAGAATTTCTCCCAGTAACAGCCAGGAGCCGTATTCGGAGGACACGAGATTGGAATGCTTCCCGATCCAACCGAGGCCGGCCTGTTGCGCCCACGCTTTTTCCATCACCGGACCGGTGTCGACATAGGATCGGGTCATCACCCCCGGTGCCAACTCCAGGATGCGGGCTTCCAATTGTTTCAGCCGGTCGCCGAGTACCTGGTGGTAATCTTTCCCCCAGGCATATCGGGCGATGCGCCCATAACCGGAGCCTTCGGTTGCCCGGTGGCCGCTGTCGTAGTTCATTCCGACTGAAATGAGAGAGCGGCATCCCGGCAGGACCAGCTGCGGATCGGCGCGGCGCGACGGATCGCGGGCCATCCAGGCTAGCGTGCCGTGATAACCCCGCCGGAGCCATTCTTGTAAGCGATCGAAGAGGTTGGGTGGGGAAGTAGAGAGAGAGACGGGAGCGATTCCCACGGCGTCGAAGCCCAGTGATCGGGCTTCACGCTTGATCGGCTCTGCAAGCGACATGGCTAATGCGGGTTGCAGTCGAACCGTACGATGAACTGCACCGTACACTGTGCGGTGCTGCAGCGACTGCAGGTACCGGTAATTTTGGTTTTCCAATCGGTCGCGTTGTCGTCAAACCGGCAGAAGGTTTTGCCGCCCTTGGAGATGGTCGTCCAGGGCTTCTTGGTGCCGGGTGCATGGGCGACGAGACAACCGGCGGGGATCGTCACCCGGCAATGCTGCGAGGGTTCTCCCTTTGCCATGCCGAAACTGCACGATCGCTCCGTCGTCACACTGGATTCGTAGAGTTCCTGCGCCTTGGCTTCCGAAGGTAAGAACGTGGCGAGTCCGAGGCTGATAAAGAGGGAAATGGCCGCAAGCCAGAACGAGATACGCATGCCGGAATGCTAACACAGGCGCTGTGCTTGCGGCTACAGAGGACTCTGCGTAGAA
>DATGEA010000265.1:0-8760 GCA_035310605.1 Nitrospira sp. | reverse complement strand
CGACTCGACCGGTGATGAGGTTATCCATGGCGATTACAGAATGACCAGCAGCCACGAGAGCATCACAGAGATGACTACCTAAAAACCCAGCCCCACCGGTAATCAAAACGCGCATTAATTTAACCTCCCTGCATCTGAATTCAGCTCTGACCTATAACCCCATTCCCCGGGGACAGATGCTCAAATCTTGATCCGTAAAAGAATGACTTTTATTCACGCTACTTGTTTAAGCGGGAATGACGTCTCTGATATCGATCTCCACCGCGGCAGCCTGTTGGATCAAGCGAACACCCAATACCAGACGATGGCGTTTTTCCTTCCGCAACAGGATCCCTCGGACTCCCTGGAGCGGGCCACGAACGACCTCGACCGTCATTCCCTCCGACAGATAGGGATGGGGATCGTAGGGAAGTACGCTTGTCATCAGAGTTTGCAGGGCTGCAATCTCTTCGTCAGGAATCGGCTCAGGCCGTTGCCCACCGCCGACAATGTCGACCACCCCGACGGTTTTGAGCACCGGCATCTTTTGCTCCGACCCAAACCGGACGAAGCAGTATCCCGAAAACAACGGCACCTCGATTTCTTTTTTCCGGTCTTTCCATTGGCTCAACCGCTTGACGGTGGGGAGCAACGGCTCGATGCCTTGATTCGCCAGCTGATCACGAACCACTTTCTCGTGGCGGGAGCGCGTCCGAAGGGCATACCAGCGAAGATGGTCTATCTGGTCTGTCTCGTTCATTTGGTCTGTCTGGTTGAGCTGGTCTGTTTTTTCCTAAGATACTTTATGAGACCGGAGATGATTTTGCTGGTCTTGCCCGCTTGTCCATAGATCGACTCAAAGGTTTCCTTGGACAGATATCCCTGGTCTACAGCGATATAAAGATGGCTCTGAACCTCGGCTGCGGAAGACATGGCGATAAACAAGAACTGTACAAACTCCCTGTCTGAGTGCCGAACAAACCCTTCGGCAATGTTGGCCATGACCGATCCGGCTGCTCCTTGAATCTGTCCGCACAAGCGAACATCCTTTTGCCAATTCGAATTCTGGCCGATTGCCTCATAGACCTGCCGTGTTAGTTGTCGGGCTTCTTTCCAGCAATCAAGATCTTCGAAACGAGAAAGCTTCATTTAATTGTCTGTCTGGTCTGTCTGGTCTATCTGGTCTATCTCGTCTGTCTGGTTCGGCTGATGAGCTTTGCCTGTTCAGTCAGTTAACCAGAGAGACAAGACAGACTTCTTCGACTGGAAAGACTGGTTTTGACGCAGCTCCGCCCTTTCACTTACAGTTACGAAAAACACCTTCACCAACGACTGAACAGTTCCTTGGCCCGGCTCAGCACTAGGAATGCGGCCCGAGCCTCAAGACTTTCTCGCGCGGGACCCCTGCCTTTACCAGCTGATCTTCGCAGGCCATGGCATGCTCGAGGTCCGCGATCAGCACCCGGTCGAACTGCCAGTCGGCGATCCCGGCCGGTGAAGACACCGGGCAGGAGAGGAACGTGCTGCGTGAATTTCCGTCTATGAAGCCGACACAGTCGATGTTCATTTCGCGGAGCGAGAGATAGGCCAGTTCCGCCAGTTCGCTCGTGCCGTAGATCGCGACTCGCTGGCCGTTTGTCCCGTCAAACGCCGACAGCATTTCCTTCAGCCTTCCGCGCATGTCACGGTAATACGAGAGCGAATACTGCATGTACTGATAGGTCAGCCGTGATTTCTCCGCTAATCCTTGAGGCGTCAGCAAATAACGGATTCGGTTGCGGGGGATCGTGGTGATTTTGATATATCCCTTGCGAGCAAGTCGCTTGAGATACAGATTGGTCAAACCGAGAGCCACGCCGAGTTTGGTAGAAAGCATGCGCTGAGTCGCTCCACCATCCCGGTCGAGTTCACTCAGAAGCTGGAGTTCGCGTTGTCCTTGTAAATCCATGAATTATGCGGGGAAATTGGCCTGACGTTCACAATATGAACAAAACGAGTAAACCTGTCAAGCAGATTTGTCTCCACTTGAACCCTTACAGCATTGCTCTCCACTGGCGAAATCCGGTCATCGCGGGCGGGATGAATCTTCTACTGGCGGGAGGAACCAGGGGCGTCAGCTTGCTGCTTCAAGGCATACACGGTCATCTCGGTGCCGTAACCCAAATGACCGGCAATCCAGGATACCGGTCTGGCGACGAAGCGGTCGATCAGTTTGCGAAGCGGAACCTCCTTCTGAAACCGATGCTTCCAGAATCGATCGAGACTTGCCATCAGAAAGATTGCGCTTACTCCGGTTCGAAATTCGTGGAGTCGAAACCCCGCCTGGGCAAGAACTCCTGACAGGCTGCGTTTATTAAAATGATAGAGATGCCTGGGGGGATCCAAATGGAACCACCAGCGGCCGAACAGTCTGAATTCGAGGCTGTCGACATTGGGTACGCTGATAACCAGAAGCCCGTCATCTTTCAGCAGTCGATGGACGCGGCGTAAGGCTTCCACCGGACTGGGCAGATGTTCCAGCGAATGGCTCATGAGCACGAGATCAAAGGACTTGGGAGAGAACGGTGTAGATTCTAACGTTCCGGTATGAATATTCCCCGCCACGAGTTCCCGCGCGTGAGCGGCAGCAACCTCGCTAATCTCAATGCCATGCGGATCCCAGCCTTGATCCTGCAAGTTCTTCAAGTTCCCGCCGGCACCGCAGCCGACATCCAACACTTTCCCCTCCCCTCTCCAAGGCAAGGGATGGCGCCCCTTCCACTCCCGCAATGACTTGTCTGGCCACAGCAGAACAGGCCGCACCAGACGCCACCAGCCAGGCGCACACGTCGGGGGATACCCATAATAGTCTTCCAATACCCATCGCTTCATCCTGGCGGAAAGCTTTTTGGCCCGCTGTTGGAGCTGGGGCCGAGGCCTCGCCTGTACCGGCGGATAATAGACCGTGGGGTAGTAGGAACCGAGCAGCTCCTTCGATGGACGGGGATTGAGATAGATCAAGCCGCACCGGCGGCATCTGACGATAGTAAACTCGTCCTTCGTCACTTCCAGAAGGAGGTCACGCTGACAAATGACCACTTCGGACTCATCCGAGCGGCAGAGATCGCAGGCAACCGATTCCATCCCCGGTTTTAACAGATGACTTGTACTGGGTACTGCCACCCTCGCCCCTCCTCGCCGATCAGGAAATCGTCGTGCTTGGTCGCCCCATTAGGCGAACGGAAGCCGCCATGACCTCATCGAGCGTAATCAACTTCATGCAATTCTGCTCGCCCCGCTGACAGGTCGGGTGGAAGCAGGCCCGGCAATCTACTTCTTTGTAAATCACTTCAACCGCTCCCCCGCATGGTCCCCACTCTCGCGGATTCGACGGACCGAACAGTGCCACGACCGGCGTGCCGACCGCGGCTGCAATATGCATGGCGCCGCTGTCGTTTCCGACAAACAACATCGCGCGCTTGACGATGGCGGCAAACTGTTTCAGCGTCGCCAGCCCTGCCAGGTTCAGTGGCCGGCTCTTCGCCGATTGGATGATGCGGCGCGCGAGGTCGCCTTCCTGCACGGTCCCCCCGATCACCACCAGGCAGTGATACTCGATAGCCAGTCGATCAGCAAGTTCGGCATACCGGTCCGCTGGCCAGGCCTTGAACCAATAGCGTGCACCTGGTTGAATGACCACGATCTGCTGGTCTTTACGAACGCCAAGTCGATCGAGCAACTCGCCGGCGCGCGCTTCATCTTCCGCTGCCAGCCATAACCGGGGCGTCCGATCGCCCGCACCAATCCCCAACGGCTTGAGCGCCGCCAGATCCCGTTCAATCCGGTGCCCCGCCGGTTCACCATGTACTACGGCGGTATAACACCGTCCTCTCAGCCGCCCTTCGTCGTTGAACCCGATGCGGACGGGCGCCCCGCTGATCCAACTCAAGAATGCGGATCGGTCGCCATCCGTCAAATCGATGACCAGGTCGAAGTGCTGAGCACGAAGCTGCGACACCAATCGCCATTGTGCAGCAACTGAGCCTTTGTCGAGCACCATGATCTGATCCAGATGGGGATTTCCCAGCAGCACCTCTTCGGTCCCTCGATTGACCAACATGGTCAATCGAGCAGCCGGATAGGCGGTCTTGAGCGCCTGAAGCGTCGGTGTAGCTAACAAGACGTCGCCGACGTAACGGAGCTTGATGACCAAAATGTTGTTCATGAAACGTTCAACCGCAGCTTGTTCGAAGTCTCATAGTCCTTAAACCTCGAACCTTGATCGATTACGCGCCGCACACATCTTTATAAACAGCCAGCGTCTGCCGCGCCGCCTGTTCCCAGGAGAACTTCCTCACGCGCTCGAATCCTTTCGCCGTCAAGCTGCTACGCACCGATTCGTTCTCAAGGACCACCTCCATCGTCTTGCTCAGCTCCTGTGCATCGGTTGGATCAATCAGCAGCGCCGCATCCCCCGCCACTTCGCCCAACGCCGTCGTCCTGGAGGTGATGACCGGTGCCCCGCAAGCCATCGCTTCCAGCACCGGCATGCCGAAGCCTTCATAGAGAGAGGGAAAGACGAAGAGGTCGGTATAGGAATAGAGCAGTCGGAGATCTTCCATCGGCAAACGTCCGGGACATAATACCTGCCCTTCAAGTCCGAATGACTTCGCCGTCGCTTCGTACGAACCGAACGGATGGGACGTTGATCCCACGAGGAGCAACGTTTTCCCCTGGAGAGACGTGCGCACCAGGGACGCGGCTTCAAGAAATACCCGGTGGTTCTTGCGCGGATCGGCTCCCCCGATGAAGAGAATATATCGCTCCTGGGTCAATCCGATCCGCTGTCTCAATGCGGCCATCGCCCCGTCATCACGGTAGGGCCTAAAGTCTTCGGCTACGCCGTTGTGAATGACCGCGATCTGCCGCCGGGGAATGCCGTAGAGTTCCGTCAACTCGCCGGCGGAAAACTCCGACACCGTGATGACCTTTCGCGCGTCCCTTGCCGTGCGCTTCGTCTTCTGCGACGAGAGCCACTGGCCCAGCAATTTCGGCGAGTACTGTGGAAACCTCTCCAGCCAGAGATCGTGGATGGTCACTACAGAACCGTAGCGCCCGGTCGTGTGTACCCTGAAGTTAGGTCCATGATAGAGGTCCAGCCGGTCGGCTGTCCCGCGCCATCGCATCGCCCATTTGGAGGATTCGACCCAGCGAAGACGTTCGCCGCCGGTCCAGGCGCGCATCTCACCCGGCGGGGTGGTCCCGGGCCGGAGATAGGCCACAATCTCCAGATCCTGTTTCAGCGCGAGCAGGCTCCGGAGCAGATAATAGACATGCCAGCCGACTCCTCCCCGATCCTCGGCGATGGGGGTCGCATCGAACCCGATTCTCATATTACCTTGTCCTCGGCGTCCCCAGCACGGTCCGATACAGCTGCTCGATCGCGGCCACGGACGCCTTGAGGTCGAATTGCTTACGAACCCGTGCCGCTCCGCGGCTCCCCATCTGCTCCCGACGCGTGGCGTCTCGCAGCAGAGACAGGATGGCGGCGCTCAGTTGATCTGGGTCGCCGGGCGCAACCAGCAGACCCGTTCGTTCATGCTCGACGACTTCGGGGAGTCCGCCGGTTCTGGTGGCCACCACCGCCTTCCCCGCCGCCATCGCTTCGACTACTGCGATCCCGAACCCCTCCAACAGGGCTGGATGCACATAGAGGTCGAGCGAAGCAAGATACGGCCGCACCGGATCCTGAAATCCGACCATATGCACGTGATCCAGCACCCGCAGTTTACGGGCCAGCGTCAGCAGCGACCCGGCATAGCCGGTCTCCTCTGTTCCCACGATGAGATAGTGCGCCGTAGGGACCGCTTCGAGAATCCCGGGCAGCGCCCGAATCATGATATCGTATCCTTTGCGGGGAAATACGTTGGCGACGGTACCCAGGAGGACCGCGTCGGCAGGAAGACCGAGCGTCCGGCAGATCGATTCACGAACATCATCAGCCCGGGGCGGCGGCGAATAATCGAGACCGCTGTAGATCGTTTGCAGACGACCGGCAGCGACCCCGCCGGCCGCCAAGGCTTCTTCCACCTGGCGTGAAATCGCGATCACCGAATCGACCCGGTCAAGCCCGTACCGCCGCACTTTGTCAGGCTCAATCTCCTGTCGTACATGAGCCACGAGAGGGATCCGACGAACAGGAGCCTCACCCAATGCCTCAATCGTGTGTGGGACCCACCAAATGTCGTTGACATGAACCAGTGCCGGTTGCAGTTGCGTCAGCAGAGCCCTGAGCCTCGCCACGCCCCGCCAGCGGACAAATAGCGAATACCATTTTCTCCAGGGAGTGAGGGCGAGGGGATGGGCGGAAATGCCGGCCTGCCTGATGACACTCTGAAACGGTCCCTCCGAAGGACAGGCGACGTGCGGCTCCCACTCCGCCCGGTCGAGCATGCCGAGCATCGCCAGCAAGTCACGTTCAGCCCCACCGATCTCGCCGATACCATGAATGTAGAGAACCCGCCTCGCCACTACCGGAGATCCCGCGAGGCCATAGACTGCCTTGTCATATCCCAGAGCTTGGCGTACTTGACGAAGGTATACATGCTGGCAAACACGCAGACGATGAGACCCGGCACTCCGTCCCGGAAGCCCTGCTTGAGGAGGTAGGTCTTGAGAAAGACGACCAGCGGACGGAAGAGAAGGTCGGAACTGCGCACGGCTCGAACGGTCTTCGCCTTCTCCTGCGCCGCCAAGGTGGTATACAGACCGAACTTGCGAAAGTGATCCTGAATCCTCCGTTCAGTCTGATGCTCAAACGGGCTCACCATCCTGCCGACAGTACCCTGCACGATCAGATTTTCATGGATGGGCACGTCGTTGTATTTGGCGCATCCTTTGCGGAAGAGGCGAATCTGATAATCGGGATAGACGCCGGCATGGCGCACCCACTTTCCATAGAAATAATTTTTCCGAGGAATTTCATAGGCGACCGGGTCCCCCCGCTTCCACCGTTCGATACAGGATTGGATTTCCGCCCGAAGCGCTTCTGGTACCCGCTCATCCGCATCCACGACAAGGATCCACTCGGACAATGCCTGTTCCATCCCGAAGTTTTTCTGAGCTCCGAAGCCAGGCCAGGGTCGCACAAACAATTTCGCTCCGCCGGCCCGGACGAGTTCGGCGGTGCTGTCCGTGCTTTCCGCATCCACGACGATGCACTCGGTCGCCCAGGCCACGGACGCGAGACAGTCCTGGATATTCGCTTCTTCATTTTTTGTGATGACCAGGCAACTCACCGTCGGCATAGTCACGCTCCCGACCGTCAGAGAGACGGACGAGCCGATGCTTCCGCCCCGCCCAGCGTCTGGAATTTCCTGCGATAGAGCTCGACCACTCGTTGCGGAGGAGTCCAGAGCCTCCGCCCCGCCGTCGCGCGGTCGAGTTCCTGAAGCAGTTTCCTGACCGGCTTGACCACATGGCGGTTCAGCGCATGGCCGATGGACGAGGGATTGGAAAAATCCTCGGGCTTACACCACAGCCTCGTCTGCTCGGCTTTATCCCACTTTTGATCGATCGACCAACGCTCGTGGGTGCAGGCGAAGGGTTCCCGCTTGCCCCTGACCGTCGCCCGGATGAAGTGATGCACGAAGCTCGCGCCCACCACCATGCAACGCCGCATATCCCCGACTTCCTCCTCGCGCTTCTTCAAGGTGTAGTAGAGATCCCAATCGGCCGCTTGAATTCGCTCGTCCAGCCCGCCGATCTTCTCGTAGGCCGCCCGCCGAATCATGACGCACGACCCCACGATGCCTTCGAGCAGGGTTCGGGAAAAGGCCCGGTGCAATTCGCCGCAATACTGTTCCCAGTCGCCATACATTGCGCGGATCATCGTCCGTAGCTCATCCAGGCCTTTGCCGCTGGAAAGGCGTCCCTGACCGATGGCGGCCCACCGTCCCTGCACCCAATCAGTCAAGGCAGGCGTCGGCATCATTTCCAATCCCAGCGGGGAGGCGGCATCCAATCGATGCCGCTCCATGGCCTCGATCAAGAAGCCGTTCCAATTCGGCGCCACGTAAAGATCGTTATTGATGTGGCAGAGCCACTCGCCCTGCGCGACGCGGGAGCCGAGATTCATCGATTCGGGATAGCAGAGATTCCGTTCGTTGCGGAGAACACGACACCCCTGCGACTCGAAAAATTTGGCAGACCCGTCGGTCGAATGATTGTCGATGACGATGACTTCGTACGGCCCGGCTGTATAGCACCGGATCCCCTCTAGAAAGAGCTGGTTGTGACCCAACTGATTGTGGACCGCCACGATGACGCTGAGCACTGATCCTCCTTTAATCGAAGAACAGGCCTACCCGCGGAATCCGCGGCGCGCGATTTCCCGATAAAACAGCCAGTTGAGCCAGCGGTTTCGTCTCGCCCCCCACCGGCGGGCAGATCCCACTCGGACCTGCATTACGGAAGGGTGGCGGCCGGAAAACTCTTTGAGCAGCGCATAATCCTCGAACTGAAAAGTGTCGTGGGCGAGTTGCTTGGCCTCTGCGGCAGGAATGTGGCCTCCGTGATAGACGCTCACTTGCTCCCGTTTCTTGTCCAGCATCGTTTTCGGGTCCTTCACCCAGCCGTAGTGAAAGACTCGCCCACCCGATGGGGCAATCCATTCCTTCGGTCCGCTTTGGAGATACTGCTGCGTGGCCTTGAGTTGAAACCCCACCGCATCGCCGCAGGATTCCACCTCGCCGTTGTTGCGGATGATGCGGACGGCTTTGTGGTAGAACCAGGGATTCGTCG
>DATGEA010000264.1:0-13937 GCA_035310605.1 Nitrospira sp. | reverse complement strand
AGCGATTACCTGTCCGCTCATTATCCGGCTCCTGAGCAAGCCCCAGCTTATGGAATATCTCCTTTATCTTACAGCTAACAGGCAGAAAACGAATGACCAAGCAGGGACATCCCTCTATCCAAAATCCTGGCTGGGTGGCCGGGAATGCTCGATTCCGGTTTCTGAAAAAGGGTTAGGCGGCAGTGCCGAAGTGGCGCTGGCTCATCTCGCTCATGGCTGAGACAAGCTGGTCGATCGTTTCCGTGACGGTGATGCTGGCCTTGTGGGATGGACCTTTGCCGCCGGCCCAGATGTCAGGTGGGTTCTCAATCTCCCGCACATTCTGGCAGAATTGCCTAATGGACTGCTTCCAGTAGACCCCGTCGCTTCCTTCATCCAGAAAGTGTTCGCGATCCTGAGTAAAAGGCCGGTCGAACTGCTTGGCACGCATTTGCCACATCTGTTCCATCGCAGCCTGCCGTTCGTGACTGAACTCGAGCCCTGCAGCTCGCTCATTCAGCGCCGCGAACAGCCCCCCGATCACCCGCTCGACTTGAGCCTCAGGGAACATGCCCACGCAGGTCTGGACGATGAGATACTTGTGAAAGAGAAACACTTCCGCACTGATCCGCGCTTCGTTCGCAGACGGATCATAGGCCCGGGCCAATTCCTTCAAGGCATCGCCTGAGGGTCCTTCAAGGCTCGATCCCAGCAGCCCGGCGAGCTGGCGCCCCATTCCCAGATAATCGGCCGGCACGGATGACTGCGTCATAAGAGGGTCGTTCCTTTTTCTACGGATCTGTTCGAGGCTTCCATCCTGGCATGAGTCGTCGGATTTGTCGAATCCGATTACGGGTGCGGAACGCCTTCATCCTCTCATCGCCCGAAAGAATACCCAAGCTAAACCGCGATTCTCACCGGTCAAGCCGCCCACAAGTCATTCATTCGCATCCCCTCGTTGAAGCGCCTGCCTCCGCTTGCTAGGATGACCGGTCTTGCGCCATGAGGAACCTCGACGTGCCCAGCCCAAACGCAACGGAACCGGACTCCGGCGACCTGATCGTCGAAGGCGCGCGCCAGAATAATCTTAAAAATGTCTCGCTGCGTATCCCCCATAATAAAGTCACGGCCATCACCGGCCTCTCAGGGTCGGGAAAATCCTCGCTGGCGTTTGACACCCTCTTTGCGGAAGGTCAATGGCGCTATGTGGAATCGCTCTCGACCTATGCCCGGATGTTCCTCGAGAAGGTCGCGCGACCGGACGTCGATCGGATCCGAAACGTTCGCCCGGCCATCGCCATCGAGCAGAAGAATCAGGTGCGGACGGCTCGCTCGACCGTCGGCACGACGACGGAAATTGCGGATCTTCTTCGCCTGCTCTTCGCCAAAATCGGCAAGCCTGTCTGTCCGGACTGTCATCAGGAAGCCCGCTCGTTTCATCCGGATACCGTTGTAGACGATCTCCTTACACGATTTCCTGAAGCGCGGGCGATGGTGCTGTTTCCCATGACGGCCCCATCTGCAAAACTGGAACAGACCCTGATCCATTCGCTGCTCACCCGAGGGTTCACCAGAGTGAAGGCGGGCGACGAGATTCTGGACCTTCACGAATCCACCCATCCTTCACTCCACAAACTGCGATCGATTCACGTTGTGCTCGACCGGCTCGTCATCAGAAAAGACAACCGGTCACGCCTGGTCGAAGCCATCGAGACCGCCTTCCACGAGGGGGAAGGGCGCTGCAGCGTGGACGTGATCGGCCGAGGTGTACAATCGTACAGCACCAGCTTTCTCTGTCAGCGATGTGGCAGGGTGTTTGAGTCCCTTAGGCCCATCCTCTTCTCGTTCAACCATCCTCTCGGTGCCTGCCCGGAATGCAAAGGCTTCGGTAATGTGCTGAGGTACGACCCCGACCTGGTTATTCCCGATCACAACAAGTCGCTCGCCCAAGGCGCCATTGAGCCCTGGAGTAAACCGGGTACTGATTGGTGGCAGAAACAGTTGCTCCTCGCCATGAAGAAACACGGCGTCGACATCACGCTTCCTTTCAAAGACTTGCCGAAGCAGACTCAGGAATTACTCTGGCAGGGGGACAAGTCATTCGAAGGCATCAACGACTTCTTCGCCTACATGGAAGGCAAGCGCTATAAACTTCACGTACGCGTCCTGCTCAGTCGCTATCGCACGCCGTTCGATTGCCCTGGCTGCCATGGAAGCCGCCTGAAACCCGATGCCCGATTCGTGAAGATCGCGGGCAGAGACATTGTCGAGATCACAGAACTCACGATCGAAGCCGTCGTTGCCTGGTTGGATTCGCTGGCTGTACGACCATTCGAACAGGAGATCGCCGCCGACATTCTCCGACAGCTCAGGGCCAAACTCGGCTTTCTTCTCCGGGTTGGTCTCGGCTATCTCACGCTGGCCCGCCAGACAAAAACCCTCTCCGGCGGCGAAGCCCAGCGCGTGTCCCTGTCCAATCAACTCGGCGCCAGGCTCGTGGGCACGCTCTATGTCCTCGATGAACCGACCATCGGACTCCACGCCCGCGACACGGATCTGCTCGCCGGAATTCTCAAAGACCTGGCGTCAGTCGGGAACACGGTCGTCGTCGTCGAACACGATCGTCGGATGATCGAGTCGGCTGATTACATTGTGGAACTCGGGCCGCAGTCCGGCGAAAAAGGCGGCGAGATCGTCTGCGCAGCGCCGGCCGACGCATTCCTGCCGGACCAGCGCGCGCTGACCGCCCGTTATCTGCGAGGCGAGGAACAGATTCCCCTTCCGAAGTCACGCCGCTCGGGCAATGGCAAAGTGCTCGTGATCGCCGGAGCATGCGAGCACAATTTAAAAGACCTCGTCGTTCGCCTGCCGCTCGGCATGTTGATCTGCGTGACCGGCGTATCGGGATCGGGCAAGAGCACCTTGGTCGAAGACACGTTGTATCGGGCATTGGCCCGCGCGTTCCGCATCGAGTCGCTCCCGATGGGACGATTCAAAGCCATCAAGGGCATTGAACATCTTCAAGGCGTGCGGTTAATCGACCAGCAACCGATCGGGCGGACCCCTCGATCCAACCCCGTCACCTACCTCAAATGCTTCGACGAGATCCGCTCCCTGTTCGCGTCGGAACACGATGCACTCCACCAGGGATTCACCCCGGGCTACTTCTCATTCAATGCACCGGGCGGCCGATGCGAACGCTGTGAGGGCAGCGGTGTGGAAAAGCTGGAGATGTACTTCTTCGAGGATATCTACGCGCCCTGCGAAATCTGCGAGGGTAAACGGTTCAAACCAGAGATACTCAACATTCGTTATCGCGACAAGACGATTTCAGACGTACTCGCCATGACGGTCGATGAGGCCTTGGCTTTCTTTACCGGCACGCCGAAACTTCAAGAAAGGCTGTATCTACTTTCATCCATCGGCCTCGGCTATCTGCGTCTTGGCCAATCTGCGACTACGCTCTCGGGCGGCGAAGCGCAGCGGTTGAAAATTGCCGCGGAACTGACAACTGCAGGAAACAGGCACCGGCCCGGCCGGACCCAGTCGCCGGGCATGCTCTATATCATGGACGAACCGACCACCGGCTTGCACATG
This sequence comes from Nitrospira sp., assembly GCA_035310605.1. Lineage (GTDB taxonomy): Bacteria > Nitrospirota > Nitrospiria > Nitrospirales > Nitrospiraceae > Nitrospira_C. The sequence continues at coordinate 10,361 of DATGEA010000264.1, read as the reverse complement.
GACGACGTGAAGAAACTGCTCGCCGTTCTACACAAACTCGTGAACGCCGGGAACACGCTCGTCGTGGTGGAACACAATCTGGATGTGATCAAATCCGCCGACTGGGTGATCGATTTAGGACCGGAAGGCGGCACAGCAGGAGGGCAGATCGTGGCAGAAGGGCGACCGGAACAGGTGGCAAAGATTGCGGGATCTCATACCGGACGGTTCCTAGCAGAAACACTGACCCAGCACACGTGAGAGCAGGCCATAGACTTTACTCCTTTTGGTTTTCCAGCTTAGAGAACATTCCGATCAACCACCCGATCAGTGGTTCCTATCTGCGTCTGCTGCTTGTCCGCTTCTTCCGCCTGATGTCCGCCCACCAGCTTCTTGAGCAGATACTTCTTACTGAACGTCGTGATGACAAATGCCAGGCCGATGGCGATGGGAACAAACATCGCCATCACGATGTTGGCATTCTGGAGCCATCCCATTTCCTGGAGCCCCTTGAAGATATACCCTCCAAGCCCTGCCACATAGTAGGCGATCACGATGACCGACAGCCCTTCAACAGTATGCTGCAGGAGGACCTGGCTCTTCGTTGTCTTATCCACACTCTGTAAGAGTGCAAGGTTCTGGGCTTCTAAAATCAGATCCACGCGGGCGCGAATAATCGAAATTATCCCTTCAAATCCTCCTCGTAACGTATCGATTCGCTTCAGTAATTGCTGGTAGCCATCCGCCACACCCGTGATGCCACTCAGCACATAATCGGACAGGGGACGATAGGACTCCAGTGCCATTTCTGCCAGCGATCCCAACGTGGCATGGACGATCTTGTCATAGGGTAACGAGGCGGATAATTCAAAGTGCAGCTTCCCGGCTATGCGGTTTGTCTTGAGCAGGTCTTGCGTGAGGCTGTTGAGCCACCGCTGTAACGTCTCTGAGTTTGCATGGGCAATATGACCGGTAATGATCTCGCGCTGTTTCAAATGCACCTGCTCGAACTTATAGACCTGGTCGATGGCAACAGAGAACAGAGGCTTCTGCATGAGCAGCAGATGGTAGTACGTCTCGATCCGCACGACGGCATCGACAATATCTTTGGGACGCGAAGCCTGAGCTTGCGGCGACCCAAGACTGACCCAATACCGCTCCCGCCCCTGCTCATCCGGGGTAAAGCTCGTGACGAGGCTGGCCTGCCCATCGAAAATCCGGCTGCCATAGAGCACCGGACCGGGAAGCAAGGCCCGCATCCGTTCACGCGTGGGTAAGGGGTCTGCCGAAAGAAGAATGTCCAGGCAACACACCTCCGTTCCCAGCGGCGAGACGGGAAACTTGTAGTTCGGAAAGGTCAAAGGCCCGAACGGGACCTCTGCGTTTTCGGGGGAGGGCAAGTGCCAGACTTGGTAATTGTAGTACTCGGTATGGGCCTGCCAGACGACGACCAGTCGTTCGCCGCTGCCTGCTTCTTTGAGCCCGTAGCCGAACGTTTCGCGCAGCACCTGGTTGCCCGGCGTGATGGCAAACGCCGCCAAGCATGATTGGAACTCCTCCCGGCTGGCTTTCCGTTGCTCCGGCGGATCCGACATGCGAAAGGCCTTGTAGTGAACATGCGCCGGCGCACGGAGGCAGTCGGCCAGCGGCATATGCGGCCTCTCGTGCAGCTTCTTCAATAACGCATCGGTGTCCGCCTTTGATCCTTCTGAATGATCCATACGATTCTCCTGCACCTGTGCAAATTTCCTCCTGCTACAACCCTGGTCGCTTGTCTGCGGTCACCACCACGCTTATCGGGCTGTCCGCCCGTCGGATCTCGAGTTCAAGCGTCTCTCCTGCCTCGACTCGGCAGAGTCGTTTCGCGTCACGCTCGGTCCTCACGGCTGAGAGGGACGCCCCGTTGCACGCCACGATTCGATCGCCGACTTTCAGTCCGGCCTTCTCAGCCGGCAGGCCGCTGCGGAGTTCCCGCACCATGTAAAAGCGCGCGCCCTTTTCATCCAACAGCTCCCAGTTTACCCCGATCCGTCCCGATCCGAGCAATCCCGTCTGGGATCCAAATCGTGCAAGCACGCGGTGGGCGATGAGGCGCGCGGAACTTTCCGGATCGTCGGTCGTGGAATCCGTGAGGTGCCCTTCTCCGCTGAACAACAACAGGCCGGTTTCCACGTCGATCATGCGCAGGGCCAGCGAGACGCTGTGCATCCGCTCCTGCGCGTGACGTTCCCATTGTTGTACTTCGCCGACGATGATCGCTTGCGCCCCGACCAACTTTCCGACTTTGAGCACGTTGGCATCGTCGGCATGGGTGAGTTGAATGACCTGCTCTTTCAGCACCTCATCCAGCTTCGCGCGCTCCACCATATGCACGTCAAGATCAAGCAGCAGCGTCGTAACGATGCCCGCCACGCGCGAGCCCGATCCGGGCGAGTCGGCCGCATCTTCAAACAACATCACCGCCATCGTGCGATAACGATCGATGCTGTCCCGATCGACCGGCCCGTTGCCCGATACGATAGGTTCCGGTCTCCCCGTTCCCCCTCCGGATAGGCCGTTCGACACTCCGGTAGCGGCGCAAACGCGCCGCCGTTGAAGGATTGCAGCGGGCGTGCCCCAGGCGCAGAGCTCATCGTTCACGAGAACAACATGGTAGGGATATTCACGCTGATGTTCGGAAGCGATATTCGTGAAGGGATAGATGATGCAGCCGCCGATCCAGATGGAAATTGGGCAAAGCCCCAGTTCGTAGAGCCACTGCTTTCGCGCCGTGAGAGAATACTCCCAGACGAGCAAACGGCCATCGTCGCGTAGAACCCGATCCGGCCGGCCGATTTCGTCGATCACCTGCGACTTGGTCATCGGCACCGCGAGCGTATCCAGCCTGGATTCCGATTTCACAATCGTATAGGCCACACCACAACCCGAGGAGATACCAGTCAAACACAACGCGAGAATCAGGGTTCCGAAACATGAGCGTCGAGAGGGCGAGCCGGTCGATGGCTGCGGCATTGGCCCAGCGTATCATTCCCGGCGAGAAGGCTGCAATGGAGGGAGGTGCAGGCTGCGAAGGGCTAATTCAACGACGGATCGAGTGGCATGTCGGCATACAAACGATACTCCTCGCCCAGATTGCTCACGATCTCGGACCACACGCGGGCTGGATCTTTTTCAAACACGACGGCGGGATCGGCAGGGATGGTGATCCATGAGCCGCTCTTCATCTCCGACTCCAGTTGCCCCGGCCCCCAGCCTGAATACCCGATATAGGCGCGAAACGCCTCCCGCCCTTGATTCGCGGTGAGAATCTTATCCACCAAGTCCATGTCTCCGCCTAAACAGACGCCGTCGAAGACGTGGTGAGAATTGTCCGGTAACCGCTCCAGCCGATAGAGCAACATCACCTGGTTCGGCTGCACGGGCCCGCCTGAGAACAGCACATGGCGCTGCCCTTCCAATACCGGCACATGCGGTAAGGCTTCCGAGACTGACATGGCCGTCGGACGATTTACGACCACACCCAGTGCGCCTTCGGATCCATGTTCGCAGAGCAGGACGACCGTTTGACGGAAATTGGGATCCCGCAAGCCGGGTGTTGCGACGAGGAAAATGCCTTTGCCAAGGGGCGCTTTCAGTGGTGCCTTCATATAAAATATCCTATCGCGCCTGCTCGCCATGCGCAAGACGTCTGCGAACGTTGATCGGCAGGAGAGGCTTACTTGTACAAGGATTCTCGGCGATCGCGAAGCAGATCATTGTATCGCGTGATGGACTTGTTACGCGCTTCGGCCGGGTCTAGTTCGACGATGCACAGTTCCTCCTGGTCACGCGGCGCTCGATGGAGGATCGCCCCTCGTGGCGTCACCACTTCGCTGTTCCCGATAAAGTTCAACTGGTCTTTGCCACCTCGTGCTTCGCTGCCGGTCCGGTTGCAGGTCACGGCAAAAATCCGGTTTTCCAGACAACGTACCGGCATCGAGTCGGGGCAGTTTGGCAGCACCAGATTGGACGGGTGGCAGATGATATCAGCTCCCTTAAGCGCCAACGTGCGCGCGGCTTCGGGATAGTACCAATCGAAACAGATCATCACGCCGATCTTGGCCGGGCCAATCTCCCAGACATGAAAACCTGTGTCTCCGGGCTCAAAGAACAGCGTTTCTTCAAAGAATAGATGCGTTTTTCGATAGCAGCCGATGAACCCTTGCGGGCCGACGGCGACCGCGGAATTGTAGCAGACCCTCCCGGCCCGTTCCGGCAGCCCGGCGACGATGACCATGTGCTTTCGTTTAGCGATGTCAAGCAGCCGCTTCGTTGTCGGACCGTCAGGAACCGGCTCCGCCAGTCCACGCGCTTCCTCTTGTGAGATGAATTGATAGCCGGAGGCGCAGAGTTCCGGCAGCACTATGAGGTCCGCTTCAACCTCATCGAACTTGGCCGATACCCGATCCAGGTTCTCGGCAACCTTCCCGAATTCTGGATCGTACTGGTAGTAGCCGACACGCACGAGGTACTCCGTTCAGACAAGAACGGGCAGGGATGGTATCCCTGCCCGTTCTTACGCACGTCGCCGTCAGTTGACAGCGATCAGTTGCTTGCTTCCTGCGTTACTTCACTTCGGACAGATGCGTGACCGCACCTTCAGCATGTTGGGTCGCCACATCGGCATGGCCGGCTTTGCCATGTTCAATGGCTTCCTTCAATTGCTTGATCCCTTCGTCCAGATGAGGATTCTTCACACCTGCCGCTTCGGCATGCTTCAGCGCCCCTTCCGCATGCTTCACCAAGGCGTCGGCATGACCTTGCTTACCATGTGCCACCGCCTCTTTCGCGTGCTCGATGGCTTCACTCACATGTTTGTTGTCGGCCTGGGCGACCAGCGGCAGACCAAGCAGTGCAACCGCCGCAACCGCGAGCACTGCTCGTTGAATTCTCATCGTCATGGGTACCTCCTCTGTGGTTAAGTCGCGTACAATGCGCGAGAGCGTATGAAGGACGACTAGCACATTCACCTTACACAGCCATATTTTGACTGTCAAGAAGGCCGCGCCGGCGCCTCGACACCCAGCACCTTTTGGAGCCCCTGAAAATCTTTCTCGACGGGACAGGCAAAGTCCCGACTCCATTCCCACCACGATCCCGGATAGTTGCGCACCTTCTGGTAGCCGACCAGTTTCAGGATAAAGTAGAGCCACGCTGACCGTACTCCACCGGTGCAGTAGCAAATGACTTCTTTGTCCGGCTGCAATCCCTTCTCATCGAGTCCGGCTTTGATCGCCGCGAGATCTTTCACCGTCGCGTTCTTGTTCAAAAACCCGTTCCAGGCAAGATGAATGGCTGACGGGATATGCCCTGCGCGGGGAATCCCGGAGACTTCTTTCCCCAAATACTCTTCCAGGCTTCTGGCGTCGACGATCAGCGTATCGGGATGGGATTGCTTCACCAGAGCCTTCAGTTCATCCTTGGCGATTACCGTATTAGCCGCCACCTTCACGGTGAAGGCGCCAGGCTTCGGCGTGACACGCCCGTGCTCGAACGGCCGTCGCTCCTCCACCCACTTCACCCACCCTCCGTCAAGGATGCGGAGATTCGTGTGGCCGAGATATTCCAGCATCCAGAACATCCTGCCTTCATCGCCCCAGTTGTCGAACGGATTGGAATAGATCACGACCTGGCTGTCATTGCTGATTCCGAGGGCGCGCATTCTCTGTTCCATCCGTTTCATATCGGGATCGATCAGCCCCTTCGCGACGGCCTTGGGGTCACTGTAGTCGTGCCAGGTCGTATTGACCGCGCCGGGAATATGCCCGCCGAATTCGTAGGCCGCATTGCCGCGCACGTCGATGATGACGAGGCCGGGTTGGCCCAGCCGACTCTGCAGGGTTTCGGTATCGATGAGTAACGCGTGTGTCATGATACTCCTTTGAACATCTCTGATAGCGATCAGCCTTCAGTTCGCAGTTTGCAGCTTGCTCCTTCGTCGGAACGGCCCATGGCTGACAGCTGAGGGCCACCTTCCGTTAACAATGCAGTCTTGAGATCCCCGGACAAGGGGAAATCCCGCTCGTACACCACAAACCGGTACGGATCGTCGCTCGTCAGCCCGTACTTTCTTTGCAGCATCTCGTGCTGCTTATCGGTCAGAATGTGGTACTGCACGCGCGTCTTCACTTTCAAGCCCTCGGCCTTAACGGGCAACGTATATGCAAACTGATACTCCCGACTCGCCAACGGCAAGAGGCGGTTATCATACAACTCCACGATGGCCGGCTGCCACATGATCCAACGGCCCATCGTAGAGGCCTGCCGCTCGAGCACATGTCCCTCGCGGTCTTCCACGGTGAACTCAACGGTAAAGTACCGGTCCGGATCTCCGGTCGGAATCTTGTGCCCGGCGCCCGCATTGATCAACGTCATCGTAAATCCCACCCGATCGCCAGGTTTCGGTGAAGCCGTATCGGCTTTGACCTGCACCGCGACCGCCCGTTTAACCATGTCTGGGTCGTGTCCTCCCCGCCAGAGATGCCGACGCCCTCGCCGGATCGGGCCATCGATCGCCACAGGCCGGTCGATCTCAGGCATGTGGCAGCTTTGGCAAATGAAACCCCGTTCCTGCATGAAAAACTTGCCTTCATACTCCGCATAGGTACCGCAGGGCCCCACATTATAGAACTGAGCCGGGCCGGACACGACATTGTGGCAGCGGTAACAGGGCTGAGCCGTGCGAAAATTCGGATCGAATTTCGTCGGATGGGGAGCGGCAGAATCTTCAAAAGGACCGTATACGATTCCGTCGCGTACGTGACAGGCCGCACAGGTCACCGACTCCTTCTGATACTCAGGATCATACTGCGGGTTCGGCTCCTGCACGGCCTTTTCGACCCGTCCGCGAGGGATCTCCTTCACCAGCGTCGGCTGTTGATTTTCCAGCGGCGTGTGACAATTCAAACAGACCCAGATGTTCTTATCTTTCTTCCAGTAGGCCTGAAAGAACGGATCCTCATAGGCATGGGCGTGAATGCTCGTCTTCCATTCTTCGTAGATCTCGCGGTGGCATTGCCCGCAGGATTCGGCTTTGAGGCTCGTGAGTCCCTCCGGGATCTTCTGGAAAGGGATGGCGCGGGCATAGTCCGAGCGCAGCCCGAAAATCACGACCGGCTTGATCTCGGTGTAGTACAGATACACCGCCCCCAGCAGCACCGCAACGCCGAGGGAGATTTTCTTCCAGCGCTTCATGCCTTCAGCAGCGCCTTGACGTGGGACTCAACGGAAGCCGCCAAGGCCGTGAGATTGTATCCGCCTTCGAGCGACGAAAGAATGCGACCGCCCGCGTGTCGCTTCGCGATGCCGGCGACGATCCCGGTCAAATCAGCATAGCCTGCTTCCGTTAATCCCATACTCGCCAAGGGATCGTCTTTGTGGGCGTCAAACCCGGCTGAGATGATCACAAACTCCGGCTTGAAATCGTCGGCCGCCGGCACCAGCGATTTGAGATAGATGGCGCGGTACTCATCGTCGCCCTCGCCGGCCTCCATCGGCACATTAATCGTAAACCCTTCGCCTGCTCCCCTGCCTCGCTCTGTCGCCAGACCGGTCCCCGGATAGTGAGGATATTGGTGCGTGCTGAAATACAAAACGGACGGATCGGCCTCGAAACTATGTTGCGTACCGTTGCCATGGTGTACGTCCCAATCGACGATCAGGACTCGTTTGAGCCCATGCTTCCTCTGCGCGTACCGTGCGGCGATCGCGACATTGTTGAACAGGCAAAAACCCATCGCCCGGCCCGCCTCGGCATGATGCCCCGGCGGACGCACGGCACAGAACACCTGGTCGACCTGCTCGGCCATAATCGCGTCGACCGCAGCAAGCGCCCCTCCCGCGGCCAGATACGCGGCCGCCAAAGACCCGGGGGACATCGAAGTATCTGGATCCAGTGAAACTCGTCCCCTGGCCGGCGCGTATCGCTTCAGTGCTGCTACATAGGCCGGCGTGTGAATCTGCGTGATCCACTCGTCCTCAGCCCTTCGCGGGTCGATCCTGGTGAGCCGAGCCGCAATTCCACCTTGTTCCAACTGGTGCATAATCGCACGCAGCCGATCGGGAGACTCCGGATGCCCGGGCCCCATATCGTGATCGAGATAAGCCGGATGGTAGACGAGACCGGTTTTCCCCATTTCAGAATCCGTGAAGCGTGAAACGCCGTTCGCAGCCAAACCAGAAACAAGATACGCTCAGAGGTAACGAACGACGCAGTCAGAGTATCACGCGGAAAAGAGCATAGACAATCAGCGGAAACGCATGCTACGGTCACACTGACTTGACTGGAGGGCTGATGGCAAACCCGAGAATCGAACCGCTCAAACGAGTCCTGGCGATGGATCCGACCGATGACGTGGCCTGGTTCGGCCTGGGGAAATCCTACATGGAAGACGAGAATTTCGAGGAGGCCGCCAAGGCCCTGCGGCAATGCATCACCGTCAAGCCCACCTATTCAGCGGCCTACTATGCGCTGGCACAATCCCTTCACAAACTCGGTCGGCTCGATGAATGCCGCACGGTGTGCGCCAGCGGCATCGACGTTTCCACCAAGAACGGCGATGCCATGGTGACCAAGAACCTGGAAATGCTCGGGGGAACGCTTCCGACTTAACGCTCAAACACTCATGCCTGCCCTTATTTCGCCTCAAAGCACCTGGCCAAAGGCGTCCTTCTGTCGTTCGCTGAGCGGAGCGGTCGTGCCGGGATTCCGGATCAACATCCGGACCCGTGGATAGCCTCGTCGCCGCTGAGGGCGTTCGACCAGTTCAACGTTCGCCAATCTCGTCGCCGCCTTCGACGGCAACGGTTCCACGTCCCAGAGAGCGATCATCACCGCGCTCAGGTGGCGGACCTTCGTCAAGAGCACGGTAACCGACCCGGCCAATGCCTTGAGATCCAACCTGATTTCTTCATGCCGGGAGGTCTTCTCGCCCTGCAAGTCGGCCCGCGGGATGGAGATACTGAGGACGACGGGCTCGCAGTAGTCGGCGAGCTGCTTGGCCTTCTGCTGAATGCGCGCGAGAATCCGATGGATCAGGATGACTCCCCGATCCTCTTCGTCGGCTGTCCCCTCATCGTGAATCAGCCCTCGCAGGGGCAGCCGTTGTCGTTCAGCCGATCCTACCATCGCCGTGACTTCGACAAAAAAGCGTTCGCGGCCGAGCCGGCATTCGAGATCGGCCGTCCTGGCCTGCGACTCCGGCAAGAACGTGACCCGCGCTCCCGCACGGATCATCTGCGTGGCCAATTCCAACTCGGCCAGCGCCGACTCCCGGACACCGTAATCGTAATGGGTCAGCCGATGGACGAGGCGGGCGAGACGCAAATGGCTCGATTGATCGGCGCAATGGCGGTGTAGGGTCGACCAACTCTCTTCGAGGTCGGGCGAGAGACCCAGCTCCTCTCGCTTCCAGGAAGGCACCGGCTCACGATGCCCCTCCCGTAGATGCGTGGCCAGCCTGAAGGTCTTGCGTGGGCGAAAGCGTGCCATCGGTCACACCGGCTCAGGGTCTTCGTCGTCTTTCGATGAGAAACCAGACGATGCCGGCTGGCGCTTGCCAACTTCTTCGTAGACTTCGTCCAGCCAACGGCCCGCACAACCCAAGACTTCACGGACTAATGGTTCAGGTTGTCCCGTTCGTTTGATCGTCCATTGCGAGACGTACTCCAGCAGCGCCTCGCGCTCGAATTGCCGCGTGGATTGAATGGCGAGTTCAGCCAGCTCGCGGAGCCCGGTCTGCAGAATATCGGCCACGGTCTCCCGCCCGTAGGAGGTGCTCGCCGTCACATATTGGACGGCGCGATTGATTTCCTGATCGGTCATCGAAACTCCATTGCCTAGGATTTTCACATCCCGCCGGATGGCTGTCAACGCAGCTTCGCATGCGTTCTTACCAAGACATTTTCCTCCTCGCGGGCCCGAGCGGGATGGTAAGATCAAGCGTGACTCATCAAAGAGACAAGAAGGAGACGCGCATGGCAGGAACAAAGACGATTCGAGGCAGGAGCCCCAAGATCTCACCCCCTGACCGATGGGACCTGACCCACCTGGTCAAGGACCCCGTCCCGCAACTTGAACAACACCTCTCAAACCTCGACGCACAAGTGGCTCAGATCGAAGCAGCCCGCCCCCGGTTGACACCCTCCATGTCGAGCCCCGACTTCCTGTCAATCATTAGGCTCAGCGAGTCGATCGCTCAAGGCTCCTCCCGGCTCGGCGCCTATGCCTACCTCTGGTTTTCAGAAAACACCAAAGATTCCAAGGCGCGCTCCTTTAAAACGCACGTGGAAGAGCGACTGACCGCCTTGCACAATCGCCTCCTGTTCTTCGAACTCTGGTGGCA
>DATGEA010000263.1:0-3603 GCA_035310605.1 Nitrospira sp. | reverse complement strand
GGCGCGAGAATCCCGCGCTTCAGAGCGACTGGAGTCTCTGTTTTCACGAGATCGCGAACGAAAGCTTAGTTTCTTATAGCAAGCGCACGTCAGACGGGTCCAACATTATTCTAGTCGTCGTCAACCTGAGTCCCCACCACGTTCATTCGGGGTGGCTGGAATTGGATCTCGGAAATTTGGGGCTCGATGCGGAGCATCCTTTCCAAATGCACGATCTGCTGACGAACGCGCATTACTTGTGGCAGGGGCCCAGGAACTACATTGAGGTCGACCCTCATTCGGCCCCGGCGCATATTTTCCGTATACGGCGGCGAATTCATACGGAACGCGACTTCGACTATTTCCTCTAGTGGCTCGACCGATTCAAAGGAGCGCAGAGGCATGCTGACCGCCAGCCAAGACTGGTTGCATCTCTTCGAGAGAGAAACCGTGGAGTGCCTGATTAGGATGTTGCCGAGTGTCCTTCGGACACGGCGCTGGTTCGGGGGAAAAGGCCGTCGAATCGAGGCGACCCGGATGGTCGAATCTATCGCAATTCCGTCCGGCTCGACGACGACGATGCTCCTGTTGATTCAGGTCGAGTACGGAGATGGCGGTGTGGAAACCTACACGCTACCAGTAACGGCGGCGTTCGGGGTAGAGGCAGAACGTATCCAGCAGGATTTTCCGCAGGCCGTCATTGCGCCGGTTGCGGTTCAGAGAAACGACCGGGAAGAGACCGGGCTGTTGTACGATGCCCTCTGGAATCGCGACGCCGCACTTGCCCTTCTGCAGGCGATCAGTCAGGAATCGCAGTTCAAGGGGACCGCTGGTTCTCTCAACGCCTCATCCACGAATGCCTTTGCAGATCTCATATCAGCCGGAACCTTACCGGAACCAGCTGTGATGAAGGCGGAGCAGAGCAATACATCGGTGGCCTATGACAACCATGTCATCCTGAAGCTGTACCGGCGTCTAGAACGAGGGATCAATCCGGATCTCGAAATTGGGCGCGTGCTGACCCGTATGCAGTTCCCGTACACTCCACCGATTGCCGGGGCACTCGAGTACCACCGCGGCACCGGCGAGCCGGTCACGCTGGCGCTTCTGCAACAATTCGTTTCCAACGACGGCGACGCATGGCGGTATAGCCTTGAGGCGGTGAATCAATTTGTGGTTCGAATCATAGGAGAACACCTTCGGGACGAACCGCCTCCCCAGACCGGATGTCCGCCCCTGGAACTGGCGCGGCAGGAATATTCTCCCGTGGCGCGTCAATTGATTGGGCCGTACCTGGAGTCGGCTGAACGATTGGGCCGACAGACGGCCGAACTCCACATGGCACTCAGCCAGGTGGTCGATGATCCTGCCTTTGCCCCGGAGCCTTTCACGAAGGAATACCGACAGGCTCGATATGACTACATGGTGCGGAGGACAGCCGAAACGTTGCGGCTCCTCGAGGAACGCATCGGGACGCTCTCGCCAGTCGGACAGGCAATGGCACGGCGTCTGTTCGAACTCAAACCGGCGCTTGAACGAACTTTCCATGCGTTCAAAGCCCTCGAGTCGTCGATCCCTCGCATCCGCTGTCACGGCGATTATCACCTGGGGCAGGTGTTGTGCACCGGAGCCGATTTCATGATCATCGACTTCGAGGGAGAGCCGGCTCGTTCATTGGCCGAGCGCCGGATGAAGCAGCCCGCCATGGTGGATGTCGCTGGGATGGCCCGCTCATTCCATTACGCTCCCTTTGCATTCCTTGAAGGAAAACGGACCGGCATCGTCACAGCCTCGCAAGAGAATCTCCGCCATAGCGCTCTGTGGGCCAGTTTCTGGTCTGACTGGGCCAACGCGGCATTCTTGAAAGGTTATTTCAACATTGCGACCGGCGCACGATTCTGGCCGCGCGACGACGGGGATATTCGCCTCTTGTTTGATGCGTTTCTCGTCGAGAAAGCCATGTATGAGTTGGGGTACGAACTGAATAACCGGCCCGATTGGGCGGAGATTCCGCTCCATGGTCTCGTGGAGATCTTGGAAGTCAAAGAATAGGGCACTTTGCGATGGGGCGCGAGCCAGTCGGAGTGTTCAACTGGTTCGAGCTGAGGAATTGTCACGTCTTGCATCAGTTGTATGAATGAGGTGACATGATGCCGAAAACACCGAGTGCGACAATGAAGGCCGATGATATGTCCTTGTTCAGCAAAGATGACCTGTATCTCTTCAACGAAGGGACGCACTTCCACCTCTACGACAAATTAGGCGCCCATCCCGCTCGGAAGGATGGCACAAGTGGAACGTATTTCTCTGTCTGGGCACCGAACGCAGAGGAAGTTTCCGTCACCGGCCTCTTCAACGATTGGCAACCTGGCGCGCATCTCCTGCACCAGCGTGAGCATTCCGGAATCTGGGAAGGTTTTCTCCCTCACGTGGAGAAAGGTGCCCTGTACAAATATCATATCCGCTCGCGGTTCCAGTCGTACCAGGTCGAGAAGACGGATCCGTTTGCCATCTTCAATGAGATTCCCCCCAAAACGGCTTCGATTGTCTGGGACTGCGAGTACGATTGGCGGGACGAGGAGTGGATGAAGAGCCGGCACAGCCGCAACGCCCTCGATGCCCCGATCTCAATCTATGAAATGCACCTCGGGTCCTGGAAGCGGGTGCCGGACGAAGGCAACCGTTCGTGGAGCTACCGTGAACTGGCCGCTGTGCTGCCGCAATACCTCCAAGACCTGCAGTTTACGCACGTGGAATTCTTGCCGATCATGGACCATCCGTTTTTCGGATCGTGGGGTTATCAGACGACGGGGTATTTCGCACCATCCGGCTGCTACGGGACTCCACAGGACTTGATGTACCTGATCGACGAACTCCACCGTCACGCGATCGGCGTGATCCTCGACTGGGTCCCGTCACACTTCCCGACCGACGGGCATGGCTTGAGTTACTTCGATGGGACGCATCTCTATGAGCATGCCGATCCGCGACAGGGCTACCATCCCGATTGGCAGACCTACATCTTTAACTACGGGCGAAACGAAGTGCGAAGTTTTCTCATCAGCAGCGCCCTGTTCTGGCTGGACAAGTACCACGTCGATGGACTCCGCGTTGACGCGGTCGCGTCGATGCTGTGTTTGGATTACTCGCGCAAGGAAGGGGAGTGGATCCCGAACCAGTACGGAGGACGCGAAAACCTCGAGGCCATTGGGTTCTTACGCCGGTTGAACGAGGAGGTCTACAAGCGCTTTCCGGACGTGCAAACGATTGCCGAGGAGTCCACCGCTTGGCCGATGGTCTCGAGGCCAACCTACCTCGGCGGACTTGGTTTCGGTCTCAAATGGGACATGGGATGGATGCATGATACGCTGGACTATATGAGCCAGGATCCCTATTTCCGAAGGTACCATCACAACAAGCTCACGTTCCGAATGCTCTATGCATTCCACGAAAACTTTGTCCTGCCGCTCTCGCATGATGAAGTTGTTTACGGGAAAGGATCTTTGCTCGGAAAGATGCCCGGCGACGAGTGGCAAAAGTTTGCCAACCTCCGGCTCCTGTTCGGATACATGTACGCGCAGGCTGCAAAGAAGTTGCTTTTCATGGGCAGTGAAATCGGCCAAT
>DATGEA010000262.1:0-7237 GCA_035310605.1 Nitrospira sp. | reverse complement strand
ATTTGTTGCAATGTATCCGGTACCAAGTTGTGCCGGCACCCGACCCCGGCAATCTCTGCCTGGGGAAGGCGCCCTGCTTGACACGGGGCGTGGCCGGGGTCGTAACCGGCGCGAATGCGGAGGCTCCGATTGCGGAAGGGATTGAAGACCTGCAGCTGGCCTATGCGTGCGATGGTTGTGTTGCGGCGATCAACAGCGGAATTCCAGACCGGATCATTGATGATCAAAACGGCTCCAACAGCTTCGACCAGGCAGACTTTCTCAGTAATGTGCCGTGGACTGCGGCGCCGCTCACACCGGATAAGATTCAGTTGGTCCAAGTCGCGATTGTGGGTCGACAGTCCAAGGCGGACCAGGGGTTTGGAGAATCAGCTCGCGGGGCGGTGGTCGGTTCCCAGGGGATTCAGGTGTCGAGTGACCACGCGTTGCCTGCCGATTCAAATCACCGGCGGCGTGTGCTGACGAAGACGGTGGAGACCCGCAATGTCGGATTATAGCGGTAAGGCACCTGTGGGCGGCCAACCGAGACTGAGTGTCGTGTGCGACGATGAGCGGGGAATGGCCATGCTCACCGTCGTGATGGTGCTTCTGATATTGACGGTCCTCGGCATCGCCGCCATTACAGTGACAGGACTGGAGAACAATATGGCCGGGCTGCAGCGCACAATGGAAGCTTCGGCGCAGGCTGCCGAATCCTGCCTGGGGACCGGAGCCAATGTCATCCAGCAGGTATTCCTCCCGGAAAGCGGGAGTCAGGTGCCGGCCGTGTTGCTCGACAACAACTCCCCCCCCGGACCGGTGCCGAACGGGAATAAGACCGTGCTGCAAAACGAATTGATCGGAAACCCGGAAAACAACACAGATGTGCCGACCGGACCAGGTGCCGCTCCAAATCTTCTGATGACCGTGGGGCCATATGCTGTGGCCGGCGATATTGATCGTCTATACGTCAAGATGAGGGCAGGCAGCGGACAACAACAATTTTCGGCGTACGAGGGAGCCGGCGTCGGCGCCGGTTCCAACGGTGTCGACGCCTATTTTCGCATCAGCTGCGTGGCCACTAATTCCACAACGGGGACAGAGAGTCGAGTGTCGGCGATTTACGCCTGTTCTCTTACCGGAGACGGCTGTCAAAAACAACCGTAAGGATCAACGTGAAGAAGCAGAATCTCGAACGAGTTCGATTCCATGCTCCCATGATCGCGGCGTAGTCATGCTGGCCTCAGAGCAACAGCGGGAGGACACTATGAAACCGGAACGCATGAATACACGTCAGTATCACCTCCTTGCAGGAGCGGCATTGTGCATGCTCGCTTGGGTCGGGAGCCCTGCCGCAGTGTCCGCTCAGAACATGTCCGACTATACGAACTATCCAGTCTTTCTGAATCAGACCGTGCCGCCGAACATCCTGTTCCTCGTCGATATGGGCGATGCCACGCTGGAAGCGGCCTATGAGGGGGTGACTTATAAGACAACGAACCAGCGCTACCCGATCTCGTTTAAGGGCGGGACCGCAACATCGAACTTGTATGCAGCGAACGTGACAGTCACGAGCGCCAGTGGGGACAGTCTCGTTGCAGTAGATAATTCAGGCAATGCTATCAACACTTCGACGGTGGCCTCCCCGGCAGATGTGTTCAATTCCAATCAGAGCTACTATGGGATCTTCAATCCCCTCCGCTGTTACACGACCAATTCAACCAACTTTATCTACGGAGCCGTGAAAGCGAATCTATCCGATGCCTGTTCCGGTAGTTATTGGGACGGCAACTTTCTGAATTGGCTGACGATGCGCAAACAAGAGGTGATTTATCAGGTACTGGTCGGAGGGCGCCCCATTCCGGCCCAGGCCAATCAGGACGGAACGGCCAACACGTTGGATGGGTTCAGGATGACAGGAGAGAACGGATCGACCAACACTTGCGGTAACAACGCGAAGTCCTGTTGGCGCTATGTCAAGTTTGTGGACTCGACGACGCTCAACGGTCGAGTGCCTGGTAGCTTGCCTGTGGCGACAGTCAATCTTTCCGGAGGAGGCACCGTGAGCAGCGGCATCTTCTTCGGCTCTGGGGAAGGAACAATCTATGTGAACGACGACGCCACAGCGTCACCGTTCGACAACGCCCCTGGTAACCGTTACTCCATCGAAGTGAATTTAACGACTGAACCGAACAACCCGTCCGGTGTCGGGATCAACGGGAATTGTTTCCCCGGCGATCCGAACTACGCCGGCTGGACCATTTGTTATATGCGGACGTGGTCGTTGGGTCTGTTTCAGACGATGCAAACGAACAACATGCACGTGGGCGTGATGTTCGTCAACGCCTCGACGGGGCAAGGAGGAAGCCTTCAGTTTCCGTTCGACGGCAATTTCAATGCGTCGGCGGTCACGAATCTCCGCAATACGCTTCTCCAATCTTACACTCCGGTGTCGGAGGCCATGTATGAAAGTTTGTGTCTGTATGCAAAATCACAAGGCCCCTGCTACAGCAACAGCGGGTCCTGGTCGACCAATTACAACAGCAGTATCGACGTCGCCGGCGATCCATTCTTTTATGCCAGCTTCAATCAAGAGATTCGCTGTTGTAAGAATTTCGTACTGCTGATCAGTCCCGGCATCACGAGCTCGGACGGGAATGCGCCGGATCTGAAGCAACCGTTCGGCGATCCTTTTAGCAGCACTGCTTCAAACATCGGCATCGTAAGCTCCGCCGCCGCCGGCGACCGGCTGGACGACATCGCCTACTATGGGCGCACGAATGACTTGCGGGGTGATCTGTCGGGGACCCAGTACGTGACCTTGTACTCGGTCAATGCGATGGGCGGCCAAGCTGGCGCCACGTTATTGGCGTCGGGCGCCAAATACGGTGGGTTCCAGGACCTCAACGGCGACAACGCCATAGCCTTGTCCGGTACCCAAACCTGCACCTACCCGGCCGGATCGAACCTGGGGAGTGGCAGCAGCGCTAGCAACCCTGAGTGGGATTCCAACGCCGATTGCGTGCCCGACACCTTCTTTGACGCTTCAGACGGTGGGGGGCTGCAGGCGCAAATCAACAACGCCATCAATGCCATTCTAAAGCAGGCGGCGTCAGGGACATCGATCTCGGTCCTGGCTTCATCTTCGTCGGGGGACGGCTCGATCTACCAAGCGTTCTTCTATCCGATGACTCCGGGCCAAAATAACAATAACATTACATGGCTTGGCTATCTGCAAGGACTCTGGGTGGATAGCTTTGGAAATCTCCGTGAGGATCGCGGCGGCGGGGGCGGCGGTCCGGATGGCAGACACGTGTACAAGGATGACGATATCATTCAGACCCGTCTGGATCCCATAACCAACACTGTCCTGGTGGACTGTTTTAAGGACTTGGACGAGGATGGCAAGGCGGATACGGCGACGCCCTATCAAACGCTTACCCTGCCTCAGGTGCAGGGACTTTGGGAGGCTGGCAAACAGCTCACCCTGCGCGACCTCTCCGACGATCCGAGGAACCTGATCACCTGGGTTGATAAAAACAATGACGGAATCGTCACCTCGGACGAGCAGATAGCCTTCAGTACGGCGAATGCATCGATGTTGGCTCCGTACCTGCGCGCCAGCAGTACTGGAACCTATACCGCGGCAAACATCATTTCATTTTTGCAAGGCAACCAAATCACCAATATGCGCGACCGGCAGATCCTCGTCAACGGGTCGTATCAGCCCTGGCGGCTTGGCGACATCGTTCATTCGACGCCGACAATTGTAGGGGCGCCGCAGGAGCGGTTCGATATCCTCTACGGGGATATGGGGTATCAACAATACATCCAACGGTGGTCAACTCGCCGCCGGGTGGCATACGTTGGAGCCAATGACGGGATGCTTCATGCGTTTAATGCCGGGTTTTTCCATCGTGGAGATGACCCGACGACAACTGGTGTCGAGCATGGCTGGTACACCACGGCTCCGAACGACAATAGCAGTGGTCCCCCGCTCGGGGAAGAACTCTGGGGGTTTATCCCCTATTATCTGTTGCCACAGCTCATGTGGTATACGATGCCGGAATATACGCATGTTTCGTATGTGGACTTAAAACCCAAAGTCACAGATGTGAACATCTTTACGCCCGAGGCGGCCTGCGGGACTTCGTCGAGTCCGACACCGACTGCGACCGGTTGCATCCATCCGGGTGGATGGGGAACGGTCCTCATAATCGGGTTGCGATTCGGCGGCAGTTGCGGATCCTGTACCCCGGTCTCAGGAACGAGCAACGGAGGACCGCCCCTGACTTATTCTGCAAAATTCGACGGCAGCACAACGACTACTCGCACGTTTTATAGCGGGTACATTGTGCTCGACATCACCAATCCTGAGGCAAGCCCCACCGTGCTGAGTGCTTATTCATCCTCCACGCTTGGTCTTACGACGAGCTATCCGACAGTGACCCGCATGAGCCCGGCAGGATCTACCAAAACCGACCAGACGAACGCCGTTTTTTCCATGGTGTTGGGGTCGGGCGTGCAAGGATATGACGGAAGAGCCTCGACAGGAGCCAGTCTCTTTGCTGTCCGGCTGGTTCAGCAAGGAACTGCTCCGAGCGTCACCGTGATGCCGGTCGGGTCCACAACCTATGGAAGCTTCATGGCCGACCCAATTACGTTCGACCGCGACTTGGATTTCCGATCAGACGCCGTTTACGTAGGCCGGAGTGTTGATCCCAATGCCGGAGCTCCGTCAAACGTTGGCTATTGGTGGGGCAAGTTTTATCGTCTCACCATGGGAACCTGTTCTGCTGCTCCCTGTACGACCTCCACATGGGGGGTTCTGTCCGGGACAGCCCGTTCTGCAACCGAGATGATCGCGCAACTTACTATTGGCGGATCGACCGCCTATTTGGGGCCGATGACCGCTGCTCCCGTAGTGACGCTAGATAGTTCAGGAAATACGTGGGTCTTTTTCGGAACTGGACGCCTATTCAGCAACGCCGACAAAATAGATCAGCACGCCCAATACTTGGTGGGAGTGAAGGATGCTGTGCTTGACGGTACATGTACCCAGTCCACCACCACGAACTGTTGGGACCAAAATCTCTTAAACGTGACGAACGCGGCGATCTGTGTGTCCTGTTCGTCGGGCAACCAGGTACAGGGCGTGGGAAGCATCGCGACCTTCTCGGACTTGGTCACTCAAATCCAAGGCAATGCCGCGGCGGGAATCCCTGCAATGGACGGCTGGTTCATCCAGCTCGCTACGAACGCGGGGTCAACTACGCTGGGAGCCGAACGCAGCCTCGTCAACCCAACGTTGATCTCGGGCGCGGTATTTTTCCCGACCTTTATACCGAGCTACGACATCTGTGTCGCAACGGGAACGAGCAACCTCTATGGTCTCTATTACCTAACCGGGACGGGCTACACCGATCCGATTATGGGCGTTGATGCGGCAGGGAAAGCCGTAACCAAGGTCGGCCTCGGGCAAGGCCTGGCATCGTCTGTGGCCATCCAGATCGGAGCAGAACCGACTGGGATGTCGGGGTTTGTCCAATCCAGTAACTCCTCGATCATCAAAGTGACACCGAAGCCTCCTGCATCGCTCTGGAGTCAGTACATTTCCTGGATGAGCAATCGAGACTAATGGAGCGCATGTGAGCCGTTCTGGTCTGCAGAGCAACAGGGCACGAGACGCTAGGTCTCGTGCCCTGTTACGGTCGACTGTGGCAGCAGGGCTCTCTGCAATCCTGCTACTCTTCTCGGGCTGTTGGTCCGGTGAAAAGAGCGAGACGGCAAGCCGGGCCTCCGGCACAGCCAATCACCCCCCGGTTGTCATATCCGCAGCCATCATGCCGAGTCCGTTGACGCTCTCCGGACCGCTCACCGTCCTTGTGGAGGCGCAGGATCTCGACCTCAACACACTCAGCTTCCGATATCGCTGGCTGGTCAACGGCCAACTCGTTGCCGGGCAAACGAAAGAATCGCTTGCGCCTGACCTGTTGAAGCGAGGGGATCAAGTGGTGGTAGAGATAATCCCCTTCGATGGAACGAGCGAAGGGGCGTCGTTTCGATCGGCTCCTGCCTATGTCATGAACACCGCCCCG
This sequence comes from Nitrospira sp., assembly GCA_035310605.1. Classification (GTDB taxonomy): domain Bacteria; phylum Nitrospirota; class Nitrospiria; order Nitrospirales; family Nitrospiraceae; genus Nitrospira_C. Next base: position 1,160 of record DATGEA010000262.1, on the reverse strand, counting down.
ATCATCTCTCACGTATCCGTTGACTTCGACCATGAAGTACAGGGCCGGCGGCTCCTCGCTAATGTCGAAGTTGCCGATCCGGATCACGATTCGGTTTCGCTCACCTATCGATGGCGAAAAAACGAGACAGTTGTAAAGGAAGGGGAGGCGAATACACTCGACCTTGCCGGCCTGACAGCTAAAGATACGATCCAGGTGGATGTGACAGCCTCGGATGGCAGCCCAGATGGAACTACCACTGTTTCGGAGCAGTTCACAATGTCGAATTCCACTCCGACGATTACATCGAAACCTTCTCTGTCACCGAATGGCGATCAGTTTGACTATCTCGTTCAGGCCGTCGATGTGGACGGTGACCCTATTAACTATGCACTGGAAACGGCTCCTCCGGGCATGACCATCGAGGCGAATACCGGCCGCATTCGATGGGGAATTACACCGGAGGTGAAAGGTACTCATCGGGTACGGGTGGTTGCCAAGGATACACAGGGAGGTTTTGCCGTGCAGGAGTTTGATCTCTCTGTGAACTCCAAAAGCCAGTCGTAACGAATTTGACCAGGTATTCCTCATCTCTTCCGTCGTAAGATGCCTTTCGGTTGTCTTCCGCTTTTGCTCTCTGATAAGATCTTCACGGAGATGAACGGTCAATAGAGGAGGCGATTCCAAGCGTTAGCGTGCGTAAGCTGAAACTACGAGAAGGCACCAATACCGCCGTCCTATTCGGCCACCACGATCGGCATCTAAAGCTGATCGAAGAAGATCTCGGCGTGCGTCTCTCGGCGCGCGGTGAAGAGCTCACCCTCGATGGCAACCCTGACGCCACCCGCCATGCTGAACGTATCCTGACAGAGCTGGCAGGTTTGGCCAATGACGGGATGCTGTTGCAGCCCGACGATATCACCCACGCCTTATCCGCACTCCGACAGAGCCCCGAAACTCCACTGAAGGAATTACTCTTCAATTCCACGACGATTGTTACGAAGAAGCGGTTTGTCTCGCCGAAAACGCCGACACAGAAATCGTATATCGAAGCGATCGAGACGCACGACATAGTGATCGGCATCGGCCCGGCCGGAACCGGCAAGACCTACCTCGCCGTGGCCAAGGCAGTTGAGGCGCTGGCGCGGCGTCGCGTGAAGCGGATCGTGCTCGCTCGCCCC
>DATGEA010000261.1:0-3069 GCA_035310605.1 Nitrospira sp. | reverse complement strand
GTAAAGCGCCCCGTGCGGATCGGAATCCCGGAGACTTTTGATGTAGGCGGAGATGACATTGTAATGTTCCTCGCCAGCTTTGTCGTACCGGAGGGCCTGCCTGTTCAATGCCGCGCTCAGCAGCGCTTCATCAATAAAGCGAGTTCCGTCCGCTCCGACCGGCGCCTGGGTCACCACAAACTCGACCGCCGTCAGCAGCGCCCGCGCATCACCGTTGCCGAACGCCACGAGCCGCTGTCGCGCTCCTGGTGACAAGCGAGCCTTCCATTGTTCCAATCCGACTGCGGAATCGGTGAGCGCCCGGTCCAGAATCCGGCCGAGGGCTTCATCGGACAGAGGCTTCAGGACCACCAGGATCGAGCGCGACAAGAGCGGACCGATCACTTCAAACGAGGGATTCTCCGTCGTGGCCCCGACCAGAATCACCGTGCCATGTTCGACGTGGGGGAGAAAAGCATCCTGCTGGGCTTTGTTGAAGCGATGAATCTCGTCAACGAAGAGCACGGTCTTCTGATGCTGCAACGCGAGCCGGTGCTCTGCAGATTTGATGATCTCCCGCAATTCAGGAATACCGCCGGTCACCGCGGAAAACGCCACGAAATGGGCTTTCGTATGCCGGGCAATCAGATGCGCCAGCGTCGTCTTGCCGGATCCCGGCGGCCCCCAAAAAATCACGGAGGACAAACGATCCGACTCAATGGCCTTCCGCAGAGGACGATCCGGGCCGACGATCTCATCCTGCCCGACAAAATCGGCAAACTCCCGCGGGCGCATCCGTTCCGCAAGCGGCGCGTCGGCCTTCCTGCCTGTCTCAGGCGTGGTAAAAAGATCGGGCCGTGGATCGGATGGTGCCTGCATCAAAACCTCAGGAGATTGAGCGGATTGTATACGCCGTCTCCCCTGATCGCAAACGGCCTCTTGACCATGAACACCGCCGATGCTACGAACAACCGCGCCCCAGAGAGGACAAGGTGCAAGCCACGATCAACGGCATTTCCCTCGCCTATCACGATCAGGGACAGGGTCTCCCCATTGTCTTCCTGCATGCCTTTCCGCTGAACCGCAGGATGTGGGCGCAGCAGGAAGCCGCCCTCTCTATACAGTCCCGGATCATCACAATTGATCTCCGCGGGCACGGAGAATCTGATGCACCGCTGTGGCACTATACCCTCGACCAAGCCGCTGACGACGTCCGGGCATTGTTGGACAATTTGTCGATCCAACAAGCCGTGCTCGTCGGCCTCTCAATGGGAGGCTATATCCTCTTTGCCTTCTACCGGAAGTATGCCGAACGGGTGAAGGGATTGATCCTGGCCGACACCAGACCCCAGGCAGACACGCCGGAAGGGAAGGAAGGACGGTTCCAGATGGCGCAGATAGCCTACCAGAAGGGGCCTGGAGCCATCGCAGACTTGATGATCCCGAAACTGCTCAGCCCTGCCACGATCAAGACAAGACCGGAGATCGTTCAGACCGTCCGGGCGATGATCGAAAGCAACCAGATCAGCGGCATTGCGGGAGATTTGATGGCGATGGCCGAGCGGCCCGATTCCGTTCCGCTCCTGAAACAGATCGCCTGTCCGACCCAAATCATCGTCGGTGAACTGGACCGGGCCACCCCACCGTCAGACGCCAAGCTCATGGCTGAACAGATTCCGGCGTCACGCCTTGCGACCATTCCGGAGGCGGCTCACCTCTCGAATCTCGAACAGCCGGAGTCCTTCAATCAGATCGTCGACTCTTTTGTAGGTGAACTGACAAAGAGAACGACGATCTAAGCGGCACGAGGCTGCGGAAGGAACGGTTAGTCGGAGTCGCCGACGCTGCCTCGTCGGATCAGCTTCAAAAATTCCAGGCGGGTCTGTTGCTGGGTACGGAAGGCTCCGAGCATCGAGCTGCTGACGGCCACGGTGTTCTGTTTTTCGACACCGCGCATCATCATGCAGAGATGCCGCGCCTCCACGACGACCCCCACCCCATTCGCGTTGAGTTTCGACTGGAGCGTCTCGGCGATCTGCACGGTCAGCCGCTCCTGAACTTGCAGCCGTCTGGCAAACGTGTCCACGATACGCGGGATCTTGCTTAATCCCACGACCTTCTTATTCGGCAGATAACCCACATGGACCTTGCCGAAGAACGGCAGCAGGTGGTGCTCGCACATGCTGAAAAAATCGATGTCTTTCACGATGACCATCTCGTCGTACTCAATCGGGAAAAGCGCGCCGTTCAGTAGATGGTCGATGTTGCGCTGGTAGCCCTGGGTCATGAAAGCCAGCGCCTTGGCGACCCGCTCGGGTGTTTTGATCAGGCCGTTGCGGCCCGGTTTCTCGCCAAGGGCGAGCAACATCTCGGTAACCAGCGATTGCAGGACCTCCAAATCGACGGGATTTCCGCTCCCGCTCACGTCTTCAATCGGCCGCCGACGTCTCTGTGCCCTTCCCCGCTTAGCCATGCGATCCCCCCATGAGCTGCACCGATCCTGCATATTCGAAGTAATTGTCTCTCGTCTCGATCACACCGACCTTTTCGAGCTGCCCGGCCGGCAACTGAACGACCAGCAAATCCCAGATCAGTTTCACCAGATTCTCTCCTGTCGTCGTCATGTCCGCGAATGCCGGATCCTGGTTTAAATCGTGATGGTCGAACCGCCGGACGATGATCTCCTCCACGATTCGATCGAGACGTCCAAGATCACGACTCTCCTGGCCGTCCCCACTCTTGACCGTGACCAGGACCACGTAGTTGTGGCCGTGCCCGTTGGGATTATTGCATTTCCCGAAGGCAGCCCAATTTTCGTCAGGAGTGAGGTAATCGGTATGCAGCCGATGAGCGGCGCAGAACCGATAGCGTCTGATTACGCTCACGTGTGGCATAGTCGTCCGGTGCCTTAGTAAAAAAGAGAAGCCAGGTTGCCCCTTCTTCGAGCAATCCTGGCTTCACGATTCAAACCCTATTGTCGAGGCTCGTCGGGGAATCCGCAGCGCCGCTTATGCGCTGAAAGAGCTGCCGCAACCGCAGGTAGTTTTGGCTTGCGGATTCTTGATGGAAAACCCGGAACCCTGCACGCTG
>DATGEA010000260.1:0-5534 GCA_035310605.1 Nitrospira sp. | reverse complement strand
CCAGCGCGTAATCGAGTTGCTTGATCTCAATGCGATCAGTGCGATGTCGCAGGAGGCGGTGACAGGCCAACTGACAAAGCTGATCGAACAGCTCTTACAACAAGAGTCCGTTCCCCTCAATCAACGAGAACGGAGCCAAATCACCCAAGACATTCTCCACGAAGTACTAGGTTTGGGACCGTTGGAGCCGCTGCTGGCGGACCAGACGGTCAACGACATTCTCGTGAATGGACATAAACAGGTCTTCGTCGAGCGATCCGGGCGGCTGGAACTGACGCCTGTCCGGTTCAAGGACGATGCGCACCTGAGAAAAATCATCGAGAAGATTGTTTCGCGTGTCGGTCGGCGGATCGATGAGTCGGTGCCGATGGTGGATGCCCGGCTGGCGGACGGGTCCCGTGTCAATGCGATCATCCCGCCGCTTGCGATCGACGGGCCGTCTCTCTCGATTAGAAAGTTCAGCAAGGATCCGTTACAGCTGTATCACTTGGTCGACAAACGATCATTGACGCCGGAAATCGGCGAGTTGTTAAAAGCGATTGTGCAGGCCAGATTGAACGTGCTGATTTCCGGAGGAACCGGCTCCGGGAAAACGACGCTCTTGAACGTGCTGTCCGGGTTCATTCCGAACAATGAACGGATTGTCACGATCGAAGACGCTGCCGAGTTGCAGCTTCGCCAGGATCATGTGGTGCGGTTGGAAACCCGCCCCGCCAATATTGAAGGGAAGGGCGAGATCGCGCAGCGCGAACTAGTCAAGAATGCCCTCCGTATGCGTCCGGATCGGATCATCCTGGGCGAGGTTCGCGGCGCGGAAAGCTTGGACATGTTGCAGGCGATGAACACCGGCCACGACGGGTCGTTGACGACGGTACACGCCAATTCCTGTCGAGATGCACTGACCAGGATTGAGACCCTGGTGTCGATGGCCGGGCTCAATCTTGCGACGAAGGCGATGCGCCATTACGTCTCGTCTGCGCTGGATGTCATTGTCCAGATTGCCCGGTTATCCGATGGATCGAGAAAACTGATCAGTCTGCAAGAGGTCGTTGGCATGGAAGGCGACTTGATCACCTTGCAGGAGCTGTTTGTTTTTCAGCAGACAGGTCTCGATGAAAACCGCAAAGTCAAAGGCCGGTTTAGGGCGACCGGCGTGCGTCCGAAATTCGCCGAACGGCTGGCCGCTAAAGGGGTTGCACTTCCAGCCGAACTCTTTGATCCACAAAAGGTGTACGAATGCTGACCGTTCTAATTGCACTGGGTATTTTCGGGACGATCCTCGTGTTTCTGCAAGGGTGTGCGGTGGCACATCGCATGATGACTCCTCGTGGGACTGATCGCGCGGTCGAACGGATCCAAAAGTGGTCAGCTCCGGAGGCGGCGACGCAGCTGGAGATTGTTCGAAAGGAGTCGCTCAGCGACATCCCTTGGTTGAACGATCTATTGATGACGGTGCGTCGAGTCCAACCCCTCCGAGTGCTCCACCGGCAGGCGGACTGTCGGGTCCCGTTAGGCGTTTTTGTTTTGGTAACACCACTCTTGGCATTGGCGGGATCGATTGCTGCGGTGTCAATGCATCTGCCGTTCCTGCTTGCCCTTTTATCAGCAGTGGTGTGTGGTGTGCTACCGGCTGGGTATCTCTTTTGGCTCAAGAGTCAGCGGATGGCCATGTTTGAGCGTCAGCTGCCGGAGGCGCTTGAATTGGTCTCGAGGGCTCTTAAGGCCGGCCATGCTTTCTCAGTCGGGCTTAAGCTTGTCGGAGATGAAGCTGCTGATCCCATCGGTGTCGAGTTCAGGCGCGTCTTCGACGAAGTGTCTATGGGGGTCGCCCTTCCACAGGCGCTCCAGAATATGACCGATCGACTCGATTGCGTGGATTTGCGGTTCTTTGTGACTTCGGTACTAGTCCAGCGGGAAACAGGGGGCAATCTAGCTGAGATCATCGATTCGCTGGCAGGACTGATTCGCAGACGATTCGAATTGCAGCTGAGAGTGAAAGCATTGTCGGCCGAAGGGCGTTTCTCCGCGGTTATTTTATTCTTCCTCCCTTTGGTTGTCGGAGGGGTCCTTTTCAAGATGAATCCTGAGTATATGACAACCCTGTTTACCGACCCTATGGGGCAGAATATGGTCATGGTTGGGAGTTTTCTCATGGTGACAGGAGCCATCATCATGAAGCGCATGGTTGACATTAAGGTCTAAGGAGCCACGTATGGATATCCCTCTTATCGTTGCGTTGGTCACATTCGTTGCCGTCGTGCTGGCGAGTTCGGCTGTCTTCCTGTACTTCAATTCCAGGGAAGCCTTACAGACCTGGCGTCGTCGGGCTGAAGGCGCCAGCGCTGCCGAGGAATCTGAGGCAGTTCCCGCCGGCATTGTCGATCAGCTCAGGGCTCAGCTGCAGGCCTTGTTGGAATGGTTCGGTCGAATGAACCAGCCGTCCAACGTTGAGGAAGTTCGAGCTACTCGGCGGCTTTTGATCAACGCGGGCTATCGATCCGGAAAGGCCCCTGTCTTTTTCCTCGGTGCCAAGCTCTTGTTGGCCATCGTCATCGTGGGCTTATTGGCGATGATTCCTGCAAAGTTATTAGGCTTCCCGAGTGCGTCCAAACTCACATTTTATTATGTCTTGGCCGCAGCTTGTGGCTATTATGCTCCAGCATTCTGGTTGCGCAGGGCCATCGAAGCTCGCAAGGATTCGATTCAACGAGCCATTCCGGACGCATTGGATCTGATGGTGGTCTGCGTTGAGGCAGGGTTGGGATTGGACCAGGCTATCGGGCGTGTCGGTGAAGAGGTCAAGCGGGCTCACCCTGAATTGAGTGATGAACTGAGTCTCCTGGCGTTGGAGTTGAGGACCGGCGTGTCTCGGCAGGAAGCGCTCAGAAATCTTGCTCATCGCACGGACCTGGAAGAGGTGAGAAACCTGGTCGCACTCCTGGTACAGACGGACCGGTTCGGGACCAGTATCGGTCAAGCCCTGAGGGTGCATGCCGATTCAATGCGCACCACTCGCCGACTGAAAGCAGAAGAGTTGGCCGCAAAGTTGCCGGTGAAGCTCCTGTTGCCCCTTATTTTCTTTATCTTCCCGAGCATGTTTATTGTAGTCATTGGTCCGGCTGCCATCAAAATGATGCGGGTATTTTTCCCGGCGTTGAATGGCCATTGATCCAGTTCCGACATGGCATCTGTGTTTCCCAAACGAATGATTCGCGAGGAGCTACTTCGACGATTTCTGCCTGACGGGGGAATCGTTGATCGGCCTCGCGGACAGTTCCGCGCCGATTCTACTGCTTGGGGAATTCTCGCATTCGGTGCCGCAGGAGGGGAGCATGATATTCTTGAAAGACATCGCTTGCGTCTCAGTCATGAGCAGAATGAAGACGGCCGTCTGTCTGTAAGCCGAGGCCACCCCGATTCCTACTGGCCGACAGCCCTTGCCGCCCTGGCCTGGCAAGACTCATCTCACAGCCAAGCCTCTCAGGGGCGAGCCATCCGCTTTCTACTCGAAACAACCGGTGTTCATCGTCCCCGTCGATCCGATGAACTGGCCGCGCATGATACCCTCCTCAAAGGATGGCCTTGGGTTGGCGGTACGCACTCCTGGATCGAGCCCACTGCGCTTAGTGTGATCGCGTTGAAAGCTGCGGGACATGAACAGCATGATCGTGTCCGCGAAGCCATTCGGATGATGCTCGACCGACAGCTGCCCCACGGTGGATGGAATTATGGGAACACGCTGGTATTCGGGCGTGAGCTTCGTCCGATGCCGGAAAGTACAGGCGCCGCGTTAACCGGATTAGCCGGAGCAGTTGGTCAGGAGAAGGTTGCCCGGAGTATCGAGTATCTCCAAGGCGAGGTTGATCGATTACGCACGCCAATCTCATTGGGCTGGGCTTTATTGGGTCTTGCGGCGTGGGACCGAGGACCGTCGAAGGGTGCGGCCTTCGTCGAACGGTGTTTGGCGAATCGAACCCGTTACGGCGAATACGATACCTCGGCGCTCTGTCTTCTATTCTTAGGCGCATTAGCAGGAGAGCCTGACACGAGGAGCCCCCTATTCTTGCATTCGGGTCGTAATCCAGTGCCCGCTGCCCTCACTCAGTAAGGAGTGCCGTGCCAGATCATGCGGGTTCCGCATCGATAGGAGGCCTCACGCGCCGCGATCTGCTGCTGGCGGGGGCTGCTGGTGTTGTAGTCGGATCCGGATTGCTTCTGGTTCCCAGGCGGTATTTCCGCATGCCGCAACGGGCGCAATCATTCGTGACCAAAGTTGCCCACTATCAGTTGGATATTGCTGATGCCATCTCGAGAGGGATTAGGGATCTGGGTATCTCTCCAGAAGAATTGAAGGGCAAGCGGATCTTACTAAAGCCGAACCTGGTCGAAACAGCTTCAGGGGCACCCCACATCAACACGAATCCCCTGGTCCTGCGCGGGGCAATCGAGGCGTTTCTTCGGCTGGGAGCAGCTGCGGTGATGGTCGCTGAGGGGCCTGGTCATCGGCGCGACACGCTGGCGGTCTATGAAGAGTCCGGCTTGGCAGATGTGCTGACGGAAGATCGCATCAGATTTTACGATCTCAATTACATCACGGGCTACGAGCTGCCGAATGCCGGTCGCCAGTCTCCGATTCGGACGCTGACGTTCCCTTCCATCTTCCAAGAAGTGGATTGGATCGTGTCCGTCGCGAAAATGAAGACGCACCACATTGCTGGCGCGACGCTCTCGATGAAGAATCTCTTCGGGGTCATGCCAGGCATCTACTATGGCTGGCCGAAGAACGTGTTGCATCATGCCGGGATTGAGAATTCTATTTTGGACATCAATGCGACATTGAAACCGCATTTTGCCATCGTCGACGGCATTGTCGGGATGCAGGGCGATGGTCCGATTATGGGAGATCCTAAGCAGGCCGGTGTCTTGGTGATGGGCCGGAATCTCGCTGCTGTTGATGCCACGTGTTGCCGGATCATGGGCATCGACCCCTATAAGGTGTCCTATTTGGAGCGGGCCGACAATTGGTTAGGACCGATAGGCGAAGCGTCGATTGAGCAGCGTGGCGAAACGGTTGCTTCTGTGCGGACGAACTTTGAATTGATCGACACGATTCCAGCCCATCAAGGCATACGACTCGCATGAAAGGACATGTCATGAAGATCCTAGCTGTGTGCCTCCTCATGATCCTGCCTGCCACGATGTGCTGGGCCGAATCCGAAACGGAGAAATCCGAACAGGAGAAATCCCAAGCAGAGGAGCCGAAGCTCTACGACCATTACCGCTCCTTAAAGCGGATGCAAGAAAGTCTGGCTGGTCGTTCTCTTGATGAACAGGCTCGGCTGCAACCTCAGATCCAACGGGAAGAACGGAAGGCTTGTGAACGCCTCCGAAAAGAGCGCCGCGAGCGTGTGCCGAAGGAGGATTATCGTCGCCAAGGGGGGGACGAGTTCCTTGTCTTCGCCCAGCAGTTCGAGCAGTATTGCGAGACAATTCGATAAATAATTCTCCTCCCGCGAACGCACCGTGGTTCTTCA
>DATGEA010000259.1:0-6757 GCA_035310605.1 Nitrospira sp. | reverse complement strand
CCTGAGCTGAACTTTCCCGCGACCGACTGACGCCGGCACTGATGGCGGCCTCGTGGAATCCCACATACCGTTCGAGGGTGGTCGTCATCTGGTCCATGACCGCATTGCGGCGATTTTCATAATCGGGAGAGAGCGCGCCAGGGGTTGCTGGGACATTTTCCAGTTCCGTGTGGAACAGGATCAACCGTTCCTGCTGGTATCGCCTGGCCTGTTCGAGTAGTTGCCGGCCGGCGGGGTACGTTTCCTGCCGAAGAAGGCTTTCGACCCCGCGGTGGAATTCCTCAACCTCTTCGTCGAAGTGCTGCAAAAACGTCGGATCATGGACGGCAAGGTATTTCTTCTCGCTGTTGAGCTGTTCGTAGGCCGTCGTCAGGACATGTTTTGCGAGTTCGATGGCAGGATAATGTTGCGATGCCAGCTTTGTGCTCAATGCGGAAAGCTGGCGAAGCTGGAATAAGGCGTAAAAATTCACTCCGGCCATTACCACAATAATCAGAAACGAAGTCAGGACAATTCGCCAAAATATCGACAACCGCACGAGTATGGCTCCCTTTGGTCCTGACGGATTTGTGGTAACTGTTTGAGGTGTAGGTAATTCCATACACTAATTCCATTTCTCACTCAAGCTCAAACCCAAATTAATTCACGAGGGGGTCTTGCACCCGAGGACAAGAGATTCTGCAGAGAGGCTTACCGCTTATGTTTCCTGCCCGCAGGAGCTCCCTGAAACTTATTCGCCCCCGCTGAACTGTGATGCGAATTGGCGTTGCCTACGGGAGGAGCCAGATAAGGATGCAAAGAGGTGGCCACGAAACATGAGGAGGGTGACGGCAAGAGCCGGTGTGAAGATCAGCATTAAGTAGCGAGCCACTGCAGAATCCACTCCGAAGTAACCCAACCAACTTCCGAGAATCGTAAAGGGCAGCAAGAGGATCTGGGAAAAGTCCAAGCCCGCCCCCCTGCCCACCCGACGGGAGAGGAGAAAAAATGACTTCAGTCCGTCTGGCGCCGCAAGCAGCGGAATCAACATCACGGCGATCGGCAGGAACCATTCAATCCAATTTTCGATGACAAATTCGTAGGCGCTTTTGAATACATCCAGCGGGGAATCGTGACGAACCTGATAAATCACTTCGGGCGCCGGATTGAGGAGGATGAAAATCAGCAACATGACGGCATAGGAGAGGAAGACGGCGTCGGGGTTCGCCTGCGTGCCCATGTCGAGTGCCATGAGCGGAAGCCAAAGGACGAAGCCCACACTAATGACATCCCAAAAATAGTGACCGAAGCTGCTGAACACGTCCTGGATCTTCAGTGTGCGCGCGTAGGAGATCGACTGTTCAATCAGGCTCAACGTCGCTCCCACGAGCAGTGCGTTGACCGCACCGAGGAGGAAGCCGCCGGCCATCCCTAAGGGAATGGCAATCTGCTGGGCCAGCATGAGAAGAAACACGAAGCCGATGACGGCGACGATGGTGATCCACCCGCGCAGGAGCGATTGCCAGGTCTTGCGAAGGGCTTTCCGGTAAAGGTTGATCGTGGCTGTGAACTGGTTGGCCATGAAGGGACAATAGTCTGGAGCTGCTCGGCGGTCAAGCCATACCCCTTCTCGTGGTGGTTGACTTTCCCTGCCCTGTGATTATGATCCCACACATCAGCCCACCATAGCATGAGGGAGATGGCGACATGGACATGAACCGGATGACAATCAAGCTGCAGGAGGCCCTCCAAACGGCTTCTTCCCATGCGATGAGACGCAGCCATCAAGGCATGGACGTCGAGCATGTGCTTCTGGCCTTCCTGGAACAGGAGGGGGGCATTGTTCCTGCGCTGTGTGAACAGGCGGGACTCTCACTTCCTTCGGTTCGACAGGCGGCCGAACAGGCCCTCGCTAAGCTTCCTCAGGTTCAGGGGGCTACCGGCAGCCCCGGCCAACTCCATCTGACTCCCCGTCTAAATCAGGTCCTGGTCAAGGCCGAGGACGAACAACGGGCATTGAAGGACGACTATCTCAGCGTTGAGCACGTGCTTTTGGCGGTGGTCCAGGAAGGTGGCATATTTAAGAAACTCGGGCTCACCAAGGAAAAACTGCTGGGGGCGTTGCATCAGGTGCGCGGAAATCAGCGTGTGACCACCCAGGATCCCGAGGGCACCTACCAATCGCTTGAAAAATACGGCCGCGACCTGACAAAGCTGGCCGGCCAGGGAAAATTGGATCCGGTCATCGGACGCGACGAGGAAATTCGGCGGGTCATCCAGATTTTGTCTCGCCGGACGAAGAACAACCCGGTTTTGATCGGAGAACCCGGCGTCGGCAAGACGGCCATCGTCGAAGGGCTGGCCATTCGTATCGTGAAAGGCGATGTACCTGAAGGATTGAAACAGAAGCGCGTAGTCTCCCTCGACATGGGTGCACTGGTTGCGGGTGCCAAGTTCCGCGGTGAGTTCGAAGAGCGGCTGAAGGCCGTCTTGAAAGAAATCCAGGCCTCGCAAGGCCAGGTCCTGCTGTTCATCGATGAATTGCACACGGTGGTCGGGGCCGGCGCTGCTGAAGGAGCGATGGACGCCGCCAATCTCTTGAAACCCATGCTCGCCCGCGGCGAGTTGCACTTGATCGGCGCGACGACGCTGGATGAATATCGTAAACATATCGAGAAGGACGCGGCTCTGGAGCGACGGTTTCAGACGGTGTTTGTCGATCAGCCTTCCGTTGAGAACACGATTTCGATCCTGCGTGGACTGAAGGAACGGTACGAGGTCCACCATGGGGTGCGCATCAAGGACGCGGCCTTGGTGGCTGCCGCCAAGCTGTCGCATCGCTATATTGCGGATCGTTTTCTCCCTGACAAAGCCATCGATCTCGTAGACGAAGCGGCTGCACGCCTCCGGACCGAAATCGACAGTTTGCCGGCCGAGCTCGACGAAGTGTCGCGGAAAGTGATGCAGTTGGAAATCGAGCGCGAGGCCTTGCGCAAGGAAAAAGACCAGGCCAGCCAGGCGCGCCTGGCGACGCTGGAAAAAGAGCTTGGCGAGAAACAGCGTGACCTTCAAGCGCTTAAGGCCAGATGGGATTCCGAGAAGGCCTCCGTGTCGCGGCTCCGGAAAACCCGCGAAGCAATCGAAGAGGTCAAGCAGGAGATGGAACGGGCGGAGCGGGCCTACGATCTCAATCGCGTGGCCGAGCTGCGGTACGGAGAATTGCCGCGTCTCGAGCGTGAGTTGTCCATCGAGCAGCAGCAGTTGGGAAAGAAACAGGGAGAAAGCCGCCTCCTCAAAGAGGAAGTCGATGAGGATGATATCGCGGCGATTGTCAGCCGATGGACCGGCATCCCTGTCTCCCGTTTAGTGGAGGGCGAGACGGAAAAACTGCTTAAGCTGGAAGATTTGCTGCACCAGCGTGTCATCGGACAGGATGAAGCCGTCAGAGCGGTCGCCGATGCGGTGCTTCGCGCGAGGTCCGGCATCAAAGATCCGAACAGACCGATCGGCTCGTTTCTGTTCCTGGGGCCCACCGGCGTGGGAAAAACCGAATTGGCCAGAGCGCTTGCGTCGACTCTGTTCGACGACGAGAGCAACATGGTCCGCATCGACATGTCCGAATATATGGAGAAGCATACGGTCGCCCGCCTGATCGGCGCTCCTCCCGGTTATGTAGGCTATGAAGAAGGGGGACAATTGACAGAAGCGGTTCGTCGTCGCCCCTTCTCCGTCATCCTCTTCGATGAAATCGAGAAGGCCCACCACGACGTGTTCAACGTGCTCCTTCAGGTATTGGACGACGGCCGTCTGACGGATTCCCAGGGCCGAACGGTGGATTTTAAGAACACCGTGCTGATCATGACCTCCAACATCGGCAGCCCGCAGATCCTGGAGGCTCAGCAAAAGGGGGCAACCTACGAAGACATGCGCAAAGTTGTGATGGAAGAATTGCGGCAGCATTTCCGGCCGGAATTCCTGAATCGAGTGGATGAAACCGTCGTCTTCCATCCGTTGGGTACGGATCAACTGACGAAGATCGTGGAGATTCAACTGGAGCGGCTGCGGGCCCGCCTGACCGAACGACGGATCACGCTGTCGGTGTCTCCGGCGGCGCTCCGACACTTGGGGGAACGAGGATACGATCCGGTCTACGGCGCAAGGCCTTTGAAGCGGCTCATCCAACAGGAACTTGAAACGCCGATCGCCCGGCAGTTGGTGAAGGGCGAGTTGCGCGACGGAGACACCGCGATGGTGGATCTGAAGGACCGCGGAATCGTGATCGTGCCGACGGTGACAAAACCGTAACCGATTGGGCGGCTACCCGAGCTTGACCGCCCCGCCCTTGAGGTCCTGGTCGGCTCCGCTCGAACGTTGTTTGTCAACTTTCCATTCCGTCGGGGTCACTTCGAACAGATGGCCCTTGACGGTGTGGAACCCGCCTTTAGTGAAGGCCACAACGTCCGGTTTCTTCATTTCCATCTGCAGGACGACCTTCTTTGACTCCACATGTGTCAGCGTGACGCGTGACGGTGCTTTGGTCACTTCGTAGGCGCGTCGTTCGTTGAACGTCAACGTGCTGTCGACGAGTTTCGCCGTCATTTTCCCGGTTTCATCGAACAGGGCAAAGTTGATCAGCAAGGCGCTGGTGGACGGTTTGACCGCAATCTGAATTTGCGGGATGCCTTCGATTTCAATTGTTCCGTCCGTGTTCCGATATACGTTTGAACCGACTTCCATATCCATCGTCTCTCCTCATGTCTCAACGGAATGACCGTTCCACTCTCGCTCTGATTAAGATTTCTTGATCCGATCGAGAATCAGGGCGATGCAGCCGCCAAGCAACCCGCCGCCCATGATCGTCGTCAGCAACTCCACGAGTTTGAGTTCCCATACGGACCCCTGCGCCTGCATGACTTCGCGAATACCGCCCTGCAACATGATGACCGAGAGGGCCATCGTCGCCCCGACGATAAACCACCACACGAACACCTTGACGGTTGATACCACGGTCGTTCCTCAAAATTCCAGGCGGCGGTCCAGGCTGCGATACTGAATGGCTTCGGCCACGTGGACCGGGTCAAGCTTATCAGAGCCGGCTAAATCGGCAATGGTTCTCGCCACCCGTAGAATACGCCCGTGGGCGCGGGCCGAGAGCCCCAATCTGGTCATGGCCAGTTCAAGCAGGTCCTGCCCCGCCTTGTCGAGCCCACAATACCGCTTCAAGTGGCGCGGCTTCAACTGGGCATTCGTATGAATCCCGTCCCGGCGGTACCGGCTGGCCTGGCGGTCCCGCGCTTCAAGGACTCTGGTTCTGATCGTGGACGACCCCTCTGGCGCGGGGCTTTGATCGTGCAGATCGCGGACCGGCACCGGCGGGACCTCGATGTGGATGTCGATGCGATCCTGCAAGGGACCGGATAATTTGGCGCGATACCGTCGGATTTGGTGAGGAGTGCAGACACACTCGCGTGACCGATCACCATAGTAGCCGCAGGGACAGGGATTCATGGCCGCGATCAACATGAAACGGGCCGGATACCGGAGCGAGCCGCTGACTCTGGTGAGTGTGACGGCCCCTTCCTCGAGCGGTTGCCGGAGCCCGTCAAGCACAGGGCGTCGAAATTCCGGCGATTCATCGAGAAACAAAATACCGTTATGGGCCAGCGAAACTTCGCCGGGCCGTGGAACGGTTCCCCCGCCGATCAAGCCGGCATCCGAAATGCTGTGATGGGGAGACCGAAAGGGCCTGACGGTGAGGAAGGGACGATCCGGGGACAGTTGCGCCGCGACGCTATGGACGCGGGTCGTCTCGATCGCCTCATCCGGTTCCATCAGCGGAAGAATAGTCGGCAGACGTTTGGCCAGCATGGTCTTGCCCGAACCGGGCGGGCCGACCATCAGAACGTTGTGCCCGCCGGCTGCCGCGATTTCCAACGCCCGCTTGGCTTGGTCCTGTCCTTTGACGTCCCCGTAATCGTCATCCTCGGGCGGCCGCGAGGTGAAAAAACGGGCCCGATCCGACCGGACCGGCTGGAGAGCCAGCGTGCCCCTCAGGAAATCCACCGCTTCCGGCAAGGTATGCAGCGGATAGGCCGCCACTCCTTCGACCATCGCGGCTTCAAGACTGTTGTCCGCAGGCAGCAACAGACCATAGTCCTGACGGCAGGCGATGCCGATCGACAGGGCACCCGAGATCGGTTTGATCTGACCATTCAGGGAGAGTTCACCGACGAGCACGCGATGATCAAGACTGTTCGCGGGAATGACTTCTTCAGCCACCAGAATGGCGATCGCAATGGCCAGGTCGAGGCCCGCCCCTTCTTTCTTGATGTCGGCCGGTGCGAGGTTGACGGTGATCTTCTTGGCGGGGAAATGGAATCCTGTGTTTTTCAGCGCGGAGCGGACCCGGTCCCGACTTTCCCGCACCGTCGCATCCGGCAATCCGACCACGGAGAACTGTGGAAGACCACCGGCGATATCGACTTCGACATCGATCAGATGGGCGTCGAGTCCGACGAGTGCGACGCTCAGCACCTTGGCAAGCATGAGGACTCCGAGAGGAGATGACGAGAGTGCCTGAATTATAGAAACACCCTCTACCTGATTCAAGAAAAACGATGAGGAAGGCTGCGGATATGCTTCCATTTCCTGCAGCGTTCTCCATCAACCCGGCCAAGCTGGTGCCCTCCGGTTCCGTTCTGTATAATCGCGCCATGAAACAGTCGTCTCTGTTGTGGTTGATGATCGGTCTGCTGATCGGAGCGGCGACGCCGGCATG
>DATGEA010000258.1:0-6376 GCA_035310605.1 Nitrospira sp. | reverse complement strand
GCCCCTTGTTCAAATAGACGGGGCCGACCAGCGATTTTCCGGGGGCATGGTTGTGAATGGCACGCAAATCGCCCCGGTGATGTTGATGATTCATGACCAATGGCGTATTGAACAAGACGCGCGCGCCGGCTTCGAGGGAAGTTTCGTAGCCCTGGATGTCGTGCATGACGGGATCCATGTTGACGACTTCCACCGCATGCCCGTTGCGCACGACTGTCATGAACGGCTGAAAGATGCAATCGCGCGCTTCGATCAACGGCACCGACATTTCGAACGGTTTGCCTGCCTCGACCCCCTCCAGCAGCACAATGGCATCTTTCAGGCCGCCCTGCGAACCGACGACGAAATCATGGAGCAATCGCCAGCCGCGGCCGTTAGAAATGCGGCCGCAGTAGGCGGGATCCGGAAACGTAATGAGATTGAAGCCCTTCGGTTCCGGGACCGGCCCATCCAGCTTGACGGTACCCTCAATGACGCCGCCGCGCTCAACATCGATCACGTCATAAGCCGATGAGTACCCGACAGGCAGCAACGCCACGATCATCGAGAATACGCCGACGAGAGCCCTGAAGCGTGTCTTATCCACGTGTAATTCTCCTTGTTCTCAAGGCACCTGAAGTTCCAACGTTGGCCTGATGTCCACAGATTTTCCGAGCGCCTGCAACCCGAAATGCGGGTTCTCTTCGATTTCATGGGCGCTGCGCCGCCCCTTGGGGGACTCGAACAGAAAATCGGCCTGCACGGATCCTTTGGAGGGAACCGAGATCTTCTTCTCCAGCATGGTGCCCACGCCAGGATGCCAGGCAATCAGTACGTAGTCTCCTGCGGGGACATCGATCAGGGAAAAGCTCCCGCCTGGGCCAGTCACCTGATAGTAAGGATTGTCGACCGCGAGCCCCCAGCTTTCCATGTAGGCGTGAAACCCGCATTGCATGATGAAGAACTTCCGCCCTTTGGTCATGTGAATGGTTTCTTTGACCGGCTGACCAGCCAGGTGCTCGTGACTCTCGGCGCTGACATTGTGTTTGTGATGCGGATTCATCGGAAGCGGGGTATTGAAAAGCACTCGCGGCCCGAGATGCGACGTTTCGTAGGCCTGGATGTCGTGCATCACGGGATCCATATTCATAATGACGACTTCATCCCGGTCCCGCACGACCGTAACAAACGGCAGAAAACGACAATCGCGGGCTTCAATCGTTTGCGGCTCAAACTTGAACGGTTTGCCTTTCGTCGCATCCGAAAGCCAGACGACCACATCCTTCAGCCCTCCGTCTCCGGCCACTTCGAACTCTTTCAAGATCCGCCAACCCGTTCCGGTCGAGATGCGCCCGCAATAGACCGGGTCGGGAAAGGTGATCAGGTTGAAGCCTTTGGGGATCGGTTTTCCGGCGGTGATCGCGGCTTTCCCCGTGATCGTGCCTCCATCGGTTACCTGGATCTCTTCATAACCCCATGCCGTGGCCCCGGCCAGAACCAGCCATCCGAGCAGGAGGTACAGAAACCCAGACATGAGTGCCTCCAACGCAATCCGCCGACATCATTCCGCCGACCGCAGCGATCGGTTCGCGTGGATCATCGTACCAAGTGGATCATCGTACCAAATGGATGCAACAAAGCAAAAGGGGGAAGCCTTTCGGCCTCCCCCTTCCGCTGCTTGATGCCCCGCCGATGAGCGGGGCATTTATGCACGTTACTTCGCTGCGACAGGGATGATATGCGCCGCCTCTTCAATCGACGCGCTCTTCATCCCTGCGCTGGCACCGGCAAGCGGGAGCAACCGCTGATCGCCCGCAGGCAACACGCGGACATAGCCCCACTGGCCGGACTGCGAGTACGGCAACCGTTGGTTGCTGTACACATAGTCGCCAGACAGGCGATAGGGTCCGCCCGCCGACGGGATAAAGGCGTCCAGCGTCTCTGACCCGGAGTACTCGACCACGCTGATGTGATCGGCACCGCGCATAAATGGCTCGATCGGCCACTCGTGCTTCTCGACGCTGAACATCCCGTTCTGTTCGTTGCTGGCGCCGATCACGTGAATGCGAACAGGATCGCCCGCATGCGTTTCAATGATCGGCGTCGCAGGATCTTCCGGCTTGTCCGCTTTGCAGGGCTGGAACACCTTGCCGAGCGAGCAGCCCTGTTCTTCACGATACTTATACGGCTCGGACCGGTAGTTGACGCCGGTCAGACCCGCCACGTTCTGGACATAGGGCATGAAGCTTGTCCCGATGATGTTGTCCTCGTCCTGGAAGAACAAGGCCACATCACGGTAGTTTGCCCTGGTCTCGTTGCCCGGCACCGAGCGATCGATGATCACGTCGGCCGCCCAGGCGTTCTTGTTCGAGAGATCGGCACCGGTCTTCGGGTCACGGTACTTTGAACCCTTCGGACCGACCACCACTGCACCGAACAAGCCATTGCGAGGATTCGTCATCACATTGCCCCAGTCCCACACCAGCGAAGTCGTCTCGCCGTTGAACGGATCCGCATAATAGGTGTAGGTCCGTTCGGCACCTGGAGCGATCGTCTGATCGCCGGGATTGTTCCCGACGTTGGCGCCCAGCGAGTCCTTCGGATCGAAGGTCAAGCCGATCGCCGAGAAGGACGCCTTGCTCTCCTTCATCTTGTTTTTTAGATTCACCTTCACACAATCCCCGACGTTCACGCGGAGCGTCAGCGGCATGGGTTGTGCGCCACCGGATACCTTGGCCACGTCTTCCTCCAAGGCATAGATCTTCGCATCCGGATTGGTGATTTGGATCTTCCGCTCGAAGTCCACCTCGATCGACTCGGGGGCCTTCTGGTTGAACTTCATGCCGGGATAATCCAAGGCCACGACATTGAAGCTCTTCACCGGGGCATCAGCCGGACAGACCGGCATTGCCTTCGGGATCTCACCCTTGCTCGAATACCCGGCCGGCAGCTTCTTCAGATCCGCCTGTTCCTTATCAAACACACGGATGATGCCCCAACCGCCTTCGGAGAACTTCGAAGAACGGCCGTTGAAGTGGATGTAGTCGCCGGCTTGATGCCTCGGTCCACCCGCTTCAGGCACCACGAGATCGTAGCGTTCCGCAATCCCGATGTGAATCGAGTTCTTGCGGTTCGCATCGGACGCATACCGCTCGGTCCAGAACGTATGACCTGACAGAGTCCAGACCATCGATTCGTTCATGAGGGTGTGCAGGAGACGGAATACCATCGTGTCTCCCACATAGGCCCTCAGAGTCGGCGTGTAGGGATCGCCGTGGATCTGGCTGTTGAATGCCTGAGACACATCCGGGTTGGTGGCCAGCCGCTGCGCGATTGGTCCCGCACGGAAGTTCAAGCCGCTGCCGGTGGTATGAGTTCCACCGTTCAGGAACGGCATCGGCGTCATGTAAATCTTCTCCGGCATCATGAACGACACGGTCTTCCCCGCTTCGAGCGCCACTTCGACCGGCTGCCCGGGAGGATTGCCCGCGGTCACGATGTTGACGGTGTGCGGCACGGTGTCGTGCACTTGCACCATCAATTCACGGAAGCTGTTGTTCACGCCGTGGCCCACCGGCTCATTGGTGTGAATGTCAGCAATCGGTCCGCTGCGAACGGGCTTTCCGGTCTTCGGATCATGATAGGTCGACCCGACCGGCTCCGCGATGAATGTGCCGAACCCGCCGTGGGGCCAGGTGGTCGCGCCGAACGCGTGATCGTGCCAGAACACGGTCCCGACATCCGCATCGACCCAGAACCGCTGCCGGACGAATTCCACCGTGACGATGTCGTTCGCCGGGTGATCGTTCTTCAAACCCTTCGCCAAGGTGATCGTATTCCCGTTGATCGCCTTGATGCGGGAGATTTCGTTCCCCTTCACGTTATCGGCACCGACGAGAACCAAGGTACCCACGTGATACTGCTTGGCATTCTTCACCGTGATGCTGCTTGCGCCCTTCTTGGCGGCTGCTGTCAACACGGTGTTCATCGGAGCCGGAAGGCCCTTCTTGTTCTTCTTTTCCAGCATCGTGAACGGGCGGACCGACTGCTCGTAGGAGAAGCCGGTGATCACGCCGTCCGACGCCTGGTTGTCGAACTGCAGGAAATGCCAGTGGGTATTGATCTTCGACGACTGGAAGTTCGTGTAGTCGTCGTCGTCCCACTCGCTCGTCAGCGTCCAGTCCAAGCAATCATAGATGTTGCCGCGGACCACCAACGGATACTTGAGGTCGTCGTTGGCCCGGATCGCCGCTTCCTCCTCATGGAGCACGTAGATCAAGCCGTTCGGATCGACCACCGGCGGCTCTTTTCCTTGGGCCTTGGCGATCTTGATCGGCATCTTCACGAAGTGCACGTTGTAATGCTTCCGGCCCGCGTTCTCCGGGCAGAGACTCCAGTTGCCGTTTTCACCGGGCAACGACTGATCCACGCTCTCCTGACCGTCCGCATCCCGGCGGATCATCTCCAACCAGGGGGCGCCCACGTGATTAGGCGAGAACATCACACGTTTCCCGAAATGGGGCGTGAGATGCGGCCAGGCCACCTTGCCGGTCAGCGGCTCGAACATGATCGGATGCCGCTTGCCCGGATGGGTGGACTTGTACTTGGGATTATCAGTCGTGCTCTCTTTTTCACTCATGGCAACGTTGCCGTCCCACACCCAGTCCAGCACCGTCGCATCATAGGAGAGGATCTGTCCCTTTTCGTCATCCGCATGACCGGGCTTGCCTGCGGTCGGCAGCTGCATGGCGACCCAGTCCTTGATGTTAATCGTGGCTGGGTTGCCCTTCCAATCGCTCTTGCCCTTCTCGACGATCTTGAACTGTTTACCGAACCAATCGACCGTCTGTCCGATCAGCTTGTTCGAGGCAATCGGGGTCTTGATGCGGCCCTTGCGATCCGGCAACTCACGCAAATCCGGCATCACGTCGTTCCGCAAGTCACCCTGCTGAATCGTGTTGTACACGCGCCAGTAACCCCACATACCCGCCACATAATGGTGGGCCACGTGGCAATGGAAGAGGAAGTCGCCGGCCAACTGTTGGCAAAGACCGGAACCGCATTCCGTTTCCAGATCGAGGGCTTCGGACGGGCCGATGACTTCGACGTCGACACGGTCCGTCTTGGCGCGAATGACCGGATACTTCACCGGACCGTTCGCGCTGGTTGCCCAGAGATTCATGTCATCGATCGCCCGCGGGCTGCGCGGCCATCGGATGGTGCCTCCGTGCGGATGGTGGCTGTGGAACACTTCCGACCCGCCGTGCACCAGGCGGAACTTGGCCGGGTCGCCCATGTAGGAACGGGGAATCGTCGGGGACGGATCGCCGAAGGTATAGGAGCTATAGCCCATCGACTCGTCCTCGAAACCGAAGTACTCGTGCTGCACATGCATGTTGTTGATGCCGAACGGCTCGCTGCGATAGTTGATCGCGCGTCCGCCCGGGCGATAGGCATCGGTCAACGGATCGCGCTGAGGAAGGAAGTCGCCCTTCTTATTGAGCGGGCGGAACGCCTCGTCGCCGACTTCGTGATAGTAGAGCACGAACTCGCGGAAATCCGGTCCGGTGCCGTTCTTGATCATGACCTGCCAGCCGCTGGTGGCCGGAGTGGCCTCGCCGCTCCCGAGCGGTTCCCAATAGGACGAGCCGCGCGGTTCGACGACGAACGATCCGAAGAGACCCATCACGGTCAATTCCCGGTCGTTGCTGAAGGTATGGAACTGGCGGACGCCTTCCTGAGTACCCGGATGGATGTACCACTCAAAGTCGCCGCTCTTGTCCTTGGCGACGATTGAGTCCGGGTTGGTGGTCGCGGCTGAAGCACCGGTTGTGCTCACCACCATAGAGGAGCCATGGATGTGAAGGGTGACGTCTTCACCGCCTTCCAGCTTGTTGGTCAACTTAATCTTGACGCAGTCGCCCTGATTGGCGCGAAGGGTCAATGGCTGAATCCATTGGGCCTGCACGCCGGGGATGACGGCGCCCGGATCGAAGCCTTCCTTGTCGCGCGATTCCTTGTTCTTGGCTTCCTCCGCCCGGACCTTATCGAGATTCTCGTCCAGCACGTACATGTAGCCGGGATAAAAATCGAGCCACTGGTTCAGCGTAATCTCGACGTTGATCGCGGACACGTTGTACTGCTTCACCGGCGCCGTCGCAGGGCACTTGCCGCCGCCCGTCATCGCCACCGGTTCAACACGCGGATCCGATACGAGCAGCATGTCCTGTCCGCCTGCTCCGTATTGGTGCATCATGGATTGGGTGTTGTACATACCGGTGTTGACGCCCTGCACCTGAGGATCATGGGTCATGTGTTCCATGATGCGCTGATGCTGCTGCTCGACCATCGCCGAACGATCGGCCTTGCCGGACATCGTATCTTCGATGATCGTTTG
>DATGEA010000257.1:0-46939 GCA_035310605.1 Nitrospira sp. | reverse complement strand
CGTCATTCCGGGCCCGAAAGTGTTCGAAACCCAGATCCACGGGAAGCGGTTCGAGATGTACAACGATACCGTCCTGGGCTTCAACAAGTCGGGCAAGGAAGTGGCGCGCATCCAGGTCGAAGAGCCGATCTACATCCGGCCGGCCGAGCGCGTGACCTGGCTGTAGTCCTACGCTAGGTAATCGCTTCACGGAAGGGCGGGGGTTCCTTTCGGAACCCCGCCCTTTCTGTCTTTATGTACTAAAAGAGGGAGTATCCCGGCGACGCCACAGCATGAAAGGCCGCTGCGAATGAGCTAGCGCTGTTCGGCTGTGAGTGTGGTATCCCTATCGGTCTTTCGGCTCAGGCGCTCTCCGCCTTCTGTCCACTTGACGGGCTGGGGGGGGTCCAGTAAAGTTGTTCGATGTTGCGTAGTTCCACTGTGAGCCACGAGGTACCCCCGGCGTGAACCCTCGTCAAGACGAGTCGATTCCATTTGCCGCGCAAGCCATCCCCTTCGGCGAGTTCCTGGCAGCTGGAAAACTTCCAGAAGGGTACCTGACAAGCGAGTATGTCGCCCAGCAATTTGTTGAGCGCCTTGTCCACTATATCCTGAGTGTGCCTTCAGGCAGCTACACGATGGCTCAACTCAGCCATTTGTTGGAGCAGCTTGATCCTCGCATGCAGGTGTTTTTCTTCAAACGCCTCAAGGAAACGAGCCCCGATAGCCTCAAGGATTTCGCACCGCTGTATTACGGTTTCATGAACGAGTTCCACTCCCTCCTGTTTACTTAAGTCCAGAGAAAATTTCCCTTGTTGCTCCGACATTCTCATGTATAATTGGAAAGTTACTACATTGCCCTGAGCTATAAAGGAGTTCTATGAATCCGACCCTACAGCGTGCGGTTACCAGTTTTTACAATCTCATCTATGAGGCCCAGACCTTCGCAACAACAATGGCCCGGATCGATACGGCTGAGCAGGAACACTACGCCGGCCGAATTGAAGGTCTCAATTGGGTTCTGGATCGCTGCCAGGAACTTGAAGATATGGATGCCAATTTGACGCCCTCATCGCTCCAACGCGTCCTGACAGAGGTCAAATCCGACCTCGATCATGAGTTATCGGTGCAGAGACGCGAAAAAGGACGTCGTGCCGATGGTCGGGAAGAGGCGCTGAACTTCGTGGCGGACTATCTCTCGAGCCTCATCACGGCAACGGAGATCGAATCGGCAAAGACGCCTGCGGCGTAAATCCTTGGGCTTGTGCGGGAATTTCTGCCCCACCTCACGCTCAACGTTCCGGCATGCGTGATCCCGTCTCAGCATGATGCGTGAATGGATTGTTTTTGCTCTCTGTTTGGGAGTGGGGGGGCATATCGCCCTCGCTGTGATGTTGCATGCGCCCGACCTCTGGCCCTGGAGCACTGCCGGCTTCTACGGGTTGCTCAGCGGCCTTGGCGTCTATGCCTTAGTCCAAGGGGGTCGTGGGCTGTGGAAGCTGTTTAAGTCTTTGCACCGGACCGACACAAACAATTCATCCGGTCCATCCTGGTAGATAGACTGCCCTGGGTTGCGGTCGGCTCCCGGCGTTGACCGGAAAGCGCCTTGTTCCCTACAATTCTTCTATGCCACACCCCCCGCGTAAACCGAATGCCCCAGTATGGCCGGCCGGTCTAACTTCCAGACCAGCCAGACCGACGAGACCGCGATCAGCGGAACAGGCCGATCAGTTCAGGTCACTGAACGCCTCGCTTCTCTATTGCCCCCGCTGCCGGGTGGCAACCCCGACACGTGAACGACTGCTTCTGGTTCTGCCAACCGGCAATCTCTACGAGTACCTTTGCCAGCAATGCGGGACCTCAACCGGTTCAAAAACCGATCAGCAGCAGCACAGCGTCATTCAGCCGTGAGGCAGGACCGACGCCGCATGAGGGGATTGATCCGGCACCGCTCTGCAACCGGCTCGTTCGCAGTACAGGCCGTTGGGACTTCGAACGCGTAGGAGGGTGGAAATAGCCGGCTAGAGGATCTCGTCGAGTGGGATTCCTTCCTCAATGAGCATCACGGGAATGTCTTCACGGATAGGGTAGAGAATCTTTCGGTCGGATCTAATCAGGCCACCATCGAGCGAGTCGGTCACAGGTTTTTGCGCTTTATTCTTCACGAGACCCCGGCTTATCGCGTCATTGAGCCTACTGATCAAGGCGTCATCTGCCAGGCTGACATCGAGCTTCGTCTCGGGACAACAGAGAATCGCCAACAGATCCTTGTCTATCTGCACCGGACGCCTCGTTCCCGCTTGATCAGCCATAACAAACTCCTATGGTGAAGAACCCGGTAACTCGAAGCAGGATAAAGCACACATCGGCAGAGATCAAGACGGATCATCACGACTCCACGTCCGCAATTGTTTCTGGTACACTACGGCGAGATTATCCACATCGGCAGGGGAACCCTCATCGTGAAGACCCTCTGGCACTATTCACTGGCCGGCCTGTTGATTCTCGTACCGGCCTGGGCCACATTCTTGATCCTGTCTGCTCTACTGTCGACAGTCAATCGTGTCATCGGTGACCTCTTGAACCAGATCGGCATCTCTGCCACACCGATTATCGGTTTAATGCTGTTCGTCCTCCTTGTCCTCATTGCAGGCGCGGTTGCCACGCACGTCCTAGGCAGACAAATCATCACATCGAGCGAGCGCTGGATCGAGCAGATCCCGCTCGTCCGTAGTATCTATCTGACACTCAAGAGTATGACCGATTTATTCCAATTCCGATCCCGCTTCGGTCGCAGCACCGTGGTCGCCTTCCCCTTTCCCCGCGACGGCCTTTGGGCGCTCGGTTTTGTGATGGGGGCGGCTCCCCGAGCGGTCCAGATCGTACCCTCCGTCACTCTCTTGATGATCTTCGTCCCGACAGCCATCCATCCGTTTACCGGATACCTCGCGTTCGTGCCGGAGCAACACATCCGCCCACTGAACCTGCTTCCGGAAGACGCCATGAAGATGGAATTTTCCGCCGGTTTCTACAAGCCTAGCGCCGGTTGGCTCTCAGCACCCACGACTTCTGTCTAACTTCCACCATGGTTTTGCCGGACAAGATCATAGTCAGGCCCGCCCGGGAAGAAGACGTGGAAGCGATTGTCACCTTCAGCGCGGCCATGGCCCTGGAAACGGAAGGCCGTCAACTCGACATGGCCAGACTCCGTGAAGGCACACTGGCGCTGTTGAATACCCCCGATCGAGGCTTTTTCATGGTGGCCGCACTCCCGCAAGGGCCGTCGCAGCGCATCGTCGGCCAACTTATGATCACATTCGAGTGGAGCGACTGGCGCAACGCGGTCTTCTGGTGGATTCAGAGCGTCTACGTCGATCCCGCGTGGCGACGGCAGGGTGTCTATCGGCACATGCATCACTCGATCATGCTCCTAGCCCGGTCGCGCTCCGACGTCTGCGGGGTTCGCTTATATGTTGAAGCGAGCAATGCGACGGCAAGGCAGGTCTACAGCCGAGTCGGACTCTCGACCTCCAACTACCAGGTTTACGAAACAGACTTCGTCATGCCCCGTATAGTCGATCGCGATATGCAGTGATGAGCGTCAGATGTCCGGGGAGTCTGCCGCGAGAGGAGGATTGCCTATGACCCGTGCCGCGACCGTTGCCTTGATGCTCCTGCTGGCTTTAGGGGGCTGCGCGTTCAGCCGGGGGTCTCTCGGAGACGAAATCAAAACGGATGCCGTGAGTGTGATCAAGAAAGGTGTCACGTCGAAAGCCGAAGTGCTCTCGCTTCTCGGTGCTCCCGATCGTGTGCTCCAAGTCAACGGACGAGACTTGTTTCAATACTATCGGTACGACGCCAAGGCCGGAAGCCTGCTCCTCATCCTTGTCAATTTCTCCCGTATCTCAGTCCGAAGCGACGACTTGTTCGTTTTGCTCAGCCGAGAAGGGATTGTGGAAGACGTCCTCTTCACGAAGCGCACCGACGGGATGGAGTTCCGGTTTTGGCCCTTTGGAGATTGAGGCGGCACACGTGTCACGTTGGCTTCGAACTCTCCTCTTGTCGACCCTCGCAGGTGTGGCGCTGTGCGGTTGCAATGTCGTGCGGGTTACCGTCAACACGCCCCTCACGCAGGACGATATTCAATTTATCGTACCAGGGCAAACGAGCTTCTCTGATGTGATCACCAAACTGGGAACGCCGGACGCCATTGTTGACACCGAAACAGGAATGGTTGCGACCTATCGCTTCCTCGACGTGAAGTATTCACGCATCAATTTCGGCTGGATCGTCAAACTTTGGTCTCCGGTCGATCCCGACCTGGTCATTTCCCGTTCCGGCCTTGGCCTGGATGCATTTGAAGTGCTGTGTAACGATCACTGGATCGTCACACACCACAGTTTCCTTCGTCAGCTGGCGCCTCCCCAGTTTAATCCCTATCCGTTCTGACTCTCCTCGGTGTCGTCCCCGTTGAATTGCCGCATGCTGCCCGTATGGCTATAATGTCACCCCATGGAACCAGATCCGTCTGAACGTCCCTCACCTGCGAACACTTCGGTCAATTCCTCGTCCTATATTCCGGCTGATCGCGATACAGGCTTCCTCCAACGGGATGAACTGCGATCGGTCCGGATTGGGCTCGAACTCCTGAAGCCCGAGTTGATTCAGAGTGAGCACGGGATTAGGTCGACCATCGTCGTCTTCGGCAGCTCGAGACTGCGGGAGCCGGCGGCAGCCCGGGAAACCCTGCGGCTGTTGGAGGAAGAAGCCTCTCGGGTCCCGCACGACCAGACCGCCCTGCAACAGGTAGCCATCGCACGACGACAACTTGAACTCTCCTCATACTACGACGTCGCCCGCGAGTTCGGCCGCCTTGTCTCATCGACGTGTCAGGTCGACGGACGATGCGAATACGTCATCATCACCGGGGGCGGACCCGGCATCATGGAAGCCGCCAATCGCGGGGCGGCGGACGTGAACGCCAAATCGATCGGCCTGAACATAACCTTACCCCACGAACAGCACCCCAATGCCTACATCACGCCGGATCTGTGTTTTCAATTTCGATATTTCGCCATCCGGAAGATGCACTTTTTGATCCGAGCCAAGGCGCTCGTCGCGTTTCCGGGAGGATTCGGTACCCTTGATGAACTGTTCGAAACGCTGACGCTCCTCCAAACCGGCAAGACAGAGGACGTGATGGTCGTGCTGGTCGGGCGGGACTTTTGGGATCGCCTGATCAACTGGCAATTCCTCGTCGACAATGGGCTCATCTCTCAAACAGATCTGTGCCTGTTTCGCTATGCCGAGACGGCCGAGGAAGCCTGGGAACTGATTGAACGCCACAATGGAGTGCCTTCATCATGAAACTCTCCTTTCATGGCGCCGCCCGATCAGTGACGGGAAGCCGCCACATGCTGGAGGTGCCCGGATTCAGGCTTTTGCTGGATTGCGGACTCTTTCAAGGCCGTCGAGAAGAAGCCCTTCGGCAGAACCGCTACTTGGGTTTCGACCCGAAGTCGCTGGGAGCGGTCCTGCTCTCTCATGCGCATATCGACCACTCCGGCGCCCTGCCGGTTCTTCCCCAACACGGCTTTTCCGGGAAAGTCCATGTCACACGCGCGTCGGCGGATCTCGCCGGCATCATGCTGGAAGACTCGGCACGCGTTCAGGAAAGCGACTGCCGCTACGTCAACAAGAAGGAGCGGCGGCACGGGAAGAGCTGCGTCCGTCCTTTCTACGACAGCAACGACGTCCGGAAGATTGTCCGGCGTTTTGAGGCCGCGCAGTATGGAAGCCAGGTGAAGATCGCGCCGCGCGTCACGGCCACCTTTTACGATGCCGGTCACATACTCGGTTCTGCGGCGATCAGGGTCAAGTACACGGCGCGGGGTAATACCACGACCGTCCTGTTCAGCGGAGATCTCGGCCGGTCCAATATGCCGATTCTGCGCGATCCCGAACCCCCTCCTCCCTGCGACATTCTGATCCTCGAATCCACGTACGGCGACCGGTTACATGAACAGGCCGGCGAGGAGATGAAGAAAAAGGCCCAGGACTTGATCGCCCATGCTAGAGCCCACAGGAGCAAGATCATCGTCCCGGCTTTCGCCGTCGGCCGCACGCAGGAACTGGTCATGCGGATTAAGGAACTGGTCGGCGAGGGCCGCGTCGATCCCATCCCCATCTATATCGATTCCCCGCTGGCGGACAAAGCCACCGAGATCTTTCGTCGCCATCCGGAATGTTACGATGAGGAGACCTATAAGACGTTCTCAGCCGACGGCGATCCGTTCGCGTCACGCTACATCCACTTCGTGTCATCACCCGAAGAGAGCAAACGCCTCAATTCGATGAAAGGGCCTTGCGTCATCATCTCCTCATCCGGCATGTGCGAAGGCGGGCGCATCACCCACCATCTCAAGCATGCGATTCAGGATGAAGCCAACGTGATCGTGTTCGTCGGTTTTCAAGCGGAGCATACCCTTGGACGCAAATTGGTCGAGGGATGGGACGTCGTCCCCATTTTCGGCGTGCCCACACCGCGACGCGCACAGATCGTCAAGTTCAACGGCCTCTCGGCCCACGCAGACCGACATGACCTCCTGGGATATGTCAGAGCCATCGATCCCCTGCCCGACAAGATATTCATCGTCCACGGGGAAGAAAAGCAGGCGCTTTCGCTCGCATCGGCAATCCAAGCGGAGCACCCGGACACCGAGGTGACCGTTCCTCACCTGGGATCGACCCATGAAATCTAGCGGAGTCTTCTTCGCCCGACTTCTGATCATCACGCTCTCGAGCGGCCTCTCGCTTTGCATCAGCGCCCATGCAGGCGAACCTGATGCCTCGCGCACGCGCGCTCGCGATCTCGGCCTCACGATCGGCTCCTATCCACCAGGCCCTCTCAACGCCATCACCGACGTGGCCGGCGTGAAAGTGGGTCACACCACCCTCATCTCGGGAGAAGGCTCACTTCAACCAGGGGCCGGTCCGGTCCGCACCGGTGTGACTGTGGTCATCCCGCGCGAGGACGTCTGGCACAAGAAAGTCCCGGCCGGCTCATTTGTGCTCAACGGAACCGGGGAAATGACCGGGCTGGCATGGGTCGCTGAATCCGGTTTCCTGGAATATCCCATTGCGCTCACGAATACGCTGAACGTCCCGCGCGTCGCAAATGGCGTCATAAGCTGGATGATCAAGCAGTACCCGCAAATCGGGATCACTGACGACACGCTCACGCCGGTCGTTGCGGAATGCGACGATGGCCGTCTCAATGACATTCAAGGCCGGCATGTCTCTGAAGCGGATGTCGCGAAGGCGCTCGATGGCGCATCCGGCGGTCCCGTGGCTGAGGGCAGCGTCGGGGCAGGGACGGGAATGGTGTCTTACGGATTCAAGGGAGGGATCGGTACCTCTTCGCGCCGCCTCGCCGAGGGGGAGGGCGGATACACCATCGGCGTGCTCGTCAACGCCAACCATGGGCGACGCCACGAGTTGGTGGTCGCCGGTGTGCCGGTCGGCCGGCTCTACGACGGCACCGCATCACCGTCAGGTCAGGCCGGACTGACGGCGGCTGGCCCCTGGCAGGGAGCCAGCGAGGGATCCATCATCATTCTGATCGCCACCGATGCTCCGCTCGACAGCCGCCAACTCACCAGACTCGCGAAGCGCGCGGCATTAGGACTCGCCCGCACCGGCTCGACCGCCCGACACGGGAGCGGCGACTTCATGCTAGCCTTCTCCACGGCGAATACGATTCCCCATTACCCCAAAGACCGCACCTTTGCCCTGACACAACTCGCTGATCCCCACCTGAACCCGCTGATCTCTGCGACTGTCGAAGCGACGGAAGAGGCGATCCTCAACGCTCTCACGATGGCCACCACCGTGGTGGGACGGGACCATCACCGCATCGAAGCCATCTCGCTCTCGCGCTTGCAAAGCATCCTCGATCATCGCGTCAAGCCATGAGACATTGCGCGCTGCTTGCATTTTGATCCAACGCCTCGCTATCCTCACGCGGCACCCTAGCAAGCAGTTGAAAACGGTTCCGGGCATGGGGAGATGCACGGGGGCAACCGTCGTCGCGGGCACCCTCGGAATCACCAGCAGGCTGTTCGCGTTTGGAGGAACGAGATGAACGAGTATCAAATCGGCGGCGGCCTGCGCCTCTTGACCGCCGTGGAAAAGACCGAGGCATTCGGCGATTTCCTAAAAGACAGAATGGTCCGCGCCTTAGAAACGGAAGATCCGACAGAGTTACATTATCTGCTGGCGCAATTGGACGACTACTATTCATATATGTGGCGGTATTATAAGAAGCTCGCGAAGGACCGTGCCGAACGTATGAACCCCGGCGTCTGACGACGTGAGAGTGAGCGGATGATCACCCAACCGGCACAGAGCAACACCTCCACGGCGCTGCAATTCGCTTCGGCGCTCTCGCGCAAGACGGACACTGAAGCGGCCGTACGAGACCTTGCCGATGCCATTCGGGTGCAGATCGGTAAGGCATCGCCCGACCTGGCTTTTGTATTTTTCTCCGCACACCACGCGGACAAAGCGGGCCTCATCGCGACGATGATTCGCGAGGAGCTGTCTGTGGATGTCTGCTTGGGATGCTCCGGCGAGGGAATTATCGCCGGCGCCGAAGAACTGGAAACCGCTGCCGCACTGACACTCTGGGTGGCCTGCCTGCCTCAGGTCCGTCTGGTCCCGCTCAGGCTGGCTTTCTCCCAGACACAAGACCAAATCCAAATGGCGGGCTGGCCTGAGCCGACCACAGAGCCCAGCACGTTTATTCTCCTGGCCGATCCCTTTACCACGCCGGTTCACGATGTATTGTCG
This sequence comes from Nitrospira sp., assembly GCA_035310605.1. Lineage (GTDB taxonomy): Bacteria > Nitrospirota > Nitrospiria > Nitrospirales > Nitrospiraceae > Nitrospira_C. Next base: position 38,110 of record DATGEA010000257.1, on the reverse strand, counting down.
GTCATGGCCGAACGCTATCCCAACGGGAAAGCCGTCGGCGGTCTGGCAGGCGGAGGTCATGGCGCCGGAGAAAATCGTCTCATTCGAAACGAGCTGGTCTTTGACGGAGGACTGGTCGGAGTACAGCTCTCAGGCCCCGTCGCAGTCCGGACGGTGATCTCCCAAGGATGCTCCCCCATCGGCGAGCGTTACGTCGTCACCAAAGCCGAGCAGAACATGGTCTACGAACTCGGCGGCCAACCGGCACTACAACGCCTACAGGACGTCTTCGAATCTCTGGAAGGACCTCAGCGGCGGGATGCCCATCGCGCATTGCACGTCGGAATCGTCATCGATGAGCATCGGAACCGGTTTGAACGCGGCGATTTTCTCGTACGCAATCTCGTCGGCGCAGACCAGCAAGCCGGTGCGATCGCCATCGGCGACATCGTCCAGGAGGGCCAGACCCTTCAATTTCAACTTCGTGATGCCAAATCCGCCAGTGAAGACTTACATTTTCTCCTCGCGGCGGACCGTACCAAGCACCACAACCGGCCGCTCGGCGCCCTCCTCTTTAGCTGCTGCGGCAGAGGGGAAGGACTCTTCGGCCATACGCATCACGACAGCAGCGTTGTACAGGAACGGATGGGGCAAATTCCCGTCGCGGGATTCTTCGCCCAAGGAGAGATCGGCCCGGTGGGAGGCCGCAATTTCCTCCACGGTTACACGGCCAGCGTGGCGATTTTCTCACAGCCGGACGACTACAAGGAACCCCAATGACCTATCGGGGGTCAGGCGGAGGCGCCATTTCTCGTTCATAGGCAAACACACCCCTGGACAATCATTCCAAACCATACCACCAATCAAAAAAGGAGCGGACATGCCGTTTGAAGAAGCCGGACCAGGAGGCACAGAAGTGACGACCTCGTCGGGGTTGCAATATATCGACCTCACGGTCGGAGCAGGACCGACCGCTCAGGCCGGGCAGACCGTCAGCGTGCACTATACCGGCTGGCTGGAAAACGGGAACAAGTTCGACAGTTCCGTGGACCGGGGTCAGCCCTTCTCCTTTCCCCTGGGAGCCGGCCGCGTTATCAAGGGATGGGACGAAGGCGTGCAGGGCATGAATGTCGGCGGCAAACGGAAATTGATCATCCCGTCGAACCTGGGATATGGCGCGCGCGGAGCCGGCGGTGTGATTCCCCCCAATGCGACGCTCATCTTCGAAGTTGAATTACTCGGCGCGTAACGACGCAGACAAGAGGCAAGCCGACAGACCGACAACCGGAAGCTCTTCATTTCTCCGGCCCCTGTTCTTGTCGGCCCGATGCCATGTCAGCTTGACTGCAGGAACACTATGAAACACACTCCGCTCATTGAGCAGCATCGCGCCCACGGCGCCAAGCTCGTCGATTTCGCCGGATGGGAAATGCCCATCCAGTATGCCAGCGTCGTCGACGAATACCAAACAGTCCGGACCAAAGCGGGCCTCTTTGACGTCAGCCATATGGGGCGGGTCACGGTTTCCGGCCCGGGAGGCTGCGCCTTCCTCCAGCGTGTGACAACGAACGACGTCGCAACACTCGCCATTGGACAGGCCCACTATTCCATGGTCTGTAACGAATGCGGCGGGATCAAAGACGACATCTTCGTCTATCGGACGGGTGAATCAGACTATCTGCTCTGCGTAAACGCCTCCAATCGTGAAAAGATCCTCGGCTGGATCACACAACAGAAGAAGCCGGGCGACCGTTGTCTGATCGAAGACCGCACGTCGGCCCTCGCCCAGATCGCCGTCCAGGGACCGGCTTCACGAGACATCCTCCTCGCGGCCGGCGCCGACAATGTCGCCGGGCTCAAACTGCACCATAGCTGTGAAAGCCGCCTGGCCGGTATCCCCTGCTTTGTGGCTCGGACCGGATATAGCGGCGAATTGGGGTACGAGATCAACGTGCCGGCGGAACTTGCGGTGGCTCTCTGGAAGCACCTGTTGATGAAGGGAGAGACCCAGGGGCTGAAACCTGCCGGCCTCGGTGCGCGCGACCTGCTGCGCTTGGAAATGGGCTATCTCCTCTACGGCAACGATATCGGCGAAGACACAACCCCCATCGAAGCAGGGGCCGATTGGACCGTTAACTTTCAGAAAGGCGATTTTATCGGCGCTCACACGCTCAAGGCGCAGGCACAAACGGGATCGGGCCGCCGATTCGTAGCCTTCGAACTGGTGGAGAAGGCCGTGCCTCGCCATGGATTCAAGATCCTCGATCCCTCGACCTCACAACCGATCGGCGAAGTCACCAGCGGCAATTTCTCGCCGCTGCTGCAGAAGGGGATCGGACTGGGCTATGTCCCTTCGTCCTTTGCAGCGACCGGAACCACTGTTGCGATCGAGATTCGAGGAAAGATCCTCCCGGCCGTTCTCGTGAAGCCGCCGTTCTATAAAAAACGCAAGGCGTAGCCTTGCGCGGGCACGAGACGACAGTCGAGGGGCGAAAGGAAACATAATGATCAGGAATTCTGACTGTTATCCGGTTCTCTATCTCTTGCCCCGAACCTCTTGCCCCTAGCCATGTCCACTAAGAACATCTATAAAGGCAGAGTCATCACGCTGAACATTGATACCGTGACGCTGCCGAACGGCATCACGACCGACCTGGAGATGGTCCGTCACCCCGGCGCTGCGGCGATTGTTCCGCTGAAGGAAAATGGATCCGTCATCCTGATCAAACAGTTTCGTCATGCCGCCGGAGGGTTCATTTATGAGATCCCGGCCGGAAAACTTCATCCCGGAGAAGATCCCAGGGACTGTGCGGCGCGGGAATTGGAGGAAGAAATCGGGTACCGGGCCGGCGCGCTAGAGCTGCTTTCGAGCATCTTCACCGCACCCGGCTTCACCGACGAAGTGATCCATATTTATAAGGCCACCGGCATGACGAAAGGGCGGCAGCATTTGGATCGAGACGAGGTGCTGGAGGTCGTGGAGATGCCCCTGGCAGAAGCCATGAGTATGATTCACGCGGGGACGATCCGTGATGCGAAAACGATGGTGGGGTTGCAGTCGGTGTTTATCGGGAGAGGGAACCGGTAAGCAGGACGACCAAGGAGCCCTCCGCTTTTGGCGGAAGGCCCCTCAAGCCAGCTAGCCTCGCCAAAAAGGGATTACTTGCCGCCCTTCGGCTTTTCTTCCTTTTTCTTCTCTTCACCGTAAACCACGACGTGGCCGCCCTTTCCCTCTTTCTTCTTTTCTTCGCCCTTCTTCTCGTCGGCGAAAGCGGGAGCGCTGAAGGAAACCGCCACTGCAACTGCCATGATTGCCATCAACATGCGCTTCATAATATGTCACCTCCCGTAGTTGTGAAATGTGTGCCTCTCACCGGGCACTGCCAGAGGTTGAGCAAGCTTGGTGCCCGATCGCCGGAAATCGTGACACATTGTATTATCAGTGGCTTAGAGGCGTGGCCACCTATCAATTTCTAGACCGATCCCTTGGAGACTGTGGCAGAATGGCAGGGGCCAGGCTAAACCGCCTCAACCCAGACCGATTGCACTGAAGTGGCTACAATGAACCAACTCAATCCTGCACTTCGCGACCACCTGCAGCCGGGCTTACTCGTCCTGTTCGTCGGCATTAACCCCGGGCTCAGATCAGCTGAACTCGGGCACCATTTTGCCGGCCACTCCAATCGTTTCTGGAAACTTCTTTACGAATCCAGATTGGTCAACGCACCGCTCACCTATCGGGAGGACTGGCGACTGCCCGAATGGGGTCTGGGGCTCACCAATATCATCAGCCGTACAAGCGCCGGCATCGACGTTCTCGACCCAACCGAATATCGCGCCGGGATTGTGGCACTGGAGCGGAAAGTTCTCCGCTATCAGCCACGGATTGTGGCCTTGTTAGGGGTGACGATATTCCGAATGCTCTTCTCGGGAGAGAGACGAGGCTCGGGCCCACTTGATCTCGGTCCAACAAGCGCACGGCTCTCCGGCGTCCCGGTCTTTCTGCTGCCGAATCCGAGCGGGCGCAATGCCCATCACTCTTACGAGGCCATGCTTTCGGCTTTTCGAATGCTTCGCAAGGAAGTCGGTTCACAGTGACGCCGAATCATGGTATCTTCTCGCGCATTGCTCACCAGGTCTTGATCAAGGAGCCATATAGACCATGCTATTAGAAGGGAAAAAGGGACTCATCATCGGCGTGGCAAACAAGCACAGCATTGCCTGGGCCATCGCCCAGTCCGCAGCCGGGCAGGGAGCTCACCTCTTCTTCAACTATCAGAATGAGCGCTTGAAGGAAAATGTCGAGGAGCTGGCGGGCACACTCCCAGGCTCAAAGGCATTTCCCTGCGACGCCGGGGACGACGCCCAGATCGACGCCTTGATGACCAATGTCGGGAAGGAAGCCGGCAAGCTCGACTTTCTGGTCCACTCCATCGCCTTTGCCCCGCGCGAGGAACTCACGGGCCAGTTCATCAACACCACCCGCAAAGGTTTCTCGACCGCCCTCGATGTCAGCGCCTATTCGCTCGTCGCCGTCACGAGAGCCGCCTTACCCTTGATGACCGATGGAGGCTCTGTGGTCACGATGACCTATCTCGGCGCGGAACGGGTCGTCCCTCATTACAATGTGATGGGTGTTGCCAAGGCCGCACTCGAAGCCACCGTCCGCTATCTGGCCCACGACCTTGGCCCGAAGAACATCCGCGTGAACGCAATTTCCGCCGGGCCGATCAAGACCCTCGCCGCCCGAGGCGTTTCCGGGATCAGCAAGATGGTCGATCACCATAAAGAGTTCGCCCCGCTCCGCCGCGCCACCGAACAAGGCGAAGTCGGCGACACCGCGCTATTTCTCGTCAGTTCGCTCGGACGGGGAATTACAGGCGAAGTGATCTACGTGGACGGCGGGTATCACATACTGGGATCACTGGCCTCGGTCGAGTGACGGCTCCCGCCTCGGCTCTTCACTCTCTGTGGCCTTGCTGGATAGCCTCTTTGAACAATCGAGGGCGGAAATTACTCAATCGACCTGCGTAACGCCTTCAGTCGTCCTGCCTTCTTCTTACTCTCGACCCGTCTATTCTGAGAACTCTTTGTCGGTTTCGTGGCCTTTCGCTTCTTGCGAGGGACCGCCACGCTCTGAATGAGCGCCCGTAATCTCTCGAGTGCATCCTCCCGGTTCTGCTCCTGGCTCCGATACTGTTGTGCCTTAATCGTAACCACGCCGTCTTCAGAGATACGGTTGTCTCGTAGTTTCAGCAGCTCTTCCTTGTAAAAAGGCGGAAGCGAGGAAGCGCCGATATCAAACCGTAAATGAACGGCAGAAGAAACCTTGTTGACATGCTGTCCACCGGCCCCCTGCGACCGCATCGCATGAATCTCAATTTCAGAGTCGGGGATGATGACGTGTGAGGAGATGTGCAGCATAACGGCTAATCGCGATGCCTGGTGAGCAGGCCGGAGTTCTCGTGATGCATCCTGATGGGCATTCTTTCACACCAGTCCCTTGGCTACAAGCGATCGAGTTCTTCGAGGATGACGTCCAGGGATATGAGGATGGGACTCGGTTCCTCTCCAAGAATAGAGAACGGACACGAACCGGAGCGGGGAAGAATCGCCGGATCCCCTAGGATGGTCGTTTCAGCAGGCAGGAAGGCAGCGGCTAGGGGTGGCCGCAGTCGAAAAAGAGAAGCTGCGATGGACGATCGAATTTATTGAAGTTCAGGGAGGCGATCGATGATGCGGAGCCTCACTTCGTCGCCTACCTGCATCTGCACCATCTTCGTGGTCAGACTGGATCGCACACGCTGGGCGTCTTCCAGATTAAACTGTACTTGTCCTCCGCAACGTTCAACGAGGTGAAACAGAAGGAGGGTGGTCAGATGCTGGAGTTCATCGTCAGTCGTGTGTTGGCTCAAGTTCAGAATTTGAGACATGGATGCACCCTCGCTTCAGCTGGTGAGTGAGAATCTCTTATCGCTGATGAGGGGGGCGTTCCACAATGCCCCAAAGGGAGGGGGAAGGGCAGTATTCCGGCTCTCGCCCGCTGCGGGCCATGAATCCATTCCTGCGACAGTTTATAAGACTTATCAGCAGGTTACAAGAGTCAGCCGTTGCAGGTTCCCCCCCCAAAATGCGCGGAGGAGGCGAGTTCGTCTGAGCTAACCGGAATAGCTCTCCATCGGGGGGCAGGTACAAATCAAATGGCGGTCCCCGTACGCTTCATCGATCCGGCTGACATGCGGCCAGAACTTGTCCTCTTTCACCCACGGAGCCGGGTAGGCGGCCTGCTCCCGGCTGTAGGGGCGATCCCATTCGGAGCCGGTGACGAGCTGAGCTGTGTGCGGGGCATTCTTCAGCAGATTGTTCGCACGGGGCTGGCGACCGTCGACGATGTCCTGGATCTCCGCACGAATGAGAATCATCGCATCGCAAAACCGGTCGAGCTCGGCTTTCGACTCACTTTCAGTCGGTTCGACCATCAACGTTCCCGCAACTGGAAACGATACGGTCGGGGCATGGAAACCGTAATCCATTAATCGCTTCGCCACGTCCATCGCCTCCACGCCGGCACTTTCTTTGAACTGACGGAGATCGAGAATGAACTCGTGCGCGACCAAGCCGGTCGTCCCCGTATACAGAATCGGATAGTACTTCTCCAGCCGCTTGGCCATGTAGTTCGCGTTCAAAATCGCGACCTGAGTGGCCTTGGTCAATCCGTCTCGACCCATCAGCGCGATATACACCCAGGAAATCGTCAGGATGCTCGGACTGCCGTACGGCGCCGCCGACACCGGTCCGATGGATTCAGCGCCGCCTAGATGCGTCACCGGATGGCCGGGAAGAAACGGTGCCAGATGACGGGCGACGGCGATGGGGCCCATGCCGGGTCCGCCGCCTCCGTGGGGAATACAAAACGTCTTGTGCAGGTTAAGATGGCAGACATCCGCCCCGATGTCTCCGGGACGGCACAGGCCCACCTGCGCATTCATGTTCGCGCCGTCCATGTACACCTGGCCCCCATGAGTGTGCACGATCTGGCAGAGGCGCCGCACATCCGCTTCGAAGACCCCGTGAGTCGAAGGGTAGGTCAGCATCAACGCCGCCAGACGATCGCGATGCTGGGTCGCCTTGGCTTCGAGATCCGTCAAATCGACGTTGCCCTGTTTATCGCAAGCCACCGGGACGACGGTCATGCCCACCATCGCTGCGCTGGCCGGATTCGTCCCGTGTGCCGATACGGGAATGAGGCAGACGTCCCGATGAAATTCCCCGTGGCTCCAGTGATACGCTCGAATGACCCTCAGCCCGCTATACTCGCCCTGAGATCCCGCGTTCGGCTGCAACGAGACGGCGGAGAACCCTGTGATCTCAGCCAGCCAGGATTCCAGCTGACGAAACAATTCCTGATATCCCTTGGTCTGTTCAGCCGGAGCAAACGGATGCAGACGGGCAAATTGCGGCCAGGATACGGGCAGCATCTCCGCAGTCGCATTGAGCTTCATCGTGCAGGATCCGAGCGGAATCATGGAATGGGTCAGCGAGAGATCCCGCGATTGGAGACGATACAGATACCGCAACATCTCATGTTCGGCATGATAGCGATTGAAGACCTCGTGCGTCAGATATGGACTGGTTCGCGCCAGATTGGCAGGAAAGTTGGTCCTGACGGTCCGGCTCAGATCCTGAACCGTGAACGGCAACCGTTCGTGACCGACAAAGATTTCCATCAGCCGCCGGACGTCATCCTCCGTCGTCACTTCGTCCAACGACACACCGAGTGAATCATCTTCATGTCGACGAAGATTGATCCCCGCTTCATCGGCCCGAATGAGAATCTGTTCGCACTGAGTCTTGGTCACGCGGACGCGAACCGTGTCGAATAATTCTTCGCTCCCGACCTCAAATCCCAGCTGGCGCAGCCCGGCGGCCAGCAGCACCGCCAATCCGTGAACGCGCGCGGCAATCCGACGCAACCCCTCGGGCCCGTGGTAAACGGCGTACATGCTGGCCATAATCGCCAACAGGACTTGCGCCGTGCAGATGTTGCTTGTCGCCTTTTCCCGCCTGATGTGCTGCTCCCGGGTTTGCAACGCCAGCCGGTATGCTGTCTTGCCCGTGCGGTCTTTTGACACCCCCACGATGCGTCCGGGCATTTGCCGCTTATACTCTTCCTTCGTCGCCAGAAACGCCGCATGAGGGCCACCGAACCCCATCGGCACTCCGAACCGCTGGCTGGAGCCCAGTGCGATGTCGGCGCCGAATTCGCCCGGGGGACGCAGGAGCGTGAGCGCAAGCAGATCGGTGGCGACGGCCACGAGAATTCCGGCCTTGTGAGCCTGCTCGACAATGGCACTATAGTCGCCCACATATCCGTCGGTGGTCGGGTATTGCAGGAGAATCCCGCTCAACTGAGGGTTCCCAAAATCAATCGTCTTGGTCCGTCCCACATGCAGCGTCATTCCCAGCGGTTCCGCCCTCGTCTGCATCACTGCAATCGTCTGAGGATGGCAGTCCTGCGAAATAAAGAACGACTTGCGTTCCTGCCCGGCGCTTCGGGCGATCGCGACGCACATGGTCATGGCTTCCGCCGCGGCAGTGGCCTCATCCAGGAGCGAGGCGTTCGCCAAGGGCAGGCCTGTCAGGTCCGTGACCATGGTCTGAAAATTGACCAGGGCTTCCAGTCGCCCTTGCGAAATTTCTGCCTGGTAGGGCGTGTACTGTGTGTACCATCCGGGGTTTTCGAGTATGTTTCGTTGGATCACGCCCGGCGTCATGCAATCGTAATAACCCGTGCCGATGAAGGACCGATATATCCGATTCTCATCGGCAAGACCGCGCAATTCCTGGAGCACTGATTGCTCGCCACGATGAGCGGGAAGGTCCAGCGCCCGCCCGATCTGAATGTCGCGCGGCACCGTCGCATCGCTCAGCGCCTGTAACGATTGAAGGCCCAGCAGCGCAAGCATCTCACGCATGTCGGCTTCGCTGGGGCCAAGATGGCGATGAATAAAGGTATCGGTCGGATTTAGAAATTCAGGAGTGCCCATGACAGTGTGATTCGCCTTCTGAGTTCGGTGGTGTGCGCCGCCCCGCCGGCGCTGCGTTCGAAGATTATCATGCTTCCCCCCCATTCTCCAAGCGGAGATCTTCCGCAATTCCGGCCGGCTATCCGAGCCCTGCGCCCGGCGGGATGCGATGCACCAGGCAGCCGACCCGGCCACTTACTGGAAATCGACAGCCGTATGTTTGCTATAATCCTCCATCGCCACCATGCGTATCCTGGTTATCGAAGACGAAACCAAAGTGGGTTGCTTCATCAAGCGGGCGCTTGAGGAGGAGAGCTACGCCGTCGACCTGTGCGAAGACGGGGCCAAGGGACTGGAGATGGCCCTCGCCACCAACTACGACTCGATCGTCGTCGATCTCATGCTGCCGTCGCTTTCCGGGCTGGACATCGTCAAAGGCATCCGCCGCGAACGCATTCAGACACCCATCCTCATCCTGACCGCACAGTCCCAGGTCGACCAAAGAGTGAAGGGTCTCGATGCCGGAGCCGACGATTACCTGACCAAACCGTTCGCCATCGATGAACTCCTGGCCCGGGTGCGCGCGCTGCTCCGCCGCGGCGCAGCCGACAGCCCGGGCGTCCTGCAGATCGACGACTTGATCTTGAACCCCGCCACGCGCGAGGTCACGAGGGACGGCCAGCGCATTGATTTGACCCTGAAAGAGTACGCACTGCTGGAATACCTGATGCGCCACGCCGGACGTGTCCTCACACGCCCCATGATCTCCGAGCACGTATGGAATCAGGACTTTGACACCTTCACGAATGTCATCGATGTCTACGTGAATTATCTCCGCAATAAGATCGACCGGGGACGGGCGAAGAAGCTCATTCATACCATCCGCGGCAGCGGGTATATGCTGAAGGCGGACTAATGCCGCTCCGCCTCCGACTCACCCTCTGGTATGGCAGCGCGCTTGCGCTGATTCTGATCGCGTTTTCCACCATCCTCTATTTCATCACCGCCCGAAGTCTGCGGGATGCGATCGACCAATCACTGGAAGAAACCGCCGCGGCGGCGGTCCGGTCATTGGAAGAACGCGGGTTCCTGCCGCTCATCGACGAAAATGAATTGATGTCTCAATTCCCAGAACTGGCGCGCATCGACAAGTTCTTCCAAATCTTCAGCCCCTCCGGCACCATTACCATTCGCTCCCCGAACGTCAAGCAACGCGAACTGCCGTTAAGTCGTCGAGCATTGGATGTGGCCTTTTCCGGTCAGACCCTCTTCGAGTCGGCCAAGTATCCCAAGGAGCCGCCTCTCCGCCTGATTTCTGTGCCGATCATTTATCGGGGCAACCTCCTTTATATCGTGCAGGTCGGAACTTCCCTGGAATCCGTCGACCAAACCCTGAACCGACTCCTGCTTGTCTTGCTCGTCAGCATGCCCCTGGCGCTGGCCGTCTCGCTGGCCGGAGGCTGGTTTCTGGCCGGGCGGGCGCTGCGGCCGGTGGATGCGATTACGCTGGCCGCCCAGCGGATCGCCGCAGGCGATCTCACGCAGCGATTGAATGTGCCCGCCTCCGCCGACGAAATCGGCCGACTCGCGGCCACCTTCAACAACATGATCGCGCGCCTGGAAACGTCGTTCCGACAGATCCGCCAGTTTAGCAGCGACGCATCCCACGAATTGCGAACCCCGCTGACGGTCATGAAGGGCGAGACCGAGCTGGTACTGCGGCGACCTCGAGAAGCCGGCGACTACACCGTCGTTCTGGAGAGCAATCTCGAAGAAATCGACCGCATGACGCGCATCGTGGACGAATTGCTCTTTCTTTCGCGGGCCGATATGGGCGAAGTCAAGATGGAGCACCTTCCGGTCCGGCTGGAAGCCCTCTTCGAAGATATCCACCGACAGGCCTCGCTTCTCGGCCAGGAGCGGGATGTTCAGGTGGTGCTGGGCCTGGTGACGCCGGCCGCGGTCCTGGGTGACGAATTGCGATTGCGCGAACTCTTCCTGAATCTCGTCGACAACGCAATCAAGTACTCGCGGCCCGGGGGCTCGGTGGAGATCACGGTCGTCACAGAATCAGGCCAGGCCAAAATCTCCATCGCGGATCACGGCATCGGGATTTCGCGCGACGATCAGACAAAGATCTTCGATCGCTTCTACCGCACCGACAACGCCCGTGCGCATACGAAGAAGGGAACAGGCCTGGGTCTGGCCATCTGCGCCTGGATCGTCGAATCCCATCATGGTCACATCGACGTGCAGAGCGAGGTCGGCAAAGGCTCGACCTTTACGGTCACGCTGCCGCTGGCCCCTCGATCGTCTTAACAACTTCTAATACCCTCCTAATCGCCCTCTCATCGCCGGTTGCTACGCTACTCCCATACCTGACGTGCTGAACATCAATTCAACCCGCTTCATCGGCGCAAGGAGGGAACTATGTCGCAATTCACAACTCGCATCGTCGCCACCGCTTTCGGAATAGCCGTGCTGGGCGCCTCACTGATCTGGGGAAACCAATCCGTTACCCCATCGCACGCGTCGGGCTCGGCAGCTCCATCATCCGTTCCCGCCGCCGTCACAATCCCGTCGCTCCCGACGAACGGCTTTACCGAAGTCGCAAAGGCTGTGACGCCGGCGGTGGTTAACATCACGACGGTCACGGTCGACAAAGTGTCTGAAGGCCGGGACGGTCAGGATGAATTGCGCGAACGGATGGAGGAGTTCTTCGGAGGACCCAACGGCCCCTTCGGACCGCGAGGATTCCGCGGCCCGCAAGGCCCCGGTGAACCGCGCGGCCATCGCGGCGGAGGACAGGGCTCCGGCGTCGTCGTCTCGACAGACGGCTATATCCTGACGAACAACCACGTCATCGACCATGCACGCGAAGTCACCGTGACGCTCCCGGACAAGCGGGAGTTCAAGGGCAAAATCGTCGGAACCGATCCGAAAACCGATCTCGCCGTTGTCAAGATCGACGCGGAGAATCTTCCGGCGGTGGCCTGGGGAGACGCCACCAAACTGCAGGTCGGCGAATACGTCCTGGCCGTCGGGAATCCCTTCGGCCTGAATTCCACGGTGACCCTCGGCATTGTGAGCGCGCTGGGCAGAGGCCGCATGGGCATCACGCAGTATGAGGATTTCATTCAAACCGACGCCGCGATCAATCCCGGCAACTCCGGCGGCGCGCTGGTCAACACCAGAGGCGAACTCGTGGGTATCAATACCGCCATCTTCTCGCAGACCGGCGGGTACCAGGGCGTCGGGTTCGCGGTGCCTACCAGTATGAGCAAGCCGATCTATGAGAGTCTGATCAAGCACGGCAAGGTGGTCCGCGGCTATCTCGGCATCGGGATTCAGGATCTCAACGGGGATCTGGCCAAGTCGTTCGGTCTCACCGATGCGAAGGGCGCCTTAGTGAGCGACGTGAAGGAGGACAGCCCGGCCGACCGGGCAGGACTGAAACAGGGGGATGTGTTGATCTCCTACCAAGGCGCGGCGGTTGAAGACGCCGTCGCGCTGCAACGCATGGTCACGAGGAGCACGGTGGGAACGAAGGTGACGATGAAGGTGGTGCGTGACGGACACGAAAAAGAACTGACCGTGACGATCGGCGAACAGCCCGATACGGCCAAGATTGCCAAGGCTGAAACGGGAGAAAAGGACTTTGCCTTTGCCGGCGTAGCCGTCCAAGACCTGGATCGCGACACAGCCAAAGAGTTAGGCATCAAGGGTAAGACCCACGGCGTGGTGGTCACGAGCGTCGAGCCGGAGAGCGGGGCCGAAAAGGCCGGATTGATGCCGGGTGATGTGATCCGTGAGATCAACCGGCAGCCGGTGAAATCGGTGAAGGATTTTGAAACGGTATCTTCAGCGGTCAAGAAGGGCGAGAACGTCCTGATCCTGATCAACCGGCGCGGAACTTCGCTGTTCCTCAGCGCAAAGGTGTAAACGAGCGCGCACGGGGATGGGGAGAGCCCCCATCCCCGCCTTCCCTGACACCGTTCAGTCGAATATGACGGTTTTTCGTCCGTAGACCAGGACGCGCCGTTCGATGTGCCGGCGCACAGCTCGAGCCAATACGATTTCCTCGAGATCACGACCTTTTCTCACCAAATCCTCAACCGTATCGCGGTGCCCCACCCGCATCACATCCTGCTCGATGATGGGTCCTTCGTCGAGATCCTCCGTCGCATAGTGCGCCGTCGCTCCGATGATTTTTACGCCGCGCTCGTAGGCCTGTCGGTAGGGGTTTGCGCCGATAAAGGCAGGCAAAAACGAATGGTGGATGTTGATGACGGGACAGCCGACCTGCGCCAGGAAGTTCCCGCTGAGAATCTGCATGTAGCGAGCCATCACGACCAACTCAACGCGGTGTTTTTTCAGGACTGCGAGGACGTGTTGCTCCTGCTGCTGCTTCGTGTCCTTCGTCACCGGACAGACCACGAAGGGAATCTGAAAGAGGTCCGCCCAACCGGCACAGGTGTCATGATTAGACACTATGACAGGCACGTCGATATGCAGCTCATCCCGCCGGTGCCGCTGCAGGAGATCCGCCAAACAATGGTCCTGTTTCGACACCAGCATGCCGACTTTGGTGCGATGAGTGGATGCATGCACCTCGTACCGCATCTCGAAGACCTTGGCAATCGGGGCAAAGGCCGCGGGGATCTCATCCGGCGCAATCTGCAAACCCTCCGTCGCAAACTCCATCCGCATCAGAAAATCGTTTGTTTCTTCGTCCGTATGATGGTCGGAGTCGAGGATATTCCCGCCGAAATCATGAATGAACCCCGAAACCCTGGCCACAATGCCCTTCCGATCCTTGCACTGGATGAGAAGGACGACGGACTCTTTCCTCTGTGCGGCCATGCGTATCGCTCCTGTAGTGATCGGCTCCGATCAGAATTGCCGCCTATGGCAATCTCGGGACGCAAGCGGGCTAGGGCAGGATGTGGCCGACGAGATCGTACGTTGAGGCATCGGTAATCTCGACTTTCACGATCTCTCCCGGTAGAGCCGTTCCGTCATTGATGTAGACGACACCGTCGATTTCCGGAGCCATTCCTTCGTGCCGGCCTTCGAGCAAGAGGTCTGTCTCTTCCGAGGGACCATCGACCAGGACCTCCAATACCGCTCCGACTTTATCCCGGCCCTTGGCCGCGGCTATGGATTCCTGAATGGTCAACAGCTCGTTGCGGCGTTCTTCCATCACGGCGCGATCGACCTTGTTGTCGAACTCGACGGCGGGAGTCTGCTCTTCATCCGAATAGAGGAACGCGGCCACGCGATCGAACTCCGTCGCCTCGACATACCGTTTCAATTCCTCGAATGCGGCTTCGGTTTCACCGGGAAACCCGACAATAAACGCCGTACGGAATGTCACGCCGGGAATGCGGGTCCTGATGCGCTCCACCAATTTCTCGATAGCCGCGCGATCACCCAGCCGGTGCATGCGCTTGAGCATCCGGTCGTTGATGTGCTGCAGCGGCATATCGATATACTTCGTGATTTTCTCTTCACCGGCGTAGAGATCCAGCAACTCATCCGTGACCTGCTGCGGATAGAGGTAAAAGGGCCTGATCCATCGCAGATCTTTCACCTTCACGAGTTCGCGCAGCAAGGAGACGAGGCCATGGCGGAGACCAAGATCGACTCCATAATTAATGGTGTCCTGAGAAATCAGGTTGAGTTCCTTGACGCCCTCCGCAGCGAGACGTCGTGCCTCAGCCACGATAGATTCGATCGGCCTGCTCCGCTGCTTTCCCCGCATCAGGGGAATCGCACAGAAGGCGCAGTTCCGGTTACAGCCCTCGGCGATTTTCACATAGGCGCTATGCGGCTTTCCGAGGCGGAGACGGGGCGCCAGCTCGTCATAGAGATAGGGCGGCTGGCTGATCCAGAGCCGTTGATGCCGTTTCTTCGGGGCCAGGAGATCCCGGCAGATTCTGGCGATCTTTCCGAACTCGCCGGTGCCGACAACAGCATCGAGTTCCGGCAATTCTTTCAGGAGATCGCCTTGATAGCGCTGGGCCAGACAGCCGGCGGCAATCAGAACCCGGCACACTCCGCTCTTCTTCAAGGTACCGTGGCCGATGATTGTATCGATCGACTCCTGCTTGGCTTCTTCGATGAACCCGCAGGTATTGATGATGACCACTTCAGCCTTATTGGCATCCGCGGTCAGTTCAAAGCCCTCGGCCACGAGCGTGCCCAGCATCACTTCCGAATCGACCTGGTTCTTGGAACAACCAAGGTTGACGAAACCGATCGTGGTTTTCACCCCGACGGCCGGCGAAGATTTGGCACGTCTGGGGCGATCGACTTTAATGAGGGACTGGCTCATATGATGATCAGTCTACGGGACGGTGAAAAAGCCTGTCAATGAGACCCTTGGGGGCTCTTGCGGGGGATGGGGCAATTCCCCTATTGTGCAGCCATGATCCGGTCGTTCCAAGGCATCGCACCGACGATCCCGACCTCCTGCTTTATCGAGGAGACCGGCATTGTCATCGGCGACGTCGTCATGGGTGAAGCCTGTAGCGTATGGTTCCACGCCGTGATCCGCGGCGATGTGAACTACATCCGTATCGGCGACCGGACGAATGTGCAGGATCTCTGCATGCTGCACGTGACCCATGATACGCACCCGCTCATCATCGGTCATGACGTCACCATCGGTCACAGCGTGGTCGTCCACGGCTGCACGATCAAGGACCGCGTGCTGATCGGCATGGGCGCCGTCATCATGGACGGGGCCGTCATCGGAGAAGATTCGGTGGTGGGGGCCGGCGCGCTGGTCACGGAAGGGACCATCATGCCGCCGAACAGTCTGATTCTTGGATCGCCGGCCAAGGTGAAGCGGCCTGTGACACAGAAAGAATTAACCTGGATCAGGGAATCGGCAGCAAACTATATGACATACGCTCGCATGTACATGGGCGATCCACTCAAAGGCAAGACGGGCTTTCAGATGTGACCATCCCGCCTGACTCCTCGCCTCATGCCTCTCCTTCCCACTTTGATGAAACAAATCGGGTCCCCGACGAGCGCAGTGGGGTAAGGTTTTCGTTCGACAAGATAGGGAATTTTCTTCCGGTGACACCAGTCCGCGATCCACACGACTTCTTCGGTGGAGGTCGTGACCAGACCTGGCAGACTCAGCTTGGGCATACATCGATCCACAATTGATTGCACAATCCGCCGTTCTTTCTGAAACAGCACGGGATTGAAGCTCACCGGATCGGCACGCCCATAGGACAAGGGGGCCAGATGAGGGAACCGTTCCGGATCGTTCAATACGCTGACGATCCAGAGATGGTCGAATGTTCCCGCTGCCTTTGTTGCATCCTTCGCGTGAAACCTGACAGGCGTCCCGCGACAGGTACGATTGAGTGATGCGACTTCTGACCGGCGAAGGTTGCAGGGACACACGTCGCGTTGCAGATCGAGCGCCTCGACGAGCAACGGCGGCAGCTCCGCGACCCCGGCCCCCACGTAAAGACTGCGCCCGCCGGGATTCAACCGTTTGAGCAGCGCTTCCGCGACCAGGATGCCGAGCCGGCGGCAGGGCTCCCGTTTGGCTTTCCAGAATTCGTCGCCCCCTTCGTAGCAATAGACCTGTGCGAGCCTTTGCACCTCAAGACGCTTGAATACGCTTGCGATGGCCACACCTGCCGCCCGGGTCATGCGTCGGGGTCTTGTCATCCTGCCTCCCGCATTGCAAGCGTCCTCACCGAGGCGACGACGACGTCGGCCACGCTTTCAAGAAACGCCAGGTTCAAAGTTTCGACCGTATCGGTCGGTAGATGGTAGTGCGGGTTTCTGAAGTTGGCCGTATCCGTCAGCATGACCGCCGGATATCCCTCATCCCAGAAGGCCGCATGATCGCTCCGACGGACATCCGGCAAGGCCTCTCCCCGGGCAGGGACGGACAAGGCAATGGTCGGAAGCTCCGGCAGGATTCGTTGCGCGCTGCGCCCAACGGCATCCACGAGGGATTGCGAGGCCTCATTTCCGATGATGCCGAGAAAATTCCCCACCGTGGGAACCGCGATCGGCACGCCGGGCGGAATGCGCTGCGAATCTCCTTTGTGACTGGCAAAGCCCACGCATTCAAGGATGATTGCCCCGGCGAGTTGTCGTTGTTCTTTCTTGAGTCTTGATACGAAGGCCTGGCTTCCCAAGAGCCCTTGCTCTTCGAGACAGAAAGCCACGAGCCATACCGGATGTGCCACCGCCGCACGCTGGAGTTCGCAGGCCGCCTCCAGCAAGACCGTCAATGCGCTGGCATTGTCATCCGCTCCCGGCGATGCCACGACGGTATCATAGTGCGCGCCGATGATGAGAGGCGCCGATTCGTCTTTGAGCCGTCGCCCTGCAGGATTCTTGACGGCGAGAATGTTTCGATAGACTTTCCCCCACGCTCGAAAGTGTTGGCTCGTCGTCTTCCAGCCATAGGAGGAAAACTGCGCTGAGAGGTACTGTGCGACTTTCCTGAGTCCCTGGGGAGCGCTGTCGGGGTGACGTTCTCCGACCAACGCGTGAAGGTGGCGGATAATTCTGGTCCGTCGGTTCGACAAGACAGGTTGCCGGGAAGTGGCGCTACGCCGTGATCTCGGTCCCGATCCCTTTACGCGTGAACACTTCCAGCAGGATCGCGTGCGGCATCCGGCCGTCGATAATATGGGCCTTGCCGACGCCTTGTTCGAGCGCATCCAGGCAGGCGCGCACCTTGGGCAGCATGCCCTCGGTAATCGTTCCCCGCTTCACCATTCGCTGTACGTCTTTCCGTGAGACGGTCGACAGATGGCGGCCCTTGGCGTCGCGGATGCCCTTGATGTCCGTCATCATCACCAGTTTCTCCGCTCGCAAGGCTCCGGCGATCGCCCCGGCCACAAGATCGGCGTTGATATTGTAGGTGTGACCCTCCCGATCGGTCCCGATCGGCGCGATTACCGGAATATAATGGTCGCCCTGGAGTTTGATGAGGAGGCTGGGATCGACCTTTTCAATATCGCCGACGAACCCGAAGTCGCTTCCGGCCTCATCCTCTTCAAGGTCCCGCTCCAAGCTTTCGGCCCAGGCTTTCGCCGTCAGGGGTTTGCTCAGAATCAGTCCGCCGTCTTTCCCGCTGAGTCCCACAGCACTCCCGCCGTGTCGATTGATAAGGTCCGTGATCTCCATATTGATTTTTCCTGCAAGCACCATCTCGACGATTTCCATGGTGGCTTCGTTCGTCACACGCACGCCGTGGAGGAACTTCGACTCGATACCCAGCCGGTCGAGCATTTTGTCGATCTGCGGGCCGCCGCCATGAATGATGACGGGGTTAAGTCCGACATACTTGAGAAGCACGACGTCCTGAGCAAACCGCTCCTTCAACGACGACTCCGTCATAGCGTTGCCGCCGTACTTGATCACGATGGTCTTGCCGCGAAACGTGCGAATGTAGGGCAAGGCTTCGATCAACACGTTGGCTTTTTTGATGAGCTTGTTCATCGTTGACTCCTCACAGGACAGTCCGGTTCACGATCCGGTCCCGACAATAACACGACAAGCCACTCTTCGCACAGTGGGAAGAGTGATGCGGAGACCGGACTTCACCGTTTTCCGTCTTTGACCGCACGGCCGACCGCTGTGCGCCCCGCTCTCGGATGCGCCTTGTCGTACACCGCCAACAACTGATCAGTCGCGACATGCGTGTATTTCTGGGTCGTACTGAGCGAGGCATGCCCCAGCATCTCCTGGATGGAGCGAAGATCTGCGCCTTCGTCGAGCAGATGGGTCGCAAACGAATGGCGCAGGGTATGAGGACTGACCGATCCCCCCGACAGCCGGCTGGAATAACGAGCCACGATGCGGGCCACACTTCTGGTAGTCAACCGACCGCCCCGGTGATTCAAGAAGACCGGCGCCAATCCCGAATGGCCGACAGCTGATGGCCGCAGCGACTCGCGATACGCCTGGATCGCGTGCATCGCAAGATCGCCGATCGGCACAATCCGCTCCTTCTTCCCCTTGCCTTGCAACCGGACGACCCCCTCCGACTGATGCAGATCGCCGACGTTCAGCGACACCAGCTCACTGACCCGCGCCCCCGTCGAATAGAGCGTCTCGAGCAATGCACGATCACGCAAGGAATTGGTCGTGCGCTCATCCGGAAATGCCATCAAGGCGTCTGCATCATCCTTGGTCAATACACGCGGGAGATGCTTAGGTTGCTTCGGCGTTCGGAGATCTTCGACAGGGTTGCGGCTCACCAGACCTGTTCGTGTGAGGTAGCGATAAAAACTCCTGATACAGGCCAGTTTTCTCGCCAACGACGTGCGCTTCTCCCCCTGACGGTCGAGCCAATGAAGATAGGCACGAATCGCATCGGTCGACAATGCAGCGGGATCCAGCGGAGGTGCGGCGAGACGATTCGACAGGAGAAAGGTGTGAAGCTGCCGGAGATCGGACGAATAATTTCGCAACGTTTCGGGCGAAGCCCCGCGCTCCACCGTCAGAAATGTTATGAAAGCCCGGATCGCGTCATCCATGCGGCATGATCCTCGAGAGCACGCTGCGAGATGAGCTGTCGCTTGCGCTCTTTATCCCGGACGGGAGAAGCGAGCGGCGGAAAGAGTCCGAAGTTCGTATTCATCGGTTGAAAATGGCGGGAATCCGCGGTCGTAATGTACGACAGGAGACAGCCATGGGCCGTTGTCGGCGGCGGTGTGACCAGCGGCAGTCCCGCAAGTCCCCGCGCGGCGTTGATGCCGGCCAGCCCTCCCATAGCCGCCGAATCCGTATAGCCCTCCACGCCGACCAATTGCCCCGCAAAGAACAGGGTGCCGCGCGCCTTGAACTGCAGCGTGCTGCGCAACAGCTGGGGAGAATTGATGAACGTGTTGCGGTGCAGGCTGCCGTATCGGAGAAACTCGGCCTGTTCGAGGCCGGGAATCATGCGAAACACGCGCTTCTGCTCGCCGTAGGTCAATTTGGTCTGAAACCCGACCATGTTATAGCAAGACCGGTGGACGTTTTCCGTCCGGAGTTGCACGACGGCATAGGGTCTGACGCCGGTCTTGGGATCCTCAAGCCCGACCGGCTTCAGAGGGCCGAACTGCATCGTCTGCCTGCCGCGCTCCGCCATGACCTCGATCGGGAGACAAGCCTCGAAATAGGGAGTCTTCTCGAAGTCCTTCGGTTGGATCTTCTCGGCCGAGAGTAAGGCCTCGTAGAACTTGTTGTAGGTCACCTCATCCATGGGACAGTTCAGATAATCATCTCCGCCTTTGTCATAGCGCGACGCCCGAAAGGCGATGTCCATATTGATGGACTCCGCATCGACGATCGGGGAAATCGCGTCGTAAAAATAGAGATGGTTCGAATGCGTCAGCCGGGCAATCGCCTGGGAGAGCTTGTCGGATGTCAGCGGCCCGGTCGCAATGATACAGAGACAATCGATCGGAATTTCGGTGATCTCCTCGCGAAGAATACGAATGTTCGGATGGCCTTCCAGCGCCTGCGTAATCCTGAACGAAAACTGATCGCGATCCACAGCCAGCGCCGAACCGGCCGGAACACGCACCTGATCTGCCACCCGGATGATCAGCGAATTGAGGCGGCGCATCTCTTCTTTCAGAATGCCGGGGGCATTCAGCAGGTCGACGGATCCGAGAGAGTTGGAACACACGAGTTCGGCCAGGCCGCTGGTTTTGTGCGCCTGGGTCATTTCTTTCGGACGCATTTCGTAGAGCGTGACCTTCGCTCCACGATTGGCCGCCTGCCAGGCCGCCTCGGACCCGGCCAAACCACCGCCGATAATCACGATGTCGTCACGCATCAGGGAGACACTCCACGAGGGAAAACAGATTTGAGCGGAGGGGCATTGTAGGAACCGCTTTTTAGGGATGTCAAGGCGAGGCACGTGCCGGCGTAGGGCACCAGGCAAGCGGCGCGATCAGAGACAGGAACAAACGCCGCCAACAAGCCCTACTTGTATCAACAACTATTGCCAGGAGCCCCGCACCGATACCGATATGCCGGCGTTTGATTGATCTGATTGAGAAGCCCGTGCTAGACTTCGTCACGTGGGCGATTAGCTCAGTGGCAGAGCGCTTCCTTCACACGGAAGAGGCCACAGGTTCGATACCTGTATCGCCCACCATCTCCTGAAATTCCCTCACAATCTCCTGAAATTCCCTCACAATTCGCGCTTCTACGCACTCCTCCATCATCAATTGTGCAAACCTGCCGATTTCTGGACAGAATGCAGAACGTCGGCTACACTTCACATCATTAGGAAGTTGGGGCAACAAGGGATTCGGAACCGTTCGGATAAACGAGGTTATCCATGAAGACAAGAGTATTCGCCGCGGGAATCCTTTTGCTGGCTAGCATGGCTGGCTGCGCGAGCAGTCAACAGCAGAATGTTGACAACGAGGGAATCTACAGGGCCCCAGCCAGCATCTATAGCGTGATGGACAGCACATCGCTGGTCTATACCGACGTGGCAGCCGGCTCGCCGCTGAGCGACAATCCTTGGCGCTGGATGGGCTTTGTCCTCCATCCTGTCGGGCAGGTGCTCGATTATGGCATCAATCGGCCAATCTACTCGCTGACCAGTCACATGCCCTATCTGTTCGGTTATACCAGCGAAGATGCGATGCTGGACAGCCAACGCCGTTAGCCAGACGAATTCCGATTTTGTGTTTTGATATCGCGCCCGCTTTCATGATGAAAGCGGGCGCGGTCATTTTGAGTCCTGGCAAACCCCTTCCCTTTTCTGTATCCTCAATCCTGTCATGGCCGGAACGTCCAATCAGCGACAGTGCATGCCGGAATGCCTGGTGAGAGGGCTCACCGGCGGAATCGTCCTTACACTTCTCCTCACAGGCTGTGAAACTGCCGTTCCGCGCCAGAATCTCCCCCCTTCGGAAAGCGACCTGGTACTCCTGAAACCGGGCACGCTCTGCCAGCGCAAAACGGATTTTCTTCAGCAACATCCCCAATCCGGTTTCACGATAAAAGCCTGGGGGACGGGACAGGAATTGGTGATCCCAGCCGTTCAAAGCCCCTCCCACGGAGACGAATCATATTTTTTCGATGAGGACGGAACCTTGGTCGGAGCACTCTTCACCTTCCCGTCCGGCCTCGACCTGGCACCTTACTCAATACTCCGCCATACGTTGACACTCCTCAAACCAGGGCTGGAGTTCTATTTGAACGTCGCCAACTTCGCCGCAAAGTCCAACATGGATTCCAGCTCCCTTTATGAGACCGGTGACGAAACAACAACCACGCAGTATCTCGTGATCGGCGCGCGGGAACACCCGACGTTACTCCAGGCCTCCGTGACCATTGACCCATATGTCCGGCTGTTTTCTCCTTATCGGCGGGAGTTCCTGAACCGACTCCGGCAACCAGGCAGCCAAAAGCCCGGCCAGCAGGTCGACAGCCAAGGAGCTGAGGATAAAGAACCCTTCCCTTCTCTCCAGCAGTTCGCCCGCGGTCAGGCCGCGCAACTCTCCTATTGCGGCGCCCAGCGTTACGAAATCGCGGCTGATGCCTATCAGAAATCCATCGCCGGCGGATTTTCCAACAAGGTCTGGCTGGCGGAAGCGCACCACAAGTATGGGCAGTCGTTGTTCGGACTGGGTCAGTACGACAAGGCCAAGGCGGAGATGCTTCAGTCGCTGGCGATCAGGCCGAATACACCGGAGATCCTCAACAATCTCGGCTCCGTACACCAAAAGCTTGGTGAGAAGGCCGAAGCGCTGGCCTTGTTTGAAAAAGCCATCATCCTCCGGCCGAATTACGCCATTGCCCGCTTCAATCTGGCCGAAGCGATCGAATCGACCAATCCTAAACGAGCCATCACCGAGTACGAGACCTATCTTGCACTGGTAGAAGGCATTCCGGAAGAAGCTGACCGCATTGCCGTCGTCCAGCAGCGGGTCAAAACATTGAAGGGCAAATAGAGCACGGGAGAGCTCAGCGGGAACGCACGACAGGTCTACCGGCGGATCCTCTCTTCCTGCTCCTGGAGAGTCTTGCAGGCAATACAGAGTGTCGTGACGGGGCGGGCCTTCAGCCGCTCGTAGGGAATTTCCTCCTCGCAGCGCTCGCAGATTCCGTAGGTGCGGTTTTTCAACCGGTCCAGCGCCTCATCGATCTTTTTCAAGAGCTTCTGCTCGCGCTCCTTGATGCGCATCGTGAAGTTTTGATCGACTTCGGCCGAGGCCTGATCGCTCACGTCGGGGAAAGCCTCCTGGCCCTCTCGCTTGGTGAGACCTTCACCCGCTTCATCCAAAATCGCTTGGCGCTGTTTCTGAAGGTCACGCCGAATCGCGCTGTATTTCTTCTCGACAGGAGCCGCTTTGGTACCTCGAGTGGCGGCCACAGATTTCACCGAGATTCGTGCGCTACGCTTGTCAGACGATCGTGCTTTCATCCTTCACCAGTCAGACCTGAATAATGTGTGAAACAGGGCTTGGACTATAACAGGGGCCTGGAAAGAGGGTCAATGGGAGATGCGCGGGGAAGCCTGATGTGGTTGGCCTAGAGATCCCTCCGGCCTTCGATCGATTTCAGCAGCGTCACTTCATCGGCGTACTCGATATCCATGCCAACCGGAATACCATAGGCGATCCTCGAGACCCGCACTCCCAGTGGTTTCAGCTGATTCGTCAAATAGATTGCCGTGGCTTCCCCTTCGATTGTCGGGTTGGTGGCAAGAATGACCTCTTGGATGCCGCCGAGTTTGACGCGGTCCACAAGCTCCTCTGCGCGAATATCGGACGGGCCTACCCCGTCGAGAGGCGAGAGCGCCCCGAGCAGGACGTGGTACAAACCGCGGTAGGCGCCGGCTCGTTCGATGGCATACAGTGTGCTCGGTTCTTCCACCACCAGAATTCTTGTCTGGTCGCGCTTGGGGTCCAGGCAAAATTCGCAGAGATCTCCTTCCGCAATGTTCCGGCATTGACGGCAGAACGAAAGCCCGTCTTTGACGGCTCGAATGGCATCCGCCAGCCGCAGCGCGTCCTCCCGATCGGCCTTGAGGATATGAAACGCCAATCGTTGCGCGGTCTTTTGGCCGATGCCGGGAAGGCGGACAAACTCTCGGATGAGGCGCGCAAGCAGTCCCTGTTGATCAACAGCCATCGACGACGACTCGCTAAAAAAGACCGGGCACGTTCATGCCGCCGGTGACCGATTTCATTTCATCGGCCATCATCTGCCGAGCCTTCCGCAACGCCTCATTCGAGGCAGCCATAACCAGATCCTGCAGCATCTCCGCATCCCCGCCTTTCACGGCTTCAGGATTGATGACGACGCCGACCAATTCCATCGCTCCGTTGGCCGTCACGGTGACCATGCCGCCGCCGGCCGATCCCGTCACCGTCTTCGTCGCGGCCTCTTCTTGGAGCTTGGCCATTTGCGCCTGCATCGCCTGCGCCTGCTTCATGATGTTCGCCATATTCCCGAAGGGGTTCTTCATTCCTGCACCTCTTTCTGAATCGAGACCGCTCTCACATCGGCGAGTTCCGCCCCGAAGATTTCCAACGCCTGCTTGACGACCGGATGGGCTTTCGCCCGTTCAAACAACACCACCTTCTGTTCCTGCTCTTTCGCGGCCCTGATCTGCGCCATCGTCGGTCCGGGAGGATCCGCTTCGGTCAATTCGACGGCGCGGAGCCGGACCGGCTGGCCACTGAGACGCTCGCAGAGCGACGACAGTGCCTGGATATTGTCGGACTTCTCCAGCATGCTTCGAGCCACGCCTGCCTGCTTCGCAAATCCGATTGTCACGACATTTCCCTCTACTGTGACGAGCCGTCCCATTTCAAGAAACGGGGCGATGTTGGGAAACGCATGGCCGACTTCTTCCTGGAACTGCTCCCAGTTCAAGACGACCGGTTGCAGCGCGCGAGGCGGCGCAGATTTCAGCGGCTTGGCTGGCTCCGCAACCGCAGATCTCATCGGTCGTCCGGCGGCTTCTCCGCCCAATTTGGATGCCGGACCGGAAGACGGTGACGGTTTCGGCGCAGGTGCCGCCGAGCGAGGCGGCGGCGGGGGAGGCAAGGAGGCAGCTGCGCGTTCCAGCCTCGGCGTCTGGTCCGTGCGCGAAACCGCCGGTTGAGGTGGACGCTCTGAGGAAGTGGCTCGACCCGACTGATCCGCTATCGCTCCTTCACGCAGAAGCAGTCGCGTGGCTTTCACCGCCGCCGCTTCCAGCACAAACCTGGGATGGGCGCTGAATCTAAGAGCATCTTCGGCCTGAGTAAACAAGGTAAAGATCTGTTGAAGTTGCTCCGGTGTCAGCGACCCCTTGTCGGCCGCCAGTTGCACAAGATCCTCGGCAGAGGCCTCGATCAACCCCGGCCATTCCTGCTGCAACGTCACCGAAACCACAAGCATGTTGCGGAGATACTCGACCACGTCGGCACAGTAGGCCCGAATATCATGGCCCCGATCCAAAAGCTGCGCCAGGACCCGCAGGGCCGCAGCGCTGTCCTGCGCAGTAATCGCCCGGATCATGGCCCGGAGCAGTTCTTGCGGCACGGCGCCGAGTAATGCTTCGAGGTCTTCATGCACAATCGACTTCCCGCCGAACGCCACGGCCTGATCGAGCAGACTCAACCCGTCGCGCATACTGCCTTCACTGGCCCTGGCCAAAGCCGCCAGACTCCGGTCCTCGATCGTTATCCCGTCCTGGTTCGCGACGTGACGCAGGCGTTCGATAATCTCTGTTCTGGCGATCCGACGGAAGTTGTAGTGCTGACAGCGGGATAGAATCGTGGCGGGGATTTTGTGAATTTCAGTCGTCGCGAAGATGAACACGACATGAGGGGGCGGCTCTTCCAACGTCTTGAGCAGCGCGTTGAAGGCCGAGTTCGACAGCATGTGGACTTCATCGATGATGTAGACCCGGTACTTCCCCCGGAAGGGCGTAAACTTGACGTTCTCACGGATCTCGCGGACATCGTCCACACTCGTATTGGACGCGCCGTCGATCTCAATCACATCGACGGAATTTCCCTGGGCGATTTCCAGACAGTTGGCACAAACCGCGCAAGGGGTCCCGGTAGGCCCCTGCTCGCAATTGAGCGCCTTCGCTAGAATCCGTGCCACGGTCGTTTTCCCCACCCCGCGCGTCCCGGAGAAGAGATAGGCATGGGCGATCCGTTTGGTGTTGATGGAATTGACCAGCGTCTGCACAACGTGCGGCTGACCGATCACATCGTCGAACGTGCCGGGACGGTATTTGCGGGCCGAGACTTGATAATCCATCGTGAGTATCCGACGGGAGGTTCAAAAAGACTGTTCAGCGAGGCCGCAGCGAGCGAAAAGCCGAGTCGTACGCGGTTGGTACGTTGAGACTTTGAGCGACGCTGGCGGTCATTTTCAGCCTCCCGAAAAGCGGGGCCAGGTGATCCTGCGGCACCCAGGACTATCTGCTTACCGTTGCTTCCTTCCGGACCTGGCGGGGTTCACAGGGTTCTGTTGCACAGGGCCCGGCCCCTTAAAAACACTTAAGGCGCCTATCCGTCCGCAGCAATCACGATACAGTGATAACGAGCGGGCGGCTCACACGAAGTGTGGTATGGCGGAGAGGGTGGGAATTCGAAGTCGCGCGCGCCCGACTGCTCGCGCTCCTACAGAGGGGGCCAGCCCCCTCGTACGCTCCCCACGCGGGGGAGATCTCCCCCACGGCCCCCCTTGTTCGAATCCCACCCTCTCTTCTTCAGCTTGCGTTAGCCTTCCAGTTCACCACTCTGTCTTTTAGCACTTAGTGCTGTTTTATGGCGGAGAGGGTGGGATTCGAACCCACGGTCCCGTTGCCGGGACGCATGCTTTCCAAGCATGTCGATTCGTCCACTCTCGCACCTCTCCGCGACGGTTTTAGAAAGGCGGATCTTAACATGCGCTCCCATGAGCGGCAAGATGAGCGTTTGACCGTTTCACCTGGCTTTCCTATACTCCCGGCCAGGCGAGAGGAGGTGCTCATATGAAGATCGCGGTCGGCCTGATTATTGTGATCGTACTGCTTGTTGGCGGGATTCTCTCGCTGCCGTTCCTCATCGACCTCAACAAATATCAAGATCAGTACAAGCCCCTGATCGAAGAGGCGTTGAATCGTAAAGTTCAGCTGCAAGACATACGGTTGACGATTTGGCCGCGCCTCGGCGCCCGCATCGGAGGCTTCACGGTCCTCGACGACCCGTCGTTCACTTCCGGGCCCTTTGCCTCGCTGACTTCCCTGGACGTCGGGGTCAAACTCATGCCCCTCCTCAGGAAGAAGATAGAAGTCGAAGAGATCACCCTTCGCGATCCGGTCATCACGGTCCTGAAGAACAAGGCCGGGATCTTGAACGTCTCGACCATCGGTCCGAAAACGACGGCGCCACCGCCTACTACAGAACCGGGCTCCCCCCCTCCGCCCAGCAGGGATCCGCTGCAGGCCCTCGCCCTCCTCGCGGTCGATCGCGTCTCGATCGACGGGGGGAATCTGACCTACCGAGACCTCTCGATCATACCGGCTGCCGAATATCAGGTTCAGGATCTCGAGTTGTTGCTGAAGTCCGTTCGTCTCGGCCAGACGCCGACGCTTCATCTGGGGGCGACCGTGCAGCCCTACCACCTTCCCGTAACGCTGGACGGCAGCTTCGGACCGCTCGTCGAATCATTGGAGTTGAAGCAATACGACTTCACATTGAGGCTCGGAAAGGTCGCGCTGGCGATGAAGGGCGCGCTGATCGGCGGGAAACTGGATGCGATGCTCTCATCTTCCACGATCTCGACCGCGGACTTACCCGTCACGCTGCCGCTGACCAAACCAATACAGATCAAAGACCTTCGGGTCGTCGCCACAGCGCCCTACCCGCTCAAGCCAGGGGTCCCTGCAATGGAACTGGCCGACGTGACGGACCTCGGCCTCGCGCTCGTCATGGGCAGCTCCACCTTACATGTCAAAGGCACAGTGCAGGGCGGCCACATAAAAGCAGCCCTGACAGCCCCGTCAGTGAATACCGCGGACCTCCCGATCGACACAGGCCTTAAGAAACCGGTCGAAGTGAAAAATCTTGAAGTGAATGCAGACATCAAGGGACAGGGAGCTCGCCTAACCAACCTGTCCTTCCAGTTGTTTGGCGGGCAGGTAAAGGCGCATGGCGGAATGTCCCTGGGGTCCGCCACACCGCCCTTTAACGGTACGGTCACCGTTCAGGGATTGCAATTGGGCCCGGCGCTGGAGACCGTCAGTTCCGACAGCAAGGTTTCCGTGAGTGGAACAGCCGCAATGGACGTGGCGGTCGCGGGACGAGGTTTTTCGATGCCCGATCTCTCTAGCTCGCTGGAAGGACCGGGGCACATGGAAGTCAAAGACGGTAAAGTCGAGGGGGTCAATCTGATGCAAGAGGTGGTGACCCTGCTCAAAATCGTCGGACTGTCGGTCGAAAGCGCCAAAGCCACCGCTTTCTCTATTGTCGAAACCGATTTCATGATCAAACAGGGGATCGTCAACGTCCAGAAGCTCTTGCTGGACAGCCACGATTTTCAAGCGACCGGCAATGGTACTGTCGGATTCGATCAAGTGCTGAATCTGGCCGTGAACCTCAATCTCTCCCAAACACTGAGCCAGAAGATCGCGGGCTCCTCGCCGATCGTCAGGCTCGCACTCAAAGACGGGCGGCTCAGGTTGCCTCTCCTCATCACCGGCACCGCACAGAATCCTTCGTACAGGTTGGACATGAAGGGTCTGACGGGGAAAACCCAGGAACAGGTCCAAGAGAAACTCAAAGGAGCTGTCGAAGGACTCTTGCAGGGGACGACTAAACCCACTGATCTCAAGAAAGAAGGCGAAGACCTCTTGAAAGGACTCTTAGGGAAATAACAACGAGTGCGTCAACTTTGCCTGAAACAAGCTGTATCGGAACCAACGGCACCAGCTTTGCTGGCATCCGATCGCTCCAACCAACGGTGAGCTGCCCACTTGTCATTTGTGCCATCCTGCCTCGGCTCGCAATATTATGCTGTCGAATTTATCCCCACCCTTCGTGCTATACCCTTCCCCGGGCAGTGAAATATAACGTTTTTGTATGCGGCAAGGGTTTCGCACAAACGCCTGTCAGGAAGCACAGTACAAAGGCGCGATCACGGATTCAAGGAAAAGGATTGGAACACGACAAGCCCTTCGCCCTGTTGCACGCATCAGACGTAGAACATTTTCACGTTATTCAGTCACTCACCAAACGGAGGTTTCGATGAAGAAGGGGCTCTGGATTCTTGTGCTGTTGGCTTGTCTCATGACACCGAGACTTATCAGCCTTGCTGATGCGCAAACTGACCTTGTACCTCCCACCCCGGCGCCGGCGCCGCTGGACGTCGTGACGCTCAAAGATGGAAGCATCATTTACGGAGAAGTCATCGGGATGGAGGCGGGCGTCTTACAGATCAAGACTGCGGCCAGTCCCGACAACATCATGAAGGTAAAATGGGAAAATGTCGTCAAACTTTCCGTGAATCACCCTATCCCGTTTCATCTGAAAGAAGGGTCCGTCATCAACGGGACCGCCACGGCGGGGCCGGACGGCATCATTAATGTGCAAGCGGAACCGTTGAAGGGGAGCATGGAGGTCCCCCTCGCCTCTGTCACCTCGATGAACCCCCTCGTTCAACCGCCCGTGATCTACACAGGCAGCCTGACCGGCGGCTATTCCCAGACGACCGGCAACAGCCACTTACGTAATGCCAGTTTGCTCGGTGACTTCGTCGCCCGCAGCGAGCAGCTCCGGCTCACTCTCAACGGACGCTACGTGTACGGCGACAATGCCAACACCCTGATCGCTCGCAACGCGCGCGGCACGATCAAACTGGACTTCTTCATCACGAAACGGTTGTTCTGGTTCGCTTCGGCCTATTTCGAGAACGATCGCTTTCAAGACCTCAAAATGCGGACAGCACTCGCAAGCGGTCCCGGCTACCAATTCATCGAGCGGGGAGATTTCGGCGGGATTCTCAAAGACATGACCTTCTACACGGAAGCCGGTTTGGCTTACTTCAATGAGGATTTCCGCGTCGCGGACGATCAGTCGAGTTTCCGCGCACGCCTGTCCGCGAAGTTGAATTGGCCGCTCTTCGATGATCGCATGACGCTCTATCATTTCAGCGAATTTTATCCGTCCCTCCAGAACTCATCAAACTACTTCCTGACGATGGACAACGGGGTCCGATTCAAGATCTGGGAAGGGTTCGTGAGCGGCTTCCAAGTCACCACGCGCTTCAATAGCAGGCCTGCCGCCGGCACGGGTGATACCGATAACCTGTATCTCATGACCCTGGGCTATAGCTTCGATACCACCAGGAAACGATAATCGAGTGAAACAAGCGCAGTTCACCATCATCCTCGTTAAGGAGGACAGACTATGTTGAAGGAATTTAAAGAGTTCGCAATGAGGGGCAACGTGCTGGACATGGCGATTGGCGTCATCATCGGAGGTGCATTCGGGAAAATCGTTTCCTCACTGGTGAGCGATCTCCTCATGCCGCCGATCGGTCTATTGATGGGCAAAGTCGATTTCTCCAGCCTGTTTTTGAACCTCTCGGGTACACCGCAGCCGTCGCTTGCCGCTGCGAAAGCTGCGGGAGCGCCGACGATCAACTACGGGGTCTTCCTCCAGACGGTCTTTGACTTCATCATCATCGCGTTCGTGATCTTCCTGCTCGTAAAGCAGATCAACCGATTGAAGAAACCCGAACCGACTGCCGCCTCGACCACGAAAGACTGTCCACACTGCTTGTCCACGATTCCGATCAAGGCGACTAAGTGTGCACATTGCACATCCGCCGTATAAACCGAAACCCGCAATCATGGAGGATAGATTATGAAGTATCTCAGGTTACCGGTGTTCGCGACGATAGCGCTCGTAGCCGCCGTCGGCTGCACCAAGCACGAGCCCATCTGCTGCGACGGCGGTTACGAATACCGCCACCGGGGTCAATCTGACGGCGCGAAAGCCTCGGATGATCTCAAGGGACGCCTTGCCGCGCTGGAGAATGAACGACAACGGCTGGCGGATGACCTCGTTGCCGCCAAGAGAGAGAATGGCGCCCTCAGCGATCGAGTCAAGTCTCTTGAGAGCCAATTGGCCGATCGCGAGCGGGAACTGGCCTCGCTTCGATCCGGCGCTGGTGATTCGTCACGGCTGGCCCGCCAGCTTTCCAGCGCGCAGGGCGACCTCGATCAAGCGAAGGCTCGTGCGGCCGACCTTGAGCGGCAGCTGGCCGCGCTCCAGGCCTCAGCCGGCGAGAAAGACCGTTTGGCTGCGGAACTCGCAGCGCTGCAGGCAGCCGCGGGTGACAAAGACAAGCTCGCCGCCGAACTCGCCGCCGCCAATCGGCGGATTGCGGACCTCGAAGCCCAGCTGGCCGCCATGGGCGGTGCCGCCGGTGACAAGGACAAACTGGCCGCAGAACTCGCGGCAGCCAAGCAGCGGGTGGCTGACTTGGAAGGACAGCTTGCCGATCGGGACAAAGAGCTCGCCGGACTTCGCGGCGATCTGTCAGCCGAGATGGCAAAGCTGAAGGAAGCTCAACGGGGGCTCATTAAGGCTCTGCGCCCGCAGATCGAAAAGGGGACCATCAAGGTCGATCTCAACAACGAGCGGCTCTTGATCAACCTCGCTTCCGGCTACCTGTTCGGTTCCGGAGAAGATCAGCTTAAGCCGGCAGGCGCTGACGCGCTCAAGCAGGTCGGGGGGATCCTGAAGGACTTCCCTGAATACAAAGTCGCAGTGGACGGCCACACCGACAACCGGCCTATCCGCAGCGCGCTGAAGAAGAAATTTCCCACCAACAAGGAACTCTCCGAAGCCCGTGCAGCGAATGCCGCGATGGCCCTCGCCGAAGGTGGACTCTCCGGCTCCTCTACGGCCGGCTACGCCGACACGAAGCCGGTGGCACCGAATACGACCGATGCGGGACGAGCGCAGAATCGCCGCGTCGAAGTCCGCGTCACAAGGTAACGGGGTTGCTTCCGACACAACGGGGATTGCTCCTGAACGGAGCAGTCCCCGTTGTCTTTTTCGCCCTTACAGCTTGCAGGTGTGATGATCGACCGCACCGAGGTTGGAATCTCCCGGAATTGTTGCGAGGATCTTATAGTGACCCAATCCCAACTCTTTACCGAACGCCTCACCAACCAGAACATCTTGTACGTGCTGATGGTCCGACGCGCGAAAATAGGATTTGCCGGCCTTGAGACCATCGAATTCATGGCCCTCAAGGGCCTTGATCAGCGTTGCCGTGTCGGTCGTACCGGCACGCTGGATAGCCTCAAGGATTTGCGTCATGGCCGCATACCCGAGATAACAGCGCGAGGTCGGCGTATGGTTGTACTTGTCAATCACACCCTGAATGAATCGCTTCGAACTCTCCGTATTGATCTTGGGATCCCAGATGAGTCCCCAGATTCCCGCGTTACTGGCATACCCAAGTGGCCGTCCGATTTGTTCGCCACTGATCAGGCCCCCCACGCCGATTTTGTCCTTTGCCAACTCGAGCTTGGCATAGCCTTTCAACGCATTGACGAGATCCCACCCGTAGAGATTCAACATGATGGCTGTCGGCTCCTTGGCTTTCGCCGCCATTAAGGCTGACGTAAAATCGGTCGACCCGAACGGCATCACGGCCTCGCCGACAAACTCAACCTTGTGCGCCTCCGCCGCGTCCACAATCGCCCGGGCTGCTGATTTCCCATCGAGCGTGCTGGCCGTAATCATGAACCACCGGGTTCCGTATGCCTTCACCAACTGCGGGACAACCGCACTCGCCATCATCGTGGCATTCGGCATAAACACAAACGTATGCGAATTACACGCGGCTCCTGTGAGCTCCGGCAGGTACGAACCGGTCACCATGAACAATTTGTTCTCTTTCTGCGCTAGCGCGCTGACCGCCAGGGCGCAGTCTCCGTTGAACGTGCCCATCAGCACATCGGCCTGATCTTCCTTGATGAATTTCGTGGCGACCTTCACGGCGGTTGCGGGATTCGAGGCATCGTCCGCCTCGAGAATCATCACCGGCCGCCCCAACACCCCGCCTCGTTTGTTGAAGAGATCCACCGCGACATTGGCCCCGTGCACATCGTGGATGGACGAGGTCTTGTAAGGACTCGACAAGGGGTCGAGAATGCCCACTTTGATCGGCTCGGCGGCAAAGGCATGTCGAGCTCCGGTCGCGATACCGAGTATCTGGTTTCCCGCTTCTCCGGCCAGCAGAGCTCCTCCGGTCATCATCGACAATTGCAAGAATCGTCTTCGCGACATTTCGCTCATGGTCTTGGTCTCCCTTATGGTCACTCGTCTACACACTCGGACCGATCTTGAACAGAGCCGACGATCACTTAGCAGGATCGCTTAGGATTTTACAGGTCGCAGTTGTGCCTCCAGTTCGGCAAACCGTGTCTTCAGCGAGCCCGCGAACTCTTCCATTTCGGCAACCGAGTATCGTGGTGTGATCTGCTTGGCACAGTTCCAGTCGAACGACACGACGTGAATGACGACCAGCCGTTCCGCACGTGCTCTCATATTCGCGTCCGTAACCTGTTCAAGTAGTTCGTGATGGGCCTGCGCGTCCTCGACGCGGGCATGACAGAGTATCTTCAACCGTTCGCACTCGGCGTAATTAGAAACAAGGCCACCCGACTGCTCACGGAAAGATTCCCCGTACTGAGCAACTGCCGATTGCCCTTATAGTCGGCAAACGCCAGGGTCCAGTTCATCGACCAATCCCTGTGTGATGGTGGTCAGAACGACTTGCAGATGGAGGCTGGAGGCCATCTGGAGCGTATTGCGTTCCAGAACGGCTTGGGAACTCTTCGGCGTCTGATGAGTGGGAGCGATCGCCATCTCAATGCTCCATGCCGGGTAAACCGGCATGGAGCACGATAGGAGGCCCTCCGGAAATTGTCAACGACCGTTCAGCTGTATTGATCCCAGGTATCACACTGTTTGATGGCCCAGAAAACCGCTTCTTTCAGCTTCTTGAGGGCCTGGTTGTCCGGGTCACGAATCGCTTGCAGCTTCCTGTCCAAATCGTAGAGCGGGTCAATCGATCGCTTATCGGGAATCTTGCCGAGCGCCCAGGCTACTTCGGTCAGAACTACCCAATCGGTATCCGGCTTCTTGAGCACCTCCAGCAGCGGAGGAACGACCGTCGCATCGCCGTGCGTACCTCCTAGCTGCCCGAGCCCTTTGGCGGCGGCAGCGCGCAATTCCACCTGAGGCCCATTCCTCATGAGCTCGACCAGGAGGGGGATGCCCTCTTTGCCAAGATTACCCAGCGCCACCGCGGCTTGCTTCCCCAAATCACGGTCCTTTAACACCTCTTTCAACTTCGGCAGCGCTTCATCGGCCTGCATTTCACCCAAAAGGGAAATGACCTTGATCTTCCGCATCTGTGTGATATCGGCAGTCTCCAAGAGTTTCAGCAGACGCTCCGCGTGTCCCCATTCCGCCGCCAACAATACGGGAAAATCGTATTGTTCGAGCTTCTCACGCAACTTGGTCATGGCATAGGCACCGGGATCGCCGGCATTGGCCGCCTGTGCCGCCGAAACGGCATCCTCGAAGTCCGTCCGCACTTCCTTTTGCCATTTGATCTTCATGTCGCCTAACAGATAGGTCAGCTGACAGGCCGGTCCCTTCCAGAGACGTGAAGGCGAATCGGGCAAATCCGCATCGCCGCCCGCCGCGGTGGTACCCTCCCACGTTTTCCGCTGCTCGCATTTGACTTTGAAGACGGCATCATGCGGCTTTCCCGCATCGCGGACGACCGAATAGCCCAACTCGCTGATTCGACGGGCTGCGACCTCCGCGATCGGACCCGCATCAAGCGCCCCCTTATCGGACAGCGCAATCGCATCGACGCGGACCGTTTGGATCTTGTCCAATAGAGCTTTCTGTTCAGCGGTCAAATAATCGCGGTAGGCCCAGGAAGGAAGGGGAATGAGTGCCGCAACGACATACGCCAGGATCAAACGCAGCAGAGTGACACGCATGGTGCACCTCCTCACCAGTTCGCCGGCAACGGCTCTACGTATAGCTCCTGAATTATACCGTCCATCGTCAGTCCGAGGCTACTGTTCAAGCCTTTTTATCTGGCGATCGCATGTCGTAAACCCAGATCGGGCCGTGGGTCGTCCGTTGCCCATCCCGCCATCAGCGCTGCCGCGTGGACCATCGCCTCAGTTCAGGAAAGAACGGGGTTGACCCTGGTCATATCGCTCGACACGTTGGAGTATCCCCGCAGGAGTATGGGTTGACAGTTGTACTCATCCAACGGTACAAAATACCGACAGGAACGTGTATTTTCGCTTGTTTGCTGACTTGGCTGGAAACGACTCCAGCACTCCCCGCCGTGCGAGAGTGGCGGAACTGGCAGACGCGCGAGACTTAGGATCTCGTGGGTAACCGTGGGGGTTCAAGTCCCCCCTCTCGCACCAGACTACGATACGGTACGAACCACGATTCACGTGCCGATTGACACAGAAGGAATCACGCGACACATGAAAATGGAAATGACCGAACTGGGTCCGATGAAACGCGCCCTCAAAATCGAGGTACCGGCCGAGGAGGTCGCCCAACGATTCGTCAAGGCATACAGTGAATTGAACCGCCAGGTGCACATACCCGGCTTTCGGCCCGGCAAGGCCCCGCAAGCCCTGCTCGAAAAACGTTATGCCAAAGCCGTAGAAGAGGACGTGGTGCGCAGCCTTGTCCCGGATTTCTACGACCGTGCCGTCCGCCAGGCCGGAATCTCCCCTGTCGTCGTGGAGATTCCCCCTCTCGAACGGGTCAAGATCAAGAAAGACGAGCCGTTCACATTCACGGCGACGGTCGAGATCAAGCCCAAGATCGAACTCCGTGACTACAAGGCCCCCAATCCCATCTCATTGAAGCCGGACAAACGAACCGTCACTGATGAGCAGGTCGCCAAAGGCATGCAGGTTCTCCGCGAACAGCACGCGCGGCTCGATGCACCCCCGGCCGGTCACAAGGTGGCGGAAGGCGATTTCGTCATTCTGTCCCTGGAAGGTCACCTCGAGGGAAAGCCGCTCGAGGGCACCAAAAAGGAAGGCCATTTACACAAAGTCGGGTCGAAAGCCACTGTCTTGGGATTGGAGATCGACCAGCACGTTCTGGGAAAAGCAGAAGGTGAGGCTGTCGAGATCACTCAACCCTATCCGCCAAGCCACCCTGACACTCGAGTCGCCGGCAAGACCGTGGTGTTCACCGTCATGGTGAATGCGGTGAAGATCAAGAAACTTCCGGATCTGGACGATGAATTTGCCAAAGATTGCGGCGCCTACGCCTCGCTGGCCGAGCTGCAAGACAAGTTGCGGAGCGAAATGGAGAAGGCGCTCAAGCGAGAGATCGAGGACGCGTACAAAGACACGATCGTGAAGCGTCTGATGGAGACGCATCATTTCGAGCTTCCGGAAACGCTGGTGGAGCGCGAGCTGGAAGCCATCATCCGCCAGCACATGCAGCAACAACAGCGGCGAGCCGGGGGCGGCGAGGGAGCCGGGGGTCCGGAAACCGGGGATCTCACGAAACTTCGCCAGGAGAATCGAGATGAAGCGGCCCGCCGGGTCAAGGTCGGCTTGATCCTTGAAACCATCGCCGAGAAGGAGCACCTGACCGTCACACAGGAAGATCTGAACAATGAGATCCATCGTCTGGCAACAGAACTCAAAATCGCTCACGCGGATCTCATTAAGATGATTCAAGCCGGCGGACAAGACTCGATCGAGGAATTGCGCGCACGTATTCTGGCGGAAAAGTCTCTGGACTTCGTGTATCGCAATGCGGTGATTCAAGGATAACCTCGGCGGCAAACCCCGGTTGTCTCCCGGGTTCACTTTTGCGGAAAGGAAGAACGTGCATGCTAGTTCCCATTGTCGTTGAGCAAACCAACCGGGGCGAGCGGGCCTATGACATCTACTCGCGCCTCCTCAAAGATCGCATCATTTTTTTGGGTGCGCCGATCGACGATATCTTCGCCAATTTGGTCATCGCCCAGTTGCTCTTTCTCGAAGCCGAGGATCCGGAGAAAGACATCAATCTCTACGTCAACTCGCCCGGCGGGAGCGTCACGGCCGGGCTCGGCATCTACGATACGATGCAGTACGTGAAGCCGCCGATCAACACCATCTGCCTGGGCCAGGCTGCCAGCATGGGTGCGCTGCTATTGACCGCGGGGACCAAAGGCAAACGCTTCGCACTTCCCAACGCCCGCGTCATGATTCATCAGCCGCTTGGAGGCTTCCAGGGGCAAGCGACTGAGATCGACATCCACGCGCGGGAAATCCTCAAGATCCGCGATCGGCTGAACGAGATCATGGCGAAGCATACGGGACAGCCGATCGAAAAGATCGCTCACGACACCGAGCGGGACTACTTCATGTCCGGCGAAGAGGCCAAGCGGTACGGCCTCATTGATGAAGTGATCACCCGGGCGCCCAAGACGCTGAAAGCCGTGGGCGGGTCCGAGAGCGGAAAAGACGGGGCCAAGGACAAGTAACACAGGAGGGCGCATGGCCAAGCAGGAAAAGATGGATCGACATCTCCGCTGTTCGTTCTGCGGCAAGAGTCGCGACGAAGTCCGCAAGCTGATCGCCGGCCCTACCGTCTACATCTGCGACGAATGCGTCAATCTCTGCAACGACATCATCGCCGAAGATTGGGAAGAGGCAAAGGAAGAAATTTCGTCGAAGCTGAAGAAGCCCTCCGAGATCAAGCATCACCTCGACCAATACGTCGTCGGACAGGAGCGGGCTAAAAAGATTCTCTCCGTCGCCGTTCACAACCATTACAAGCGCATCTCCGCGAAGGAAAAAGACGTCGACGATGTCGAACTCCAAAAGGGCAACATTCTCATGGTGGGCCCGACCGGAACCGGAAAAACCCTCCTCGCCCAGACCCTGGCCAAGTATTTGGATGTGCCGTTTACGCTTGCCGATGCGACCACGCTGACCGAAGCCGGCTACGTCGGGGAAGACGTCGAGAACATCATTCTCAAACTCCTCCAGGCCGCCGATTACGACGTCGAACGGGCCGAGCGTG
>DATGEA010000256.1:0-2745 GCA_035310605.1 Nitrospira sp. | reverse complement strand
GTTCATCCCCGTCGGAACCGGAGGTGTTTTCTCATCGGCCATGATGGTCCTCCTTTGATGGTATTTGCCACGTTCGCGCGTGGGCCTCGTGACGGATCTCTCAACCAGGCCAAGCGCTAGGTGTCTTCCTCGGTAGCTAGATCATAGACCCCGTCTAACTTCAGCTGCTGGGAGGCTGCCGCATCGGCCGTTCGCCTCCATTCCCATTTCAACATGTCAAAGGCCTTATAATGGAGATCGCAGAGCACCACTCCATGCAGGTCGCCGCCCGGGGCAAGGTGCCGGTTGGTGACCTTGACCTCGCAGGTCCTGCTCGCCTTGTTGAGGCAACCGTCTACCGCGCACCTGACGGATTCCCTGCCTGATTCCACGATCGGAGTTATGCGACCGGTCAGGGCCGTCTGGGCTTTTTCCTCTAATTCGCTCACGAGAGGTCCTCCGACACGCTTAACGAAACTCTTACCAACTTGAGGGTGACCATTGGGAGAATACCTACCCCTGGTTATCATACATCTGCGGCCCTCCGGAATGTCCGAGAAAACAATCTGTGAGCCGGGGAAACTCCTTCACAGATCCTCTATCTGATGCGGGGGGCTGGGCTGGTCTGGTCTTTCCCGTTTGTCTGCTTTGGGGGAACGGAGAACTACACAGACCGGGAAGACGGGCGTGCCTGACTTTCAGCTGCGATGCTGAACACATATCCTTCGGCGCAGATGACTATCGTGCTCGTTCCTGACATCGAGCCCGCCAGTCCTGCCCCATCCCCCTGGCGCCGACGATGGTGACTTCCTGTCCGGCCTGGACCGTGCAAGTGATTCGCAGCGGCGACTGGGATGCCCAGATGACTTGCGCCTCCTGGTCCGGCCTGGCACCCATGGGAGTCGGCGGCGCTCCCAGGACCGATCCCGAGCCCATCATGCCGGTCTCGAATTTCGGAGCCAGTTGCTTGGCGCTCAGCTCGATCTGATGCTCACCCGGCAACAATGCAAAATCGGCACAGCCGTCGGCTATGTCCTTCCCGTCAATCTGCGTCATCATGATCGTGAGCCCGCTCCCCGTAGTGCATCCAGTGCGGACGATCCCGACCTGCTCCTTGGGGAGCGGCGCCCCTTCGTACATCTGTCGCGGGCTCGGATTCAGGGCACAGCCGATGGCCAGGAGTCCCGTCAGTATGAGGAATGCACTGCAGGACTGTTGTGGTGCTATTCCGAAAACACCGAGGTCAGGTCGTGGATTCATACAGTCACCTCTAGAATACAGACTTCCATCCTTCCTTGTTCCGCTCGAGACAGTCCAAGTCGGGCGAGGTTTTCACAACACTGTTGCTACCAAAGGATATCTCTTTTGCCGGGAGAAAGCACGGCCGCCTTTCGGGGAAGCCTCATTGGAAATGAGATATGTGCAATTACGTCCAAGGGTCATCCTGCATCATCCGGAATGCTTTTGCGCTGCGCGAACATGACCCAAGAGGGCAAAGATAAGCACATGGTTTGTGTGGTGGATGGCAACGCTGTGGTGTTGCCTCTTGCACCAGCCTTTCCCGTCTTCATGTTGCCAATGGCCTCACTGCTCTCGTGATCGTCAGCCGCCTCTCTTCTTGTGAACCACGCTAACTGGTTCACTTTCATGAATTCTGCTTAGCCCATCGATTGCGGCACGTCCGTTGCTTATCTCTCTCAACCATCGGCACAGAGGCTATGCGACCGAAGACCATTGTCCTGTCCTTCCTGCACAAAGAGAGGATCTCCACATGTTCTCACAACAAACGGTGTGTCTCTCACGATTCGTCACGCTGGGTTCGCTGTTGGTGCTCCTTCAAGCTTGCAGTGGCCCCGCGCGGACCGTCGCCGCATCGGATCCGTCCTACCAGTATGAGGACACCCGCCAATTGATGGCGTTGGTAAAGGATGCCACAGAGCTGGTCCGCACCAAAGGCGAAGCCGCGTTCACCGATTTCCGTGTGTCCGGGAGCCGCTGGCGCCAGGGAGACACCTATATCTTCGTGCTGGATCCCAAGGGAAACATGCTGGTGCATCCCGATGCCGCAATGGAAGGCAAGAATGAGTTGGACCTCAAGGACATCAACGGGAAACCCATCATCCGGGGACTCCTCGCTGCCGCTATGACGTTTCCCGGCAAACCGGAAGGCTGGTACCACTACGAATGGCCTGTCCCGGGCGGGCTGCTGCCACGATGGAAAAGCAGCTACGTCCGGCTCGTGACGGCACCGTCCGGTAACCGCTACGTGATCGGGAGCGGCACTTACAACGACCGCATGGAACGGACCTTTGTCGTGGATCTGGTGAAGGATGCCGTCGGACAGATCGAGAAACATGGCACGGCGGCCTTTCCGTTTTTCCACGATCCGACAGGACCCTTCATCGCCAAGGACGCCTATGTGTTCGTGTTCGATCCCAAGGGCATCGATCTCGTCAATCCGGGCTTCCCGAATCTGGAAGGACGCAACCTGTTAGACCTGAAAGACGCCAAAGGCAAGCCGTTGATCCGTGAGATGTTCAAGGTGGTCGAAACCAGCGAGGCCGGCTGGGTCGACTATCTCTGGCCGAAGCCCGGCGATAGCGTCTCCACGCAGAAGTCGGCCTATGTGAGCAAGGCGAAGGTGGGAGATCAATGGTTCCTGGTGGGCAGCGGCGTCTACCTGGCCGATGCGCCCAAAGCTGCTCCGGCCGCGAAACAGATGACCGCTCCCGAATTGATGACGCTGGTCCGGGAGGCAGCAGCTGT
>DATGEA010000255.1:0-4049 GCA_035310605.1 Nitrospira sp. | reverse complement strand
ACACGTGCCATTGAGCATAGATGCTCGTCGACCCGAACGGCTCATCCTGATGCCATGTCATAACATCCAGCGTCTCGAAGAGTTCATGAAGATCGGGATAGACGTAGTGGGCCTGAACACCTGTGTGGTCGACGACGGTATCAATATAGCTGCGCTCATCATACCGCTTGACGTTCGCGCAAGCCGAGAACGTATTCTGCTGGGATGCCACGCCCGCGGACCGGAGTAGTTGATTGGCCACGCAGACGATCGAAGACGAATCGAGCCCCCCGGACAGACAGGAACCTACAGGCACATCGGCCCGAAGCCGAAGTCGAACCGCATCCGTGAAGAGAGC
Source organism: Nitrospira sp. (assembly GCA_035310605.1). Classification (GTDB taxonomy): domain Bacteria; phylum Nitrospirota; class Nitrospiria; order Nitrospirales; family Nitrospiraceae; genus Nitrospira_C. The sequence goes on along the minus strand of DATGEA010000255.1, from coordinate 3,712 downwards.
ACTTAACTCATCCGCCGCAGCTTTCATATCACCTTGGAATGAGCGAGGCACCAGTTGATACCAACGTCTGACAGGAGGACTAACCAAGAGCTCATCCAAGGAACAATGGATACACTCGCCTCCTCGCAGTTGACGGACGCCGTCGAAGAGCGTTTCCTCCGTATGATCGATTAGACCCCAGTTGAGGAATTCGTACGCGCGTTGCCCATTCACCTTTGATGACCACCCAGGCAATGTTAGGAACTGTTTAATCTCCGAAGCCATGGCCACCAAGCCCTGGGATGACCGCCAAAGGTAGAGCGGTTTTACTCCGAACCTGTCGCGCGCGGCGAAAACCCTTCTGGCGGATCGATCGATGAGGACAAACGCGAACATGCCGTTGAACCGATCAAGGCACTTCTCACCCCATTCACGGTATGCGTGAAGGATCACCTCCGTGTCACTGTGTGAAACGAATGCGTATCCGATCCCTTCAAGTTCTGCTCGAAGCTCGACATAGTTGTAGATCTCGCCGTTATAGACCACCCACAATCGACGATCGGCCGTGCACATGGGCTGGTGTCCAGTGATACCGAGGTCGATAACGGAAAGACGGCGGTGGCCGAGCGCAACGATCGCATCGAGAACGGGTTCAGCATCCCGCTTCGGCGCATAGGCAATTCCGACGGCATAACTGGCTGTGGGCGTATCCGGCCCCCCAAGCGGTGTCGCTGCAAAGTCCCGGGCCGAGAACAATGCGAACCCCTCCCCGTCCGGGCCACGATGACGAACCGCCGTTGTCATCTTGCGGGTGAGGTCTTCCAAGGGAATGGGGCGAGGGGCAAAGAGTGCGGCAATACCACACATGGGCAGGAAGAAGCCTAATGATGCGTCACTTCGGGATTCCGCCTCAGCAGAAGAACACTCTCATAGGTAGCTTTCAGTGTGGACGCAATTCGAATAGGATCATGCCACATTTCAACATACTTGCGTCCATGCTCTCCAAGCTCTCGGAGTTGACGACGGCGTATCGTAAGTAAATCGCGAAGAACCTGATAAATCGATAGGGGCGTTGCGTTAATCACAGGCAGTTCGGCGCGCATGGTCGAAGGGATGAATTTCATATCTGCTTCCCGAAGATAAGCCACCACAGGTTTCCCCAACGCCATCAACTCAACAGCGAGACCGCCATACCAGCCGACCAACAATTGATCAACAAGCAGATCAGCATCGGCATACAGTTTCATGGCTTCACTGTGAGCCATCCCTTCTACCATCACGAATTCAAACTGGACCCCTTCAGATTTCAGCCGCTTGACGGCATCAAGAAGAAAACGGGTTCCCTTGACACCTTGATGGCTTGGCGCATGGAGAACTTTGGGAACAGCGCGGTCCGCCGGAGGCCGAGGTTGAATTTTTGAAACATCGAGGTGAGCATACGGTATGAACTGAGCTCGTGAGGGCAATACATGGAGCAAATCCGGATTGACCGCAAAGATGGCGTCTGCATATCGGCCGACTATCTCGATTCGCTTCCGTTTAAGACGGTCTGAGTGCTCCGTGTAATAACCTGCTTCGTCGGCCGGACTAATTTCATAATGAGATCTGAGGAAGTCGCCCTGTCGAGCGTCGTCCCCCTGATATGTCATTACAATGCACTTTCCCATTCTTTTCAGAATCCACAGATCCTTCAGCTCAAAAATGGATGCATACAAATTGTAGAGGCGTCTTGCCCAAGGAGGATAACCGCGTTGCGAACGTGCATCCACCAGAAGTCGCTGCGGCATTGTTGTCTGGCCAAAGTTGAAGTGAATGACATCATAACCAGTCAGAGCGAGAGCCAGTAACCGCCACCGTCCAATTTGTGCAGCAATCTCGCCACCCGTAGACAGGAATCGGTCAGCTGGATAGCCGAAAGGGTGAGGCTGGAGCGCGATGCACTCGCTTTCTAACCCGAGAGCCCGTTCAGCTTGCGCGATTCCAAAGGGATTGCCTGCCACCAAATCAGGACAGTGGAGTACTCGTAGTGGTCGGGAGTGTCTCAAAACAAATCTGTGGCCTTCGCTTCAATCCACCATTTATACCAGTTCTGACAACCCTTCCTTTAGGGTGATCGCCGGTCGAACTAACAACCGGCACATACGTTCAGTATCGCCGATCAAATGGCGTGGGGAGACATTCTGTTGTTCGAACACAGGTTGCTTGCCGACTAGCTCGCCAATCTGCTCGGCAATTGCCTTCAATGTAACAATCTCCGATCCTGCAACGTTTATCTTCTGGCTCGCTTCAAGCTTTAAGGCCGAATCAATACACCGAACTGCATCGCGGACGTGAATCGGATTGATCCGAATTCCTTCTAAACCATGAAGAACTATCGGGCGCCCCTCCTCCACAGACCGGACAAGCCGAGGGATCAGCATACTGTCGCGCTGCCCTGGGCCATAAACAAAAAAGAATCGCAAGATGACCACCGTGAAACAGCTTGCGTAGTTCTCAACGAGTAACTCACCACAGTTTTTAGAGGCAAGGTAGTACCCCAATTCTGTCTTTGTCCCACTGACGTCATCTTCTCGAAATGCCTGTGCCCCATGACCATAGATCCCTCCAGAGGAAGCATATATGAACCGTTTGGCTTTGCGCCGGCGCGCCCAGTCCAGGAGGCTCTGTGTGCTTGCGACATTGACCTTGAATATATCATTTGCCTGCTCAGGGAACTCTCGGAAGTGGGCGGACTGAGCTAGATGAATCACGCTGTCAACGCGATCGGGAAGCGAAGAAGGAAGATGATCTTGGGTCAAATCATGTTCTATAACCCGCACGTTCGGAGCCTGCGACTGGTGTCGACAGATGCCCCATGTTTCAAACTGATGGCTCAGGAGTGGCAATAAATTCCGCCCAATCATGCCGGTAGCACCGGTTACGACGACCGTGTTCACTTAGAAACGGCCTCCGTTTTCAAACTGGGCACGAGACCTATCGAGCGGTTGATCCGATTGAACACCGCCCCGACTGCTTCGATCGAATGATGGCGTCTAACATACTGAGGGCCCCTCATACCGATATCCTTTAGCTTGTCCCGATTCTTAATGCACCATAACAGCACATCTTTTATTGTCCTAGGTGTCGCATGGATGAGCGGGATCTCGTCCTCCAGCAAGAGGTTTTCCGTCACGTAGAGGTCAACGAGATCAGGCCTTAGATTACAGACCACCGGCTTGCCCATAGCCATACCTTCGATCGCAAACATGGCATACCATCCAATGATAAGCTGATCAACGACCACATCGCACTGGGCGATGGCTTCAAGCACTTCATGGTTAGGGCGTCTCTCGAGCAAGACCAATTCGATTTCAAGCCCCTGCGCCTGAATCTCACGTACAGCTTTCGTAATGTAGTCTGTTCCCTTGATTGCTCGATGATTAGGCGCATGCAATACTCGAAGTATTTGGTGGGACGAAGATGTACCTGCCTCAACTTCATGAAGTTTCTGGACTTCCAGATCGTTACTAAAATGCGCGAGCATCAATGTATCCCAGTGGTACATGTAGTCCACCCATTCACAACCTCCTATTACATGGCTCGCATACCGGGTCCATAGGTCGATGCGTTTGGCAATCCTGGTTCGCCGAAAGCGATGGCCAGGGTAATCAACCGACATCGCATGTTTGAAAGAAAGGTTATTCGATCGAGTCATCTCTTGCACATCACCACCATAGGGCATAACCACAATCTT
>DATGEA010000254.1:0-5138 GCA_035310605.1 Nitrospira sp. | reverse complement strand
GATACCGTCCACCCCGGATGAACCCCAGACTTCGCCGCTAAGTCCTTCCGAGGCTCACGACCTTGAGTTCGATCCGGAGTGAGCACCGCATGAATCTCCGCTTCGGCGTCTCGCAGCGCGCGAATGTATGGCACGTATATATGGTTGCGCAGCACGCGTACCAAGGAGGTTTTATATTCGGCGAGGCCCGGATTGTAGACCCACTTATTCACCTGCTTCAGATAGTGAAAATGAAAAAAAATGAGCGGCTCGTTCTCCACACGTACTCCGCTTCCAGTGTGCTGGAGATGATAGTTCGCCACGTTCCAAGGAGCGAGGTTGGCACCTTTATGCTGGATCACGGCAACATTTGAGAAGTTCGCGGGCCATCGATCGAGATATTTCTGATCGGCAAATCGATCAGCTTCACACTGAACGTAGCACCAGGCCAGGCACTGCTCCCTCCACATGGACAGGCACGCCATACCAGGTTCGTCGCGCCGGAATGAGACCCAACCCACGTTATAAATTCCGAACTGTTCTCTGTCTAGGAATGTGGGATGAAACCGATGAGGAATAATGGCGATGGAAGAATGCTCGATCTCGTCAAAGAGCTCCGACGGGTCGCGAAAGAAATACAGGTCCGCATCCAGATACGTGATCCGATCCACATACGCATGGTGACTCAGCACAAACCACGGCAAGCACGGTGTGCACGTGAAATAGTACTCGAGTAACGACCTGGTGTCTTTTACTGCGCACAACTGGCGATCGGTCTTCTCAAGTTCCTCCAGAGAAATAAGATGCATTCCGGGCAACCTCAAATCTGAAAGCACTCCATGGCACACCCTATCCAGGCAGAGCACCCAGAGATCAAAAGACGGACACGTTCGTTGGAGGGACCGATAGAGGGCCAGTCCTCTCGTCAGGTAATTCTGGTCAAAATACGTACAGAAATAGCGCGTCATACGGGTGCCCCGACGGTCATCTCCCATTGCTTGACCACCCGGATGATCTTGTCCACCTGTTCGTTGGTCAATTCTGGGAACATGGGGAGGCTCAAGACTCGCTCGCAGAGTCTTTCGCTATTGACCAATGTATCCATCTGCGGAAGTCTCGGTGTTGCGTAGGCCGGCTGCCGGTGAAGGGGCACTGGGTAGTGAATCAACGCCCCTATACCCTCCTCTCTCAGAAAGGCCAGAAGTTCATGTCGCCTGTCGGACATCACCACATATTGGTGATACACATGCTGTACCTTCACATGTGGCTGGATTGTCTCCAGGATTGACCCTGATAGGGCATGCGCATACAACTCGGCTACCTCGCGGCGCCTCCTGTTCTCGTGATCGAGATAGGGCAGTTTGACTCGAAGAATCGCAGCCTGCATCTCATCCAGCCTGGAGTTAAAGCCGGCTCGTTCACTGACATACCGCTCCCGCCATCCGTATTCGCGCAGGAGTAGCGCCTTCTCAGCCAGACTTCGATCATTCGTGATGACAGCCCCCCCATCGCCTATCGCACCCAAATTTTTAGTAGGGTAGAAACTAAAGGCTGCCATATTCCCCCACGTACCAGTTTTTCTGAGGTCAATAGACGCGCCATGAGATTGGGCACAGTCCTCGATCACCATCAGCCCGTATCGGTTGGCCAACGCCGTAATCGCCTCCATATCAACCGGATAGCCATAGAGATGGACGGGGACGACCGCTTTCAGCCGTTGAGATCCAGCCGTCCTGATCGCCAGTTCAAGTCGGTCAGGGTCAAGGAGGCCGGTGCGAGGATCGACGTCGACAAATACCGGGATCGCGCCAGCCATTTCGATCGCCGCTGCCGTGGCCGAAGCGGTTAGCGGAGTCGTCGCCACCCGATCCCCGGTCCCAATGCCACATGCCCGGAGCGCAATGTGAAGCGCGTCTGTCCCACTTCCGACGCCGATCCCGTACCGGGCTCCCAGATAGGAGGAAAACTCTTTCTCAAAGGCCGAGACTTCTTTCCCAAGGATGTAAGCCCCGCTCTGCATAACACGGGCCACGGCGGCATCAATCTCTGCCTGGTGCGCACGATAATTTGCACCTGGGCTGGTCTGCGGAATCATGATTCGTACGTCCCGATCTCCAAATGCTCACACATAGTGCGCAAGATGTTCTCGGTAATAGGAAATCGTGCTGGCAAGTCCGTCCCGGAGCGACACAGTCGGCTCCCACTGAACTGCAGACCGGATGCGGCTGAAATCCGCATAATAGTCACCGATATCGATCCGTTTGCGGTCCGGAGGAAATGCCCGGAGTGTGTACTGGCCATCACCATTGATCTCGACGAGCAGCCGTGCCAGATCCTTCAAGCTAATCACCTCGCGACTTCCGAGATTGAATATCCGGCCATTAGTCTCCTCACTGGCCGCACTCATCAGACAAGCATCAACGACATCATCCACATACGTGAAATCCCTCAATTGATCCCCACCCCATACTTCAAACGGCTTGTGTTCGAGCAGGAAGCGTACCCACACCCCCAAGAACGTCTGACGGGCATCCTTGATTCGCATGCGGGGACCGATCGTATTGGTCAAGCGTAGTGCGCAGGCCCGAAGACCATACACGTTACTGTACAGAATGTGGTACCACTCCCCCGCCATCTTATTGACGCCATTGACGTCAGTAGGCCGCACCGGATGGGCCTCATCCACGGGCAGATAATCTGGCTTGCCGTAAATCTGCCGCGTGCTCGCAAAGACGATTTTGATGCGAGGATTATGATGCCGGCAGATCTCAAGAATTGACAGTTGCGCGCGGCAATTAATTTCCAAATCGGTATCCGGATCTTCCATAGAGTCCATATGACTTGTCTGCCCTGCAAGGTTGAACAGATAGTCTTGCCCCTCAATCAGATATTGCATGCTGTACCGATCTCGCACATCGGAAATATTGATACGCAGACGATCTTTGAATCCCTCGACGTTATAAAGATTTCCACCATACTCAGGCACTAAACTGTCAACGACCGTCACCTGGGCCCCCATATCGACCAAACGCTTCGCCACATTCGATCCAATAAAGCCAAGTCCTCCGGTAATCATGACGTTTCGTCCCTGGAAGATGTTCTGCATCATGTTAAAGACCGTTTACTCCTTTTTACCGTAATGCGACGATTCGGCCATGATAAACACTCCCAGCGGTCACTTCGGTCTCAGCGCTTCCATAAAGAGTGAATCTGGCTTTCTGATCGTCCGATCAGGAAGGACATCGAGTGGCACATTTGTCCATCCTGAAATCCTACTGGTCAGAGCTGACTCTTGGCGTGGATCCTTTAACCCGACTGAGATCATCAGCTGCGCGAGAGAATATCGATCGTACATCCACTGATGGACTTCTCCACCCATGCGAAATCGTCCGAGTCGGTAGGCTTCCACCAATCGACGTCCGCCGGCCCAGAAGATCAGTTTGTCGGCGATCTTCACCGACATCTGCCGGCCGATCGTCTTCAGGAACGCCCTGATGCCAGGACCAAGGCGCTCCGGTGCATGCTCCGCTCGACCGGATGACCCGCGGAGTGAGGAAACCAATTGACGTCCCTCTTCCCCGATCCGCTCATACACAAACGCCTCGTTCGGCAACGGATTCTGCCGGAGGTATGTGCGCATGCCTCCACCGCTCTGCTGGCGGACCATTTGGTCGAACAGTTCCAGCATGATCCATTCATAGTCATACGCGGCATGAGGCTCCCCGGCCAGCGCCTGATCCAGCGTCTGGAGATACTGGCGGCATATCTGTTCAAGATCCGGGACCGCAACTCTGAGAACACCGCCGGGTTTCAGCACGCGAAAGCACTCACGCATAAAGAATTGTGCCTCAGGCCGCTTCAGGTGCTCCAAGACGTGCGAATGATAGACCACTTCACAGCTCGCATCCGGCAACGGAATGCCCGTCGATAAGTCGTGAACCATTACGCCCGGACCGGTCCGTACGATGTCGATGTTGATCCAACCCGAGCATATCTGATTGCCACATCCTAAATTCGCACGCATCACCGTTCCGCGACTTCACACAGAAACGTTTTCGTGACGGTCGGCTCTCCAAGCACAGGCTGCAGATCGTACGGCAAGCTGTCGATGGCGGCACGAACCTTCAAACCATTCGCGGCAAAGATGGCCTGAAGTTCTGCATTATTGAAGATGATCTCAAGGGTTGGTTGTCCATAGGCATCTTTTCGCAGCACGGTCGTTTCCCTAGCCTCTAGCAGCGGGACCGTGTGAAAAATGCACCAGCGCCTCGAGACACGGCGACTTTCTTCAATTGCTTTTCGATACGACATCAGATGCATCAAGAGAGTTCCTGAAACAAGAATGTCAATCGACCCTGTTCGAAAGGGCAATTCGGCGGCATCCCCCAGCAGCGTGACCACGCCCGGATAAATTGCGCGTGCCGTCTTGAGCATTTCAATTCCGTAGTCAAGCCCCACGTACCGTACCGTGGCATTCGAAAGTCTCCCCAACACCTCTCTATTCCAGGCGCTCCCGCAACCCACCTCAACAACCAGAGGGTTGTCCATATGAGTCAGGTGTACGGCTTCGCCGAGAGCGGCAAGATCTTCACGCGGCTTGCCTTCACGCATCTGTTGCAGAATGGGAGCAAAGGCAGCAAGTTGCCGCCTTGCCACGTCAGGAACCTGCCACCCGTGATTCGGTTCTCGGAGAACTGCTCCCCTCAGCACTTCATAGTCCTGAACGGGTATCTGGGACCGATCGTGACAAACTGTCTGCCTGAACAATCGCTTCAGAAATCGGTGCATCCGTGCCGGCAAGAGGGCTTTCAGCACGGCCTGCATGAGGAGACTCCAGTACGTGATGCCCTATTCACCCTCCTAGTCGGAAACAACTCAATACGAAGGGGGAGGGACAGGGGCGTCTTCATGGTATTCAAAGGCCCATGCACAGCAACCGATCTTCAGCCTCACTTTTTCTGAAAAGACTACAGAGCTCTCATCAGGAATTATGAAATAGCATGACCCGTATAAGTGCTTGAGCCCATTGGTGGATGCGGCAGAAAGTACACGAAATCCTATTACCTATGGCTCAACCACTGGGCTCATTAGACAGAACGAATATGTCGGACTTACCCACAGATTTTGGGAGAGCCACGATGGCACATGCACCGCGACAT
>DATGEA010000253.1:0-24587 GCA_035310605.1 Nitrospira sp. | reverse complement strand
GTCATCGGGGTGCTTGGAAAGCTTGCGGGAAAGCAGGCTCAGTCGAAGAGAGATTTGCCGGCAGCAGAATAGAATTTGTAACGGCGACGACGAGGAGTAGTAAACAAGGCGCACGGTTCTCAGAGAGCTGGCGGGTGGTGCAAGCCAGTCCGTGACATTGTTGAACTCGCCTCCGAGCCCGAATCCATAAAACCGGAGTAATGGATTCCGCCTCGCCCCCGTGACGGGCCGAATGAAGGGCACCGGACAGCGGCAACGTTGTCAGGGCCGAATCAGGGTGGTACCACGGAGCTCTTTTGAAGCCTCCGTCCCTGGGCTGAGGGATGGAGGCTTTTGTGTTTTTACAGACTGATGACAACAGCCGCGAGCTTCGTTCTCGGCTTGAGACCTTCGTCAACGTACCCCTGAGGGTACGCCTGCGGGCTTTTCTGCGCCTGCAGCCTTTCCTGGGAAAATGGCGCGCCTCGGCGCGCCAAGGGTGGGCGGCTGTGAATTGACGGCCGTTGTGATCAGTCTGAACCGAAAAGAGGTGACATGATGATGCGGATGATCAAGATTTTCGATACGACGTTGCGCGACGGGGAGCAATCTCCAGGTGCCAGCATGAACGTGGAAGAAAAGGTGATGATTGCCAAACAACTGGCGCGGCTCGGCGTCGATGTCATCGAAGCAGGCTTTGCATACAGCTCTCCGGGAGATTTTGAAGCCGTGCGCCGGATTGCACAAGAGGTTGAGGGGCCGACGATCTGCAGTTTGGCCCGCGCCCGTCCGGAGGATATTGATCGAGCTTGGGAGGCGTTGAAAGGCGCGCCGAATGTGCGCATCCATACGTTTCTCTCGACCTCCGATATCCATTTAAAGCATCAGTTTCGGATGACGCGGGAAGAGGCCAAGAAGCGCGCGGTTGAAATGGTGCAACGGGCGAGGGGCTACGTGGCAGACGTGGAATTCTCCCCGATGGACGCAAGCCGGTCCGATCCGGCCTACCTCTATGAGGTAATAGAGGCGGTGATTGCGGCCGGAGCCGGTACCGTGAATATTCCTGACACAGTCGGCTATGCCATCCCGCAAGAGTTCGGCCAGCTCATCCGAGGGATTCAAGACAACGTGCCGAACAGTTCCAAGGCGGTGATCTCCGTCCATTGTCACAACGATTTAGGGCTGGCGGTTGCGAACAGCTTGGCTGCAGTGATGGAAGGAGCCGGCCAGGTCGAGTGCACCATCAACGGGATCGGTGAGCGGGCCGGCAATACGTCGTTGGAAGAGATCGCAATGGGATTGAGGACGAGGAGAGATCTCTACCAAGCCGACACGAAGATTCACACGGAGGAAATCTCGAAGACTAGCCGGTTGGTCAGCAAAATTACCGGCATGGTCGTGCAGCCCAACAAGGCGATCGTCGGGGCGAATGCATTCGCCCACACGTCGGGAATTCACCAGGACGGTCTGCTGAAGGATAAGACCACGTATGAAATCATGCGTCCGGAGTCGGTGGGGTTGGTCGAGAGCAAGATGGTGATGGGGAAGCTCTCCGGGCGCCATGCGTTTCGCCAACGACTCGAAGAACTGGGCTACAAGTTGACGGATGAGGAAGTGAACCATGCGTTTGAACGCTTCAAAAAGCTGGCCGACCACAAGAAGGAGATCTACGAAGAAGATCTCGAGGTCATCATTTCGGAAGAGTTGGCCAGGATGGCCGATCGCATTACCTTGAAATCTTTTCACGTCAAGAGCGGAACGGATCAGGTACCGACCGCCACGGTCGAGCTGGAAATCGACGGTAAATCGATAGCCCAGACCGGAACCGGGGATGGACCGGTGGATGCGGTCTATAGGACCATCGCCGCGATCACACAGACCAAGAGCAAGCTGCTTATGTACGTGGTCAAAGCGATCACGGGGGGAACCGATGCCCAGGGCGAAGTGTCTGTCCGTGTGCAGGAGGATGGACGGACGGTTTCAGGGCACGGGGCCGATACCGACATCATTACGGCCTCAGCCCGTGCGTACCTGAGCGCCTTGAACAAACTCGCATATTTGGCGGCCAAGCAGGCGCAGGGCGAACAGAAGGTTAACTTGATTTAGGGAAAGTGAGCAGGGTACATTGATCGATTCGCGAGGGCTTTGGCGAGTATCTGGAGGTGTTTGTGTTCAAGGTCACGCTGTCAGAGCGCGCGGAGTTTCTGGCCGGTGATCACACTCGGTTGCGGGAAATTTTTCACCCGGCCAAGCATCAGTTGAAACTCGGCTACAGCCTTGCCCATGGCACGTTAGACCCGGGCCGACGGTCAAAAAGCCATGTCCTGACCTCATCGGAAGTCTATTACTTCATCGCCGGTCAGGGGCGGTTCGCGATCGATGACCAGAACCTGTCTGTTGAAGCGGGGACCACTGTGTATGTGCCGCCCGGCAGCAAGCAGTCCCTCGAGAATACAGGGGCGAGCACGATCGAGTTTCTCTGCTTGGTGGATCCGGCTTGGACAAGCGAAGACGAGAACATACTCGAGTAGACGATTCATCGTAACGAAGGAGTAGCGCGACGTGAAGGCGAAGATTGCGGTGCTGGCAGGTGACGGTGTCGGACGCGAAATTGTACCTGAAGCCGTGAAGGTGCTGAAGGTAGTGGCCGAGAAGTTCGGGCATCAATTCGAGTTTACGACTGGAGATGTCGGAGGACAGGCGATCGATAAGGTTGGAGTGCCGCTTCCCCAAGAGACGCTCACGCTGGCCAAGCAGAGCGATGCCGTGCTGTTAGGCGCCGTCGGCGGCCCGAAATGGGAAGGCCTCGAGTACAGCCTGCGACCGGAACGTGCACTGTTGGGCTTGCGCGAACAGCTTGGGCTCTATGCGAACCTCCGTCCCGCCAAGTTGTACAGCGTGCTCGCTGATGCCTCGACGTTGAAGAAAGAAGTCATTGAGGGGATCGACATCCTTGTCATTCGGGAGCTGACCGGAGGCATCTATTTCGGCAAGCCGAAGGGAATCGAGAAGCTTCCCAACGGAAGTGAGCGCGGCATCAATACCGAAATCTATACCACCGAGGAGATTCGCCGCATTGCCAAGGTGGCGTTCGAGGCGGCGCGTAAGCGGAGGAAGAAACTCACCTCGGTGGATAAGGCGAATGTGCTGGAGTCATCGGAACTGTGGCGGCGTGTTGTCATTGAGGCGCACAAGGACTATCCCGATGTGGAGTTGAAGCATATATATGTCGACAATGCGGCCATGCAACTGGTCCGCAATCCCCGGCAGTTCGATGTCATGCTGTGCAATAATATATTTGGCGATATTCTCAGCGACGAAGCGGCGATGCTGACCGGTTCAATCGGCATGTTGCCTTCCGCTAGCGTGGGGGCGCAGGTTGGTTTGTTCGAGCCGATCCACGGGAGTGCCCCTGATATTGCCGGAAAGAATATCGCCAATCCCATTGCGACGATCGCCTCGGCGGCGATGATGTTGTCGTACGCATTTAAGTTGGACAAAGAAGCAGAGGCTGTTGAGCAGGCGATCGTGAAGACCTTGGATCTCGGGTATCGAACGAAAGATATTCTGAGCCCCGGGGCTCGTCTCGTCGGGACCGTTGAAATGGGCGACGCGATCCTGCGGAATCTGAACTAGCCGGCAGGGGAGTGGGTGATGCCTACCGACGTCAAAACGGGCACGATCCGGACGGTAGCGGGAACCGGTGAGTGCGGTTTCACGGGAGATGGCGCGCTCGCGACTTCGGCATGCCTCAATGAGCCCAAAGCGGTGACAGTAGACGGGCAGGGGAACCTCATTATCGCCGATTCGGAGAATCACCTGGTGCGAAAGGTGGACCGGGTGACGAAACTGATCACGACGATTGCGGGCTATGTCGGAACCCTCGAGCCGCGGCTTGAAGTGGTGAAGCCGGCCCCGTTGCCGGAAAAGGAGAGTGACGATCCTTTTGCTGACGCCGCCACGACGGGAGAGGGAGCTTTTGCACAGCAGACTGATCTGAGCGGAACGGTCCGGTATGTCGTCAACGGAGCAGGCGTTGCCAAACGATTCGGCGGTGATGGCGGTCCGGCCGATCGGGCACTCCTGAATTTCCCGACTGCGGTCGCCGTGGACAGGGCGGGGCATCTGTACATTGCCGACACTATGAATCATAGGGTTCGTCGTGTCGAGGCCGGTACTGGGCGGATAACGACCATTGCCGGTGTCGGGCAACCGCGATACGGAGGGGACGGCGGGCCAGCCGTGGCGGCAGGTCTGAACGAACCGGCGGCACTGGCCATCGGCGATTCGGGCACGTTGTACATCGCGGATCAGAGCAACAATCGTGTCCGGGCGATCGATTTGTCGACGGGGGTCATTCGTACAGTCGCCGGCACCGGATCGGCCACCTATAATGGAGACGGAATGCCCGCCACTGAGGCAAGCCTGGCTGGTCCGAGCGGGTTGGCGCTCGGCAGAGACGGCACTCTCTACATTGCCGACACGTTCAGCGGGCGGATCCGCGCCGTGGATCCGACGAGCGGTTTCATCACAACTGTCGTTGGGGACGGAGGAGAGTATCGCTACCAGGGTGCGGTTGAAGCGCCCTCGACGAGTCTGTCCAGACCCTCGGGGATTGCCCTGGATGCCGCAGGGAATGTGTTTGTCACCGATTCAGATAATCACCTTGTGAGGCGGTGGGACCGGACAACAGGACGATTGGAACGGTTGGCCGGCGTCGGGGTGGCCAATTACGGCGGTGATGGCGGGACGGCATTGGAAGCCAGTCTGAATTATCCGTTCGGCATTGCGGTGGGGCCAGATAGATATCTGCTCATCGCCGACACCTTTAATCATCGGATTCGTGAGATTGTTCTATAGGTAGTCTCCGTATGCTGAAAAAGAAAGCGGGATATGTTGTAGCGATCCTCGGCGCGACCGGTGCGGTGGGAAAAGAAACGCTCGAGATTCTTGAAGAACGGTCATTCCCGCTGGCGTCGCTGCGGCTCTTTGCTTCGAAGCGCTCAGCCGGCGAAGTCTTGTCTTGTCAGGGCAAGGAATGGAAAGTGGAAGAACTGACGCCCGAGGCTTCGTTCGCCGGCGTTGATTTTGCCCTTATTTCAGCCACCGATGCGATCAGCCGGGAGTACGGCCAGCGTCTTGGGGCCGCCGGCGTGGTGGTGATCGACGACAGCGGAGTCTTTCGGATGGACGCCGACGTGCCACTCGTTGTGCCGGAAGTTAATGCCCAAGCCCTGGGTACGATACCTCGCGGTATCGTGTCGATTCCCAACTGCACGACCACACCGCTGGTGATGGCGCTCAAGCCCTTGCAGGATGCCGTCGGCGTGAAGCGCGTGGTGGTGACGACGTTTCAGTCGGTGTCGGGGACCGGTGCCGCGGCGATGGAAGAGCTCCTGAACCAGACAAGAGATCTGATGGCCTTCCGTGATGCGAAAGCCGAGGTTTACCCCTACCAGATTGCGTTCAACCTGCTGCCGCATATCGGATCGTTTAATGATGGCGGAGATTGTTCCGAAGAAGTCAAAATTGCGAAGGAGACGAGAAAGATTCTCGATCTCCCCGCGCTCCGCGTGACGGCGACGACGGTACGGGTTCCGGTCTTACGCTGCCACTCGGAGGCGATCAATGTCGAATTAGAACGGCCGCTCAAGCCGAATGAGGCCCGCGCGGCCCTGGCCGCGATGCCGGGCGTGATCGTCTACGACGATCCAAGCAAAAAGCTCTACCCGACGCCCTTGGATGCGACCGGAAAGGACGAGGTCTATGTCGGCCGCATCAGAGAAGACGAATCGATCGCCAATGGTCTGAACCTCTGGGTCGTATCCGACAATCTCCGTAAAGGCGCCGCGCTCAATGCCGTTCAGATTGCCGAGTGTCTGGTGAAAGGCTGATGAACGAATGGGGCACCCTGGGCAAGCTTTTCATGGGAATCGGGGCGGCCATCGCTGTGCTGGGCGTCCTGTTGCTGCTGGCGGACCGTGTGCCAGGGGTCGGGAGTCTGCTAGGCTGGTTCGGTAAGCTGCCCGGCGATATCTCCATCAAACGCGACAATTTCAGCTTTTTCTTCCCCCTCGGGACCAGCCTGCTCCTCAGCGTCATTCTTAGTCTGCTATTCTATCTACTATCATGGCTCTTTCGCCGGTGACATCCGCAATCAAGAGAGTAGGAATCGGCCTCGCGGCCTGGGCGCTTCTGAGTGTTATGGCGACCGGGGCGGAAGGGGCGCAGTCGCTTCGCGTCCTCCTCTCCGCGGACGTGCATAGGTTGGATGTGCAGTCGGAGAGCGCGGTATGGGTAGCGGATCCAAGCCACCAGGGCCGTGCCGTTCATTCCGGCGTCCACATTGTCCCGTACGGGAAGGGGTTCCTGGTGAACGGCGTTCGGATGTCTCATGAGCGGCTGACGTTGAGGGCCGGAGAACAGGGCGTGACATTGTTGCTGGCCAAGCCGAACGGAAAGATTCATGGACCGTCCAGACCCTCGAACGACCAGCGTCTTGCCGTTCCGGTGAGCGGGCACGTGCATGTCATCAGACGAGGCAAGGGCTTCCTGGTGATTAACCAAGTCGACCTGGAAGAGTACGTCAAAGGCGTGGTCCCGGCGGAGGTCAATTCAACCTGGCATCCGGAGATGCTCAAGGCCCAGGCGGTTGCCGCGCGCACCTATGCGCTCTATCAACAGATGCTGAGTGTGACGCGTGAGTACGATGTGGCGGCGACGGTGCAGGACCAAGTCTATCGGGGGAAGAACGGGATCGATGCGGCCGTGCTTCGGGCGGTGGACGATACCAGGGGGCTTGTGCTGACGTATCAGAATGCACCGATTTATGCAGCCTTCTCTTCCACCGCCGCGGGGTTGACCGAAGACGCAATGAACGTGTGGTCCAAAGATTATCCCTACCTGAAAGGCGTGGAATGTCCGTTCGATCTGGAGTCCCCCTATTATCAATGGAAGGTGTCGTTCAGATTGGAAGCGCTGGAACAGAACCTTCGCCAGCAGGGATTTGCCGTCGGGACCATCGCCTCGATGTCGCCGCTGACCTTCAGCCGGGGCGGGCGGGTTGCGAAGCTTCGTGTGGTGCATTCCGAGGGTGAGTTGATCCTGCGCGGGGAAGATCTGCGCAAAGCGGTTGGGTATTCGATCGTGCCGAGCACGCAGTTTACGATCGACTCCGTCGGCCGTGAGATCGTGCTCTCCGGTTATGGGGCCGGCCATGCCGTGGGCATGTGTCAATGGGGGGCAAAAGAGTTGGCCGAGTTAGGCTACCCGTTCTCCACGATTCTGCAGTATTACTATCCCGGCACTGAATTGCAGAACATGTCGCTGACAAAGTCCCCGGTTCCTCCCACGTCCTGATGCTGCGCTCCGAGTTCAACTTTCCGTTCGATCCCGATCTTATTGCCAGAGAGCCGGTACTTCCCCGGGATCAAGCCAGGCTCCTTGTCCTGAATCCTTCCGATCGGTCTCTGATTCATAAGCGAATCGCAGACCTTCCGGATCTGTTGGCGCCGGGCGATCTGCTCGTGGTGAACGATACCAAGGTTCGATCGGCTCGCGTGATAGGCCGGAAACGGCCTTCTGGGACCTCCGTCGAGATTCTCTTCGTCAAACAAGTCGGCGAGCGAAACTGGGAAGTTCTGATGAAAGGGAAATGGCGTCCCGGGCAGACGATTGATGTCGATGCCCAGACAGCCGTAACGGTGCTCACCCGAGAGGCGGATCTGACCGTCGTTCGCATCGAAGGGCCATTATCGACTACGGAATTCTTCCTGGCGCACGGTCGAATGCCTCTCCCTCCCTATATCAAGCGGATGCCAACCGACCAGGATCGTGAGTGGTACCAAACAGTCTTTGCCCATGATGAAGGCGCGATTGCTGCTCCGACGGCCGGGCTTCATTTTACCCCGGACCTGCTGACGCGATTAGCGGATCAGAGAATCAGTGTAGCTACGGTGACGCTACACGTCGGCATCGGCACGTTCAAGCCGGTGACAGCAGATCGAATCGAGGATCATCAAATGGGAAGCGAATGGGTCGATGTCGGAATCGAGACGGTTCGGGCAATCGCACGCACCAAGAAAGCCGGAGGCAAGGTCGTGGCGGTCGGGACGACCGCAGTGCGGGCGTTGGAAACTGCCGCGCTAGAGCACGGAGTGGTGACAGCCTATCAGGGGGAAACCAACCTGTTCATTACGCCAGGGTTTGTTTTTCGCGTGGTGGACGCGATCCTGACGAATTTTCATTTGCCAGAGACCACGCTGCTCATGCTGGTTTCCGCGTTTGCCGGCGTCGACTTTCTCAGAGAGGCCTATAAGGAAGCGGTACGTGCCCGCTACCGGTTCTACAGCTATGGCGATGCCATGCTGATTCTGCAAATGGTGAGAGGGGAAGAGCGATAGGCAGGGGCAAGCCCGAGCGTGCATTCTTCGCCATTACCTCTTGCCTCGGACCCGCCGCTGTGGCTGCTAAAGCAGCTCGCGGCGGATATTGACGGGGATGGTTGCTTTGAGCGACTGGGTGTAAGCCACGAGGGCTCGTTGTTGTTTTTGGAACAACACTTCTTGAATGGCGCGCTCCTTCGCGGCGGCGGCCTTCGTCGGATCGGTCTCCGTTTGTCTCAGGGTCAGGGCCTGGGCTTCGGCGAGTTCAGTCGGAGTCAATGTGACGGCATCACTGACCATCAATCGGGCCCTGTTGCTGAGGAGTTCCTTCGCTTCCATCGTTTCGAATACGGCGGGGGTGAGGTGATTGGCTGCCAGGAGTCGTTGGTACAGTTCCGGGTCGAAGGTGCCGTTTTTCTGGAACTCGGGGATTTGTATGATCGCCTCACGCAAGTCTTCGTCGGCGATCGTGAGCCCCATATTTTTTGCGGCGATCAGCCACACCCGGTTATCCACCAGCTGCTCGACGACATACTGCTTGATCGTTTCATCCTTAAACTCTCCGGGAACCTTGTCCTTATAGAAACGATAGGTGTTTTCATAGGCGCGTTTGAACTCGTCATGCGAAATGGTGAGGTCTCCCACCGAAGCGACGACCGTCCCCTGCTGTTCGCCGAATCCCCACCATCCCATCCCGACGATGAAGGTGATGGCGATGAAACCTATGGTGAGTGCGAGGAACCAGGGATACTTTTCGTTGGCAAACCGCAGCACCTTGATCATGTCGTAATACCCTCAGAAGTTATGAAACGGCGCGAATTGTACCCAGAGATGCCGACAAAGGCAAGTTTGCCGAAGGCGTGAAAGCATCCCTTCCACGGATGCCGAAACCAGTTTGGTCACAGAATGGTGATTCGTTTGTGCCAGGTCCTCGAATTTGTTATACTTTGCCACTAATTGCAAGGAGATCCCTTGGCGGAACAGGTTGGGGTTCATCCATTGGGTGTCGGGATTTACCCCAAGGCGCAGGTTCTCAACCGGTTTATCGCCAAACTCATCGATATATTTCTTGCAGCAGCGGCAGCCGAAGTGATTGTTCCCGTAGGGTTTCTTGCAGGTCTGGCTTATCTGCTCGTTGCCGATGGGTTTGCGGGCGGTCGAAGCATTGGGAAGCGGCTGATCGGCCTTCAGACGGTTCTTCCGGATACGCGTGAGCCGGCAGGGTTTCGGGAATCCATAATCCGTAACATCCCCTTTGCAGTCGCCCAATTGGCGTTTGCGGTTCCCTATGTCGGTTGGGTGGCCTCCGGGGCGATCGTGGTCTTTGAAGCGATCCTGATTATCGGAAACGAACAGGGCCGTCGGCTTGGCGATGAACTGGCGGGTACGCAGGTGTTGGACATCGGCCGGTTGGCACTCCCCGACTGAAGGCGTGGCGCCGTCGCGACTGCATCGGGTGATTGGAATCTGAGCGGAAGGGAGAGTCATCGTGGGTTTTACGAGTGACATTTTCGGCTGGTTCTCGAACGATCTGGCCATTGATTTAGGAACGGCCACGACGCTCGTGTATGTCCATGGGAAAGGGATCGTGCTGAACGAACCCTCGGTGGTGGCGGTTGAGAAAAAGACAGAAAAGGTTCTGGCCGTCGGGGCGGATGCGAAGAAGATGCTGGGGCGCACACCCGGAAACATCGTCGCAGTACGCCCGATGAAGGAAGGTGTCATCGCCGATTTTGAAATGGCCGAGCAGATGTTGAAGCGCTTCATTCAGAAGGCGCACAACCGCAGTGCCTTCGTCCGGCCCCGGATCATCATCGGGGTGCCGTCGCGAATTACGCAGGTCGAACAACGGGCGGTTCGCGACTCCGCGGAATTGGCCGGCGCGCGGGAAGTCTATCTGATCGAGGAGCCGGTGGCGGCGGCGATCGGAGCGGGCCTTCCGATCACCGAGCCGTCGGGCAACATGGTTGTCGACGTCGGCGGCGGCACGACGGATATCGCGGTGATTTCGCTCGGCGGCATCGTCTATAGTGAATCGGTAAAAGTGGCTGGCGATCGCATGGACGATGCGATCATGAACTACATCAAGAAGAAATATAACCTCCTCATCGGTGAACATATGGCGGAACGGATCAAGTTCGAGATTGGTTCCGCCTATCCCTTTGAAGAACGCAAGACAATGATGATTAAAGGGCGCGACTTGATCTCCGGAATTCCCCGTACGTTGGTGGTGGATGATGCGGAAATCAGGGAGGCGCTGCAGGAACCAATCGGAACGATCGTCAACGCGATCAAGGTAGCTTTGGAAAACACCCCGCCCGAACTGGCGGGCGACATTATCGACCGGGGCATCGTGCTCACCGGCGGAGGATCTTTGCTGAAGGGCATGGACACCCGATTCCGGGAGGAGACGAATCTGCCGATCATCACCGTGGATGATCCCTTGACCTCCGTGGTCTTGGGGGTCGGGAAAATCCTCGATGAGCTTGATCTGCTGGCCAAAGTCGCGGTCATGTCCCAGGCCAATACCTTCCGATAACGGTTCCATCCCTTATCCATGTGGATGGTCAATGTGCGTTCCCCCTATAGTGCTAGGCGTCTGGCGCTAGGATTGTTTGCTTTCCTCCTGGGCGCTCTCTTTCTATTTCCCAGCCAAAGTCAGGGACTCTTGGAGTATTTGGACGGTCCGGTGGGTCAACTGGTTCGTCTGCCGCTTGAAGCTGTGTCCTCCCTCGATCAGGGCATCTCCAATATGTGGGGTCAGTATGTGGCGCTGCAGGGTGTGGCCGAAGAGAACCATCGGTTGCGGGAAGATATCGAATGGCTGCGCGGTCAGAACAATCAGCTCCGCGAGGCCGCTGCCGCGACGGAGCGCCTTGCCGCGTTGCTGCACTTCAAGGAGCAGGCGCTGCCGACGATGGTGGCGGCTCAGGTCATCGGACGGGATGCCAGCAATCGGTACCGGTCGGTGATTCTCAACAAGGGCGAGAGCGACGGAATTCAGCCGGATATGGGTGTCATCACTCCGTCGGGGGTCGTAGGGCGAGTAGTGAAGACCACCGGGGCGACATCGGTCGTGCTCCTGGTGACGGATCCCAACAACGCTATTGCAGGGTTGATCCAGCGCACGAGAGACGAAGGAATTGTCGAGGGGACGACACAGGGACGAGTCAGGCTGAAGTATATCCCGATGTTGTCGGGGGTGCGGGACGGAGATCGGGTCGTGACCTCAGGGCTGGTCGGCGGTTTTCCCCGTGGACTGGCGATCGGGACGATTACCGGAATCGACAAGGAAGAGGGCGCGCTTTTCCAAACCGCGGAACTCGCGCCGGAGGTCGACGTCAATCACGTTGAGGAAGTGTTGGTCATCCAATCGCCCCATGGACTGCCAGCAGGGGGTGAGGCGAAATCCGACGGCGGAGGGAAGCCACGGCCATGAAATTTCTGCTCTATGTCGGGCTGGTGTTAATCCTCGTTCCTCTCCAGACAACCCTCCTGCCGCACGTGAGCGTATGGGGTATCAAGCCGGATCTGGGTCTCGTGATTGCGGCAGTCATCGGATTGGTCGCAGGCGAACTCGAAGGTCTCCTCGTCGGGTTGGCCATCGGCTGGGTCCTCAACCTGTATTCGGCAGGGGATTTGTGGTTAAGTTTAGTGACGACCGGCGGTGCTGGATTATTTGCTGGGTTGTTGGGTCGACAGGTGGCGCAAGTCACCCCCACAATTTTATGTGTCGGGCTGCTGGTGTTGTCTCTGGCAGGAGGTTTGGTCGCGGCATTCAGCGTAAAGAACGCCACGATGTCAGACACCTGGTGGATGGTACAGTCCATGGTATTGCCTCAAGCCTGTTTTGATGCGGTACTGGGGGCAGGATTACTCTGGCTCATGGAACAACGATTTGCGGTTCAACGCTTGAGAACGTTCGATCGGTTTTCTTAACGACGACGGATTACGACTGCCATGGCGACAGCCGGTTTACACGATTCTGAACTGGGAGAACTCCAACGCCGACTGGTGGTGCTGCGGGTCGGACTCTTGCTGGTCGTGGCCTTGTTGGCCTTGCGACTCTGGCATCTCCAGATCCGTGAAGGCCCCTACTATCGCGATCTTTCGGAGAACAATCGCACGCGCTCGGTCATTCTGGAGCCGGCCAGGGGCCTGATCTACGATCGCAACGGGATCCTGTTGGCCAACAACGTGCCCAGCTTCAGCTTGTACGTCTCGCTTGAAGACGTCAAAGATCGTGAAGCCCTGATCGAGCAGCTCACGAACCTGATCGGCTTGGATTCCTCGATGGTGAGGAAAAAATTGGCCGTGCGAGGGGCCAAGCAACTGCCGCGGAAGGTCAAGGATCGACTGACGCTTCGCGAAGCGACGCTGATCGAGTCCCACCGCCTGGATTTGCCCGGTGTCATGATTCAGGTCGAATCGCAGCGAAACTATCCGGCCGGGGTGACGGCGTCGCACGTGCTGGGATACGTCGGCGAAGTGTCGGCCGAGCAATTGGAGAAGCCTGAATTTGCCGAGCTGCATCAGGGGAGTATCGTCGGACAATATGGCGTCGAGAAATTCTTTGATCACATCGTGAGGGGAGAGGCGGGCCAGAAGAGTATCGAAGTCGATGCCTTGGGCCATGAGAAGCGCACGGTCATGGTGGATCAACCTCATGCAGGGGATGACCTATATTTGACGATCGACGCGAGATTGCAAAAGGTGGCAGAGGACCTCTTGGGGCAGGAATCCGGAGCGATCGTCGCGCTGGATCCGACGAAGGGCGATATTCTGGCTATGGCGAGCCGTCCGGCCTTCGACCCCAACGTGTTGTCGCGCGAGCTGACGGGCAAACAATGGGTCGAAATCGTACAGGACGAGGGCCGCCCTTTGAACAACAGAGCCTCGCAGGGACAATACCCCCCCGGCTCAACGTTCAAAGTCCTGATGGCAGCGGCCGCGCTCGAATCGAATACGATGACGCCCTCCTCGACGGTCTTTTGCTCGGGAGGCTACCAGTTCGGGAGACGGGTCTACCATGACTGGAAAGCCAGCGGGCATGGTTCCGTCGATCTCCGCAAAGCGCTCGTTCATTCGTGCGACGTCTATTTCTATACGGTTGGACAACGCATGGGCATCGATACGATGGCCTCCTATGCCCATCAGTTCGGATTGGGGGAGGAAACAGGAGTCGAACTGCCTTCTGAACGGATAGGAATTATTCCGTCGACGGCTTGGAAGCAAAAGGCAAAACATGAGCCCTGGCTTCCGGGTGAAACCATATCAGCCGCCATCGGGCAAGGCTATGTGACGGTGACGCCGCTTCAGATGGCGAGCATGATTGGAACGGTCGCCAACGACGGAGTCACGTATCGTCCTCGTCTGGTCCAGGCCATCATGGATCGCGCAACCGGACAACGGCAGGAGTTGCCGGCGGTACCTAAGGCGAAGTTGGATGTGAAGCCGAACACGTTGAAGCTGATTCGAGAAGCGCTGGCGGGAGTCGTCACCGAAGGGACGGCGACCAGGGCCAAATCGTCTATTGTGTCGATTGCGGGAAAAACGGGAACGGCGCAGACGACGGCCCTTCGCACCGGTCCGGAGAAAGACATTCCCAAGAAATTCAGGGATCATGCCTGGTTTATCGCTTTTGCTCCGGTGGAGAATCCGAAGATCGCCGTCGCCGTGTTGGCGGAGCACATGGGGCATGGAGGGTCGGCTGCCGCTCCTCTAGCGAAAGAAGTCATTGAATCCTACATCAAGCTGTCTTCACATGCTCCGGGGGGAGGCGCGGAGGCTGCGGTGTCAACGCAGGCACCGGCGTCAGGGGCGAGGCCGCTATGATTGATCGAGTCATGGATCGCCGCGGGCTCGATAATTTTGACCTGAGGTTTCTGGGTCTGATTTTCCTCATTCTTGGTATCGGGGTCCTCTCGATCTATAGTGTGACGCATGATCAGGGCGGCCCTGGGCTTCCGTTCTTTGCGAAGCAGCTGGTGTGGATTCTGCTCGGGACCGTGGCGTTCTTGATCATGCTGGTCTGGGACTATCACCGCATCGCCCGATTGGCGTATCCTGCATATGCGATTATCCTGATTTTGCTGGCGGTGGTGCTGTTCGAAGGAAAGACGAGTCGGGGAGCCCAACGGTGGATTCCGATCGGCCCGTTCGCATTTCAGCCTTCTGAATTTGCGAAGTTGGTTCTTATACTGGTGATGGCGCATTACTACTCGAAAGCGCCGCGGGTCGGGTGGCTTCAGCGGGTGGTGATTCCCGGGGCGCTAATGCTGCCCGGGCTCCTGTTGATTCTGAAACAGCCGGACCTCGGCAGCGGCTTGAGTTTCATGGCCGTCTACGCGGCGATGCTGCTGATGGTGGGGATGCGTTCACAAGCGCTAGGCGTCGTCCTCTTGTTCTCGCTGATGCTCTTTCCCTTTGCCTGGGAGATCATGTGGGGCTCGTTGCACGATTATCAACGTCAACGCGTTATGGCCTTCGTCGATCCGAACTACGATCCCGGCGGGAAGGGATACCACGCGCTGCAGTCACGCATCGCCATCGGCGCGGGTGAATTGACGGGAAAAGGTCTGTACGGCGGTACGCAGAGCCAGCTGAAATTTCTCCCGGAAGGGCATACGGACTTCGTGTTCTCGGTGTTTGCAGAGGAATGGGGCTTCATCGGGGTGTTGACCCTGCTGCTCCTGTTTGTCGCGCTGATTTGGCTGTCAATCGAGATTGCAACCCGTGCGAAGGACGAACTCGGGGCACTCCTGGCGGTCGGAGTCATCTCCATGCTGTGTTTTTGCGTGGTGGTGAACATCGGCATGACCGCCGGCATGTTTCCGATCGTCGGGATTCCCCTGCCGCTTATGAGTTATGGCGGCAGCGCGACGATCATGACGATGGCGTCTCTCGGGTTGTTGCTGAACGTGAAACGGCGGCGGTTGAGTTTGTTTTATTGAACGGATGTCGGGGCGGTGCCGAATAAGTCGGCGGCCCTCGATTCGTATTATTCATTGTGTAGACGATCGGTTCGACGAGGAATTGAGTGATATCGGAACCTGGGTATACCCGCGTTCCTCCCTCACGTCGATCCGGTCAGTCCGCTGAACGGAAGGAGTTGGTATGGGTATTGAAATTGCGATAACGGTCGCGCGGGAAGAAACCCGTGTAGCCGTCTTGGATAACGGAGTCGTCACGGATCTCTTCGGAGATCGCGCCAAACACAAAGACTTCGTCGGAAATATTTATAAAGGGAAGGTAGCGAAGGTCCTGCCCGGCATGCAGGCCGCGTTTGTCGATATCGGGCTCGAGAAGGCCGCCTTCATGCACGTCTCGGATTTGTCCATGGACGCGGAGCCTGGCGATACGCTCGTCGATTCGGATGAGGACGACAAGGATAGCGACGATCTGCGTCCACGCCGCGAGAGTTCGAAGCCGATCGAGCAGTTGCTCAGCGAGGGCCAGGAGCTGATGGTGCAGATCTCGAAGGGCCCGATCGGCACCAAGGGGCCCCGTGTCACGAGCTATGTTTCGCTGCCCGGACGGTATCTCGTCTTTATGCCGAACGTCGAACACATCGGGGTGTCGCGCCGTATCGCGCGGGACGAAGAGCGCGGACGGCTCAAAGACATCATGAAGCGCGTCCGGCACCCGGGCTGCGGATATATCGTCCGGACGGTCAGTGAAGGCGTGAAAGAAGACGAGCTGCGTTCGGATGTCGATTTTCTGCATGTGCTGTGGCAGGACATCCGAACCAAGTCCGAGCAGCAGCCGGCTCCGGCGCTCCTGCACACCGATCTGAGCTTGAGTTTCCGGGTTGTCCGGGATTTATTCGGCAGGAAAGTCGAACGATTGTGGATCGATTCGCGCCAGGAGTACGACGCCGTTCGCGACTTTGTGCAGCGCTTTTCGCCTGAGCAAACGTCGCGCATCCATTTCTACGACAAGGATGAAAGCCTGTTCGATCACCTCGGTGTCGAGCAGGAGATGGCGCGAGCCCTCAGCCGAAAGGTGTGGCTGAAGTCAGGCGGATATCTCGTGATCGACCATACCGAAGCCATGACCGTCATCGATGTGAATACCGGCCGGTTTGTCGGAAAGCGCGATCAGGAGGAGACGATCCTGCGCAACAATCTGGAAGCGGCGAAAGAAGTCGCGTATCAGGTCAAGTTACGGGGAATCGGCGGGATCATCATCGTTGATTTCATCGACATGGAACGAGAGAAGAATCGGGACAAGGTGTACCACGCATTGGTCGATGCAATGGCGTCCGACAAGGCCCGTACAAGGATTTCGAGGATTTCCGATTTGGGATTGATCGAGATTTCCCGCGAGCGGGTGCGGGAAGATTTGCTGCGCTCTCTGTCGGAGCCCTGTCGATACTGCGAGGGGCGCGGGTACACCAAATCGCCGACCACTGTGGCCTACGAAATCTTCCGCGAGATACGAAAGATCGGCAGCAGCAACGAACAGCAGCGGATCGTCGTGGGGGCCCATCCCTCCGTCGTAGGACTGCTCCAAGATGAGGAACGCCAGGGTTTGGAGGCGTTGGAGCGCGAATGTGCGGCGAAAGTGATCGTCATGACGGATGAACACCTGCACCTGGAGCAGTACGATCTCGCGGTGGTGTGAGAGGAATCCGCCCATGCACCCGCTCGTATCGGGCCGTTGTAACCGATTAGTCCGGCCCGCTTCTGCGGGGCGATCGTGACGCGCCTTGCCGATGGTCGTTCCGTGAGCGACTCGCTTGAAGCCTGGCTGACGCTTCGAGCGATCGAGAGACTCGGCGATCAAACCCTCCTCGCGTTGATACGCGAGTGGGGCAGTCCCGACGCTGTCTTGCGAGCTTCGACGGACGAGCTGATTCAACGAGGCTGCAGCTCACGACTTGCCGATGCGATCAGGCGCGGTCCCGATGCCGAAGCCTGCCGGCGAATCGACCGGGAACTCAGCGCAATTCATCTGAAACACGTCGAAGTTTTAACCATCACCAATGCGTCGTATCCCGCGCGTCTTCGAACGATTCCGGACCCTCCGCCGCTTCTGTATGTGTCGGGCCTGTTGACCGATCGGGACGAGCTGGCCGTGGCGATCGTCGGCGCGCGGCGTGCCACCGCCGCAGGGCGGGTCATGACCGAAGAGTTGGCGAATGGCTTAGCCGGGGCGGGGGTTACGGTCGTGAGCGGGCTGGCACGTGGCGTCGATGCGGCGGCGCATCGCGGTGCGCTCGCGGCGGGCGGGCGTACGATCGCCGTGCTCGGCTGCGGGATCGACCGAACCTATCCCCCCGAGCATGAGCGACTTCGACGTGAGATCGAAGAGCGTGGAGCGATTCTATCCGAGCTGTCTCTCGGCGCGCCTCCGCACAGTGCGCATTTTCCTCGTAGAAATCGGATCATCAGTGGTTTCTCCCTCGGTGTCGTCGTGACCGAAGCCGCTATCAACAGCGGATCCTTGATCACCGCTCGATTGGCGGCAGAGCAGGGGAGGGAGGTTTTCGCCGTGCCGGGCTTCATCAAAGAGGACACAAGCCGCGGAACCAATGCCCTGCTCAAAGAAGGCGCGGCTCTGATCGAGAACGCCCAAGATGTGATCGAAGCGATTGCGCCGCAACTTGAAATATCGTTGCGGGCGCGATTGTCGTCACCATCGCCGGAACCACGATACGGAGATCGTTTTGGAAATCAGGAACAGCTGGTGTATGATGCCCTCTCGTACAATCCGCTGACGGTGGATTCTCTTGTCGAACTGACCGGGCTCTCGGTGCCGTCGGTGATGGCGTCGCTCCTGTCGCTCGAGCTCCGGCAACGAATACGACAACTGCCCGGGCAACAGTATCTGAAGGTGTCATAGCTGCCGTCCGGTCCGGTGAGTTGCACTGGTCTGCTATATTTGGTACGGATGATAGGGTAAGGTGTTCAGGACATTGGAGTCTACATGGCGAAGTCACTGATCATTGTTGAGTCTCCCACCAAGGCGAAGACCATCACCAAGTATTTGGGGCGTGGCTACACAGTCATGGCCTCGGTCGGTCACATCAAAGATCTCCCGACGAGCAAGCTGGGCGTCGATCTGGACCATGATTTCAAACCGCAATATGTCACCATTAAAGGCAAATCGAAGGTGCTGGCGGAGATCAAAAAGAAGGCCGAAGAAGCCGACAAGGTGTTTCTGGCGCCGGACCCTGATCGTGAAGGGGAGGCCATAGCCTGGCATCTTGCGGAAGAGCTGAAGGGGAAGTCGAAAAAGAAAAGCGACGGCAAAGTCTTCCGTGTGTTGTTTAATGAAATTACAGAGAAGGCGATCAAACAGGCCTTGCAATCGCCCGGCCAGATCGATATGAAATTGGTCAATGCCCAGCAGGCCCGTCGCGTGCTGGATCGGATCGTCGGCTACCAAGGCAGTCAGCTCTTGTGGAATAAAGTCCGGCGCGGTCTCTCGATGGGACGGGTTCAATCCGTCGCCGTTCGATTGATGTGTGAACGCGAGCAGGAGCGGGAAGCCTTTCGCACGGAAGAGTATTGGTCGGTGACCGTCCTGTTGGCGGGCTCGAATCCCCCGCCGTTCGAAGCGAAACTCCATAGTATTAACGGAGAAGAGGCCTCGATTGGGACCGCCGAAGGGGCGCAGAAGGTGGTCAGCGCGATCGAAGGGAAACCCTTCGTCGTCACCTCGATCGAGCGGAAGGAAAAGAAGCGCAACCCGGTCGCCCCGTTTATTACGAGCCGGCTCCAGCAGGAGGCTGCGCGAAAGCTGCATTTTACTCCGAAGAAAACTATGACCCTCGCGCAACAACTCTACGAGGGGATTGAAATCGGGGCTGAGGGTCCGACCGGGCTCATCACCTATATGAGAACGGATTCGCCGAGGATTTCGCAGGAAGCGACGGCGGATGCCAGACAGTTGATTCAAGAGCGGTTCGGACCCGAATACCTGCCGACGACGCCGAACGTCTACAAGACGCAGAAGGCGGCTCAGGAAGCGCATGAGGCTATTCGGCCGACATCTGCGGCCAGAGATCCGGAATCCATCAGGCAATATCTGGAGCAGGATCAATACAATCTGTATAAGTTGATCTGGAACCGGTTCATCGCCTCACAGATGGTGCCGGCGATTCTCGATGTGACCCGTGTGGAGTCGAAACCGGTCGAGACGAAAGAGACCTTTCTGTTCCGTTCCAGCGGCACGATCGTGAAGTTTCCCGGGCATACGATCGTCTATATGGAAGGCGTGGACAAAGAATTGCTCGCGCAGAAGCCGAAACAGGATGAAGAGGTTGATGACGGGTCGGAGCGGCAATTGCCGTCGTTGACGGAAGGCGAACGCCTGCGGCTGGTGGAACAGGCCGAACAGACGGTTCCCGGCGTGACGTCGAAACAGCACTTTACTCAACCGCCTCCGCGATACAATGAAGCGCTGCTGATCAAGGAATTGGAAGAGAAAGGCATTGGCCGGCCGTCCACCTATGCGGCGATTATCTCCACGATTCAAGATCGTAAGTATGTGGAGAAGGTCGAAGGGCGCTTTATTCCGACAGAAACCGGCCGCACGGTAAACGACTTCCTCGTCAAAGGATTTCCCAAGATCGTCAATGTCGACTTTACCTCGCACCTCGAAGAGGAGCTCGACGAGGTGGAGGAAGGAAACAAGCCCTGGGTCGAAGCGGTGCGCGATTTTTACGATCCGTTTACCCGGGAGATGGAGCAGGCCAAGACCATCCCCGGTCCGAAGGATACGGTCGAACCGCCCACGGATATTCCCTGCGAGAAATGCGGCAGAATGATGGAAATCAAGTGGGGCAGAAACGGGAAGTTCCTCGCCTGCCCGGGGTACAAGGACGATCCACCCTGCAAGAACACCCAGAACTTCGAGAAGCTGCCGGACGGCACCATTAAAGTGGTGCCGAAGCAGGACGTCACCACCGATCAGGTCTGTGAGAAGTGCGGAAGCCCGATGATCGTCAAAACTGGCCGGTTCGGCAAGTTCATCGCCTGTTCGGCCTATCCGCAATGCAAGACGACCAAGCCCCTTGCCTTGGGCGTCAAGTGTCCGCAACCGGGCTGCGGCGGTGACCTCGTGCAGAAGCGCACACGCAAAGGACGCTCGTTCTTCGCCTGCAGCAACTACCCGAAATGTGAGTATGCCTTGTGGGATCGCCCGATCAACAAGACCTGTCCGACCTGCAGTGCTCCTTTTCTCATCGAGAAGGTCAGCAAGCAGGCGGGACGCAGCGTGCAGTGCCGCAACGAAGATTGCGGATATCGAGAGGCCGGATAATCGGGATACGAATCACGTCCTCTTCCGCGCTTTTCCCCTCGTTCTCATTTCCACAGCCAACTCGATATCGAGAACCAGAGTCAACTAGCTCCGTCCGCGAGCGGATGGATGAATCCTGTTCACACGTTCGATAATGCATTCGCGTGCAAAAGCGGGTATCATAAATGCGTGATTCACACACTGAGCCCCTGACTTGCGGGCCTACCTTATCCTGAAAGAGAGGTGACCGATGAAAGCCAAAGAGGGGGTCATCAATCTTCTGAACAAGATCCTCACCGCCGATCTCACCGCCATCAACCAGTATTTCGTGCATGCAAAAATGTGCGAGAACTGGGGCTACGAGCGCTTGCATCATAAGGTGCGCGAACGCAGCATCGATGAGATGAAGGATGCGGACGAACTGATCGGGCACGTGCTCTATCTCGAAGGCGTGCCGAATGTCCAACGAATGAACACCGTGCATGTCGGAGAGAGCGTGCCCGAACAACTGAAGCTGGATCTGAAGGCCGAACAGGAAATGTTGGCCCTGATCAATGAAGGGATCGTGCATTGCACCAAAGTGACGGACTTCACGACGCGCCATATGCTCGAAGATATGGCGAAGGATGTCGATGCCCATATCGATTGGATTGAAACGCAGATGGAGACGATCAAGCAGGTCGGGCTGGAAAACTATCTCGCCGAACAGATCAAGAAAGAGGGCTGATTGCGATCATGAAAGCCAAAGAAAGCGTCGTCGAGCTGTTGAATCAGGTGTTGAAGGCGGAGCTGACGGCTGTTCATCAGTACCTTCTGCATGCCGCGATGTGCAAGAATTGGGGCTATGAACGGCTGCACGAGCACTTCAGTCATCTGGCTCAGGAGGAGGTCGGCCACTCATCGGGGTTGATCGACCACATTCTCTATCTTGAAGGAACGCCGGATGTGGCGCATCTTGACTCGGTTGCCCGAGGGAAAAGCGTCGAAGAGCTTTTCACAAGCGATCTCGATTTCGAGCGTGACGATGAGGAACTGCTCAGAAAAGGCATCGTCCAATGCGCCAAGGTCGGAGATTTCACGACCCGTCACATGCTTGAGCATATGATCGAAGACACCGAGGAGCACATCAATTGGTTCGAGATACAACTGCGGGCAATCGGCCAGGTTGGACTCGATCGGTATCTGTGCGAACATATCAAGAAGTAATTCCTCTGTCCTTTCTTCCACATTCAGATGAAAAAGTGAGGGGGGATTCTCAGGATGAAAAAGGGCCCCGCCCCTGACATAGGATGGCACAACTCCCACTTTAATGACGCGGTGTGATACGCCGGCTGGTAATTCCTGGCCAGCAGTTCTTCTTGCCTATTGGTAGTCCTCGTTCAGCGATTTGAGAAATACGACAAGTGAAGCCACGTCTCCGGCAGTCAGGGCAATGCCCTGAAGCTGAGGGGCTGCATTTCTAATTGCCCCCGCGCGAGCCCGGTCCGAGGTCCCACGGTAAAATTCGACGACGGCATCCAACGTGTCGAACTGACCGTTGTGCATGTATGGGGCAGAATGACCCAGGTCACGAAGGCCTGGTGTTTTGAATCGTGCAATAGCTCGGTCCAAGAGGACCACATCGGATAAGGGGCAAGGTTGCTGGTCATCGCAGAGGATGGTCCGGATCTTGGCTTGTGGTCCCGGCATGTCGGGATTGGCAAAGACGTTCCACACGCCGAGATCGGTCAGCCCTGGATTGGCCGGGGTGGGAATTGCACGGAATGGTTCCAGTGCAGCGGGGTTGGTTTCTGTGGACGGGAGGAACTGGTCGTAGTTGCTGTTGCGGGTCGCCAAGTCAGGGATCGTCAGTCCTGCAAACTGGCCGGCTCCATGGATGTCGTCATATTCCTTCTGAGCGGTGCCGGTGTTATGCAACTTGAAATCGGTAAAAATCGGCACCGCGTGGCAGGCGAGGCAATTACCGATCTTGCCGGCAGCCTGCTCTGCCAAAGAGGCGGGGATCCCCGCAGGCTCTGCGAGGAACGTTTTCAACCCTTCCAGCTCTGCGGCCCCGAACACGAATGGTTGAGAGTGAAATTGGAACTGTCCAGTTGGTCGGTTCGGGTTGGACATAACGAATTGCGGTTTCGCTAATCCGTTCACGAGCGTTCGAAGGCGCCGGCTGTAATTGATGGGCGACTCATCAGGGTTCGGCTGCTGAGGGAGACTGTTGATCGCCAGAAATACATCGAAGGGTGAGCGAATGGGCGTGCCGCTGCCGTCCGTTTTAGAGAAGAAGAGACCGTTGACATATGCGGCTACGACTTTCACGACGGCATCAAAGATTTCCTGATCGGTTCCGGAGCCGATGTATGTGCGAAATTGGGGAGGAAGGCGGAACTCATCCGGGATGGAAGAATTGGTTCCTGTAAACAGGATTCGATAGGGCAATCCGTCAAATTGTTGTGCCAGATCGTCTGAGCCGTCGTCTCCACGGACCACCCTTGCGATGTGCGCGATGGCTTGGTTTCGCTCGCCGGGAAGCCAGCCGAAGTTCCGGCCGGTGAAGGTGGCTGTGACCAGATCCTCCATCGAGTTGAACTCCGAGTCGAAATGAAAGAGCACGCCGCCCGGGCGATTAAGGGTTGAGTTCACGAGGGGAGGCGAGTTGCGGGGCGCATGGGTCTTGCCGTCGGCTCTCGCCGGGATCGGACTGCGGCGCGCGAAGTCCGTGTAGGTCCGCATTCCTCCGCCCGGAGCGGTCAACACCTCATCAACCATGTGGCAAGCCCGGCAATTCATGGAGAGGCCTTTGAAGGGACCAGGATCGATCGGTGCGCCCACGGTTTCAACGGTATTGACCACGCCGTCCGCGGCGCGCGGATTATTGACGTCGCCGCCGTTATCGAGGAACCCCTTAAAAGCCTGTGCGAACCGGGTTTCCAGGAAGAGCCGTTCGCCGACCGCTTGCTCTGCGCTGGGCGTCCCGGTTGCTGTGATGCTGCGAGTCCCCCCGGAGGAATTACTCCCGGAGCAACCGGTGCTCAGGGCAGTTGCAACAAGTGCAATGATCGAGATGAAACGTGTTGGAATAGATCCTGCCCGCGAATGATGCTTCATGGTGATTCCTTATTGAGTGATTGCGATGGCGCGTCATCGTGTGGGTCGTTGGGAGTCATGCGGCGGCTGAACGCTTTCTGTGCCAGGTAGCAAGCGCACGCTTCGATCAGATCCGGATCAAATTGAGTTCCTGCAGCAACGCGGAGGATGCGGTAGGCCACTCTGTTCCGGATGTCCGGGGAATCCACGTTCGGCACGTCGATGGCATCGAACGAATCGGCGATAGACAGGATTCTGGCTCCGAGGGGGATGTAGGCTCCACGCAGCCCGTAGGGATAACCTGTTCCGTCCCATCGCTCATGGTGATGGGCGATCAGCACGGAGGCCTCTCGGAGAAACCGGAAGGGGGCGAGCAGTTCCGCTCCGACCCGCGGGTGACATTGGACGGCGGCATACATAGCGGAGTCCCAGCTTGCGGGTTCAGTAAGGAGCCACGGCGGAAGAGTGAGAAGGCCGATGTCGTGAAGTAGAGAGGCCAGTTTCAAGTGATGCAGAGCTTCAGGAGATAGTCCTGCGATCCTGCCGATGGCTATCGCAAGGGCGGCGGTTCGTTGCCCATGGCCGGCTTGCCATGGGAGAGCGAGGTCTAGTTGCCTGGTGACTTGTCGCACGAGGATGATTTCGACATCACGCCGTGATGAGATGGGGAGGTGCAGTTGATCAATCTTCACGAGCATTCTCTGTACGGTGAGAATGCTCACCTGGTTCACTGTGCTGGTCGTCAGGGGCATGGTCATGCTTCAATCCAAAAAGAAAAAGCCCAAGATCACGTGGGTGATCTTGGGCTCTGGGTAAAAACCTCTGGCCGCTGGTCTGTGCGAAGTCTCTGTGCTAGATCACGTGCCGCTCGGTCGTTTTCCTGCCATCAGGGGT
>DATGEA010000252.1:0-15169 GCA_035310605.1 Nitrospira sp. | reverse complement strand
TAGCATCAGTTAGCAATCCGTCCAACGAGTAATGAATTCTTGCGCCCCTGCCTGTGCTATCAACCAACCAACGGTTGTTCGAGAATGAAGTTGATCCGATTCACCCGACAATAAGTAGAACCCACAGGCTTTCTCACTTTTTCTTGCCGCACTAGACACTCTGTGGTCTATTAAACACCGCATCAATAACCACCACAACTTGTGTGCAGCGGGCGGGTAACTCCTCAAACGCTCTGAGCAATTTACCTTTGGGCATGTGGGTCTCATCGGTACATGGTTCACCCAAATGCAGAAGTAGATGGTTCCACTGCTGGCGCGAGAAAGATACCACTTGCGAGTGCGAAGCCGGTGTGGTCTTGTGCGCTGTACCTGCTCTGGCTATTTCTGGCTCTGGAGATCGCCCTCCAGGGATATTATCGGGTTACGACGGGCTCATTTCTCTACAAACGAGACAAACCGCCTATCTGGTCTACCGACCCCGTCAGTGGATGGACGAACCGGCCCAACCTCTCGTTTCGACATGTGACTCCTGAGTTTGCGGCAGATCTTCACACGAACAGCAAAAGCTTTCGGGTTTCGAAGGAGCACGAGGAATATTCTCGTGATAAGCCCTCAGGCACCTTCCGTATTCTTCTCCTGGGCCCGTCCTTCGCATTCGGGTGGGGCGTCAATTACGAGGAAACGTTCGGAGTCGAGATCCAGCGTATCTTGGAAGAAAGCCACTTTGCATCAGGACGGTCAATTGAAGTGCTCAATCATGGGGTCCCTGCCCTTCCGGCGGCAAATCAGCTTGAATGGTTTCGGCAGATCGGGAAAGACTATTCGCCTGATCTCGTGATTCATTTTGTGTATGGGTCCTTTGAGGTAAGTTCGCACCCGGACCGATCCATCATCGTCGAGAATGGGAGGCTGTTGCCGCTCGGTGTGAGCTCCAAGGACATCCTATGGAGTTATGCGAAGAATTCTGCGACTGTCTTCTATACGGGAATCATCATTGGAAAGATTTCGAAGATAGCTGACGCAGCAGGACAAGATAGACGTATCGAGGGTGCTGGTCGAGAGCTTAATAATGCCCCGGTCTTCGACGTTCACTCGACGGCCATCAAAGAGTCCACAGCTTTTTATCGAGCCTTTCAAGAGGCCGTCCATGAAACGGGGGGAGAATTCTTAGCGCTCCATTTCCCACTCGCCTACGTCATCTATCCGGAAGATCGTGCACGATGGGCACTGCATGGGGTTGAGAAGTTCGACGCACAAATTGCCTTCAATAAAGAGTTTGCCGCCCATCTCAATCAACAGGCCATTCGTTGTCTCAACCTGACTGACGATTTTATTGAGCATGCCAAGCACGATACACAGCGGCTCTACTACTGGCTTGATGTTCATTGGACGGCCCTGGGGAATCGTCGAAGCGCAGAGTTGGTTGGCCAATATTTGGAGAGAGCCCGTCCAGGCAGGTCCTCAGTGGTCCATGATTCAGGGTTCGACGAGTGATCAAAGAGCAGATGGATCAACATCCTATTATCAAAGACAGCCCCATGGCTCTGTCCATTGCAGTCGCCGTCCTGATAGTAGCAGAGCTTGTGCTGAGAATGAGCGGCTATGCATCGAATCAGACACAGCCGGCAAATGGCGAGAATGAACCGGCGTATCAGCAACACCCCGTCTATCGCATGTCATTGAAGCCGGGTCTCATTAGATCATTTAGCAGGGTTGATCAGGGAAGAACAGTCGTAACGCAATGGTCTACCAACAGCCGGTCGTTCCGTGGAGGTGAAATCAGGTCGGATAAACCGGCGGTGCGAGTCGTGGTCTATGGAGACTCGAATGTCTTTGCGCAGTTCTCCAACTTGGAAGACACCTTCACCTTCAAGCTGCAGGAACGCTTACGTCAGATTACAGGGCGGGATGTCGAGGTCATCAACGCAGGGGTGCCAGGATACGGACCGGATCAGAGTCTTCTACGCCTAGAAGAAGAGGTGGATTTCCTCAATCCGGATATCATTGTGTTCCATATATTTGCCGACAATGACTTCGGGGATCTTATCCGCAATCGCCTCTTTGCCATCGATAGCTCGGGCCAACTTGTCAGGACACCCTCAGATCAACGTCCGGATCCCTGCCTTGAAAACAGTGCGACATGCCTGAACACTTCGTCATCATCTGGGGTGCAGACGTTTCTCAGTTCTCTCGCAGTGGTTAAGACGAGCAGAAGTCTTATCAGGCAAATCCCCTTCTTGGAACAATTTGCCGATCCGTCGGCCTCGTCCGTCATCCGATATTATCTTGATCTCTGTGAAACCGAGTATAGGTTCTTCACGAAGCCAGGTGCCCAGCGGCCTTCCCATTTTGCCGATCACTATGATTACGACCTGGCCCTTGAACCAGCCGGAGAATCTGCTCGGACCAAAGTGACCCTGATGACGGGTATTTTGCACATGGCGAAACAGTTGGCTGCGACAAAGCAGGCTCAACTGCTCGTGACCGTTCAGCCATCGTCATTCGACCTCACGACCCATCTGCGCCCGAATTTTACTGACTTCGAAGGATTCCCTGGTTATCGGAGAGACCGTCTGGCGCAAATTGTTGAGCAGGCCGCAGAGACTGAAGGGATCGACGTGATCAACCTATTTGATCTCTTTTTGAACCATGCTCCGGATCGGTTGTTCTTTGCAAATAATGACGACCACTGGAGCGAAGCCGGACAGGAGCTGGCAGCACACACCGTGGCCACCTTCATTCACAGCAAGTACCTGAGTGCCGGCCGGAATCATTCTCGCATAGTGAGCAGGACAACTCCGTAGCCTTATAGGCGCGGCGTCAGCGCTGATCGGCGGGTGCAGACACTGTAGACCCCTATGGATATCATCAACCTCATCCAATGTACTGAGCTCGGCGGGACAGAGCGTGCCTCCCTACAGTTGATGACGGGGTTGCAACGCATGGGGCATTCGTTCCGCGTCATCTCACTCAATCCCCTGGGCCGGCTACTACCAATTCTCCATGACGCACAAATTCCCGCTGTTGGATTGCAGTACCGTGGACCCGGCGGGATCTTCAGCCTGCCTAGATTGTATGCCCGGCTACAGAAAGAGCGCGGCGATGCGCTCATCATGACAGGTCACAATCTATTGGCCATGATGGCGCTAGGTGAAATAGGCAAGGAGCGCAGACTCTTAGCCGTGCATCATCACCACAAGGGAGAGAAACCAGATTGGCAATGGCGGCTGATCTATCGGTGGGCCAATAAAACGTTCAACGCAATCACTTTTCCCTCGGATTTCGTCAGACTAGAGGCAGAAGCGTTGTATCCGCCGATCGCCTTGAAGAGCCACACGATACGAAATCCTATCGAAATGCCTTCCCCTCCCACTCCGGACCAGCGCTGGGTTGCGCGTAAAACATTGGGGATTCCCCAGCCGGCTAAGGTGATCGGAAATGCCGGCTGGTTGATCCCACGCAAACGCTTCGACATCTTTTTGCGGGTTGCGGCTCAAGTGGTGCGCCAGCAACACAACACGGTCTTTGTCATTGCCGGTGACGGACCGGAGCGGCCGAAGCTGGAAGGATTAGCCCATGAACTAGGTATAAACGAGCGTGTGCGGTGGCTGGGATGGCGAGAGGACATGAGCACATTTTATTTGAGTCTGGACTGCCTCCTCTTCAACAGCGACTGGGAAGCCTTGTCGATGACGGCTTTGGAAGCCATGAGTTATTGTGTTCCCCTCGTTACCTCCATCAAACACGGTGGTCTTGGAGAGATTGTCACCAACGAGGAACATGGGATCCTGCTAGAGAATCACGACATTGAGAATTTGGCACATTCCGTTTTGAGGAGCTTGGGTAAAGCTGGCGGTCGGTTGGCGATGGCCGGTCGCAGACGGGTGGAGCGATGTTGTGATTTTAAGACGTGCGTCTCGTCGGTCGAGGCACTGATTACATCCCGCTAGTTGGGGAGTCGGTACTCGTACCGGTGAGCCAGAAGATACCTTGCGACGATTTCTGCAGCTAAGCGGTGACCGTTGTTATTCCAGTGTCCATCATGGGGCCAGGAGCGTGATGTCTTTGACCGGAGGAAATCCTGACGGAAGGGATCGGCGAGATCGATGACGGCAAATCCTTGTTCCCGCCCGAGGTCTGCTATCGCGGTAAACGGACGATGGACATCCAAGATCATCGCTTTGGCCGCCGGGTAGCTTGAATACAGCTCACTCCAGCGATCTTCGACCATTGCCACGGAGCCGATGGTCATGACAAGAAATTCCGCACCATGCCGGCTCGCCAAATTGCGCGACGCGTCGATGATCCGTAAGGTAGTGCGATAGGCCTCCGGCCAGGGATCCGGCAGCGCGGCGTCATAGATACCCCAGTCCTTGTGATTGCCGACCACGCCAGGCGCTTGGAGAACGCCGAGCCGTCCCAGCTGGCTCTCAAGGGATGTTAAGGTAATGCCTTCTCGCAGGAGGGTGAGGAAGGCGCTCCGTCTGAGGAACGGCCGTATCTTCACGGTAATCTTGGCGGCTTCGGGAGGAATGTACTGTAACGATTCATTACTCCCAATTGCGTAGAACGCTTTGGATGGTCCACCGCTCAGTCCGTAGTAGCTATCCCAGAAGTCATTTTCCGGATAGACCGCCATCAGGACGAGGTCCGGTTTGTACGAGATGCCCCGCCGTTCAAGCATCCGCAAGTATTGCGCCGGACCGACTCCCGACACCGCCAAATTAAGCACCTCAAGACGCGCATTCTTCACCTCGGGCTGGAGCAGAGATTCGAGTTGCTGCGTAAAACCAGACTCGATGGGAACCGCTAAGCCCTCAACAAACGAATCACCAAGCACCACGATCCGGTAGGTATCCATCGGTTTCTCGATTCGATGTTCGACATCGTGGAAGCCCCCGCTGTTAGTTGTGATCTCGACATCGTAATCCTCATGGACCCATCGCGCCCGTTGGTTCGCGACCAGGATCTGTCCGACTTCCGGGTCGACGCGATACTCCACGGTAGGCTGGGGATGGACCTGTCGAGTCACGCCTTCGGCGAGTGCAAGAGCGAGCAGGGTGCTGAATCCAAACAGAAAGAAAGTCTGTAGAGGTCGTTTCATACAGGGCCGTCACTCAAAGGAGAATTGCCTGAATCCACGGCTGAAACTGAGATGTTGAATTACGTATTTTCTCTTGAGCAGTATGCCAAACAGGCTATGATCTGTCATGTCTTCCTCGCATCCTGACAGGGCCATGAAGGTGCTCCACATGACGCCGGCCTTTGCGCCTGCCCATGCCTATGGGGGAGCAGTCGCAGCCATCCATGACCTGTGTGTCGAACTCGATCGGGCTGGCTGTTTTATCAAGGTGCTGACAACGAATGGAAACGGGGATAAACAGGTCCTTGAGATTGAAACAGATCATGAGGTGAAAGCCGCCTCTCATCTGCCGGTTCGATATTGCCGACGGATACGGCAACAGTCAGTCTCACCGTCATTGCTTAGGCATATACCTGACTACGTCAGGTGGGCCGATGTGGTGCATCTTCACGGGGTGTATTCATTCCCGACGATTCCGACGCTCGCCGCCTGCCGGATTTTTGGTAGGCCGCTGGTCTGGACTCCTCACGGCGTGTTGCAACGTTGGGAAGGTTCTACGCGAATCACTCTCAAGGCTGGATGGGAATGGATCTGTCGACTCACGGCGCCACCAACCATGGTTCTCCATGTCACATCGGAGCAGGAAGCACGGGCAAGTCGGCAGCGATTCCCCGGAACCGAAGTGGTGGCAATTCCCTTTGGCCATCACGTGCCAGAACCGATCTGTCATGAAGAGGATAGGCAGACGTTCCGGCTCCTCTTCTTGGGACGCTTGCACCCTAAGAAAGGGATTGAGAATCTTCTCGAGGCCTGCGCATCACTGAAGCCGCTACTTGATCGTCCATGGTCATTGACCATTGCCGGTGATGGCGACCCTCTGTATGTATCGTCTTTGAGAGCACGTAGTCGATCGTTAGGGCTCGGTAGACAGGTCACCATGGTTGGTGAAGTGCTCGGAGAAAAGAAGAACGCGTTGTTCAGCCAGGCCGACGTGGTCATTGTCCCGTCGTACACCGAGAATTTTTCCGTAGTAGTGGCCGAGGCACTTGCGCATGCGATTCCGGTTATCGCAAGCATGGGTACTCCTTGGCAGCGAGTCGAAGAAGTCGGGTGTGGGCTGTGGGTGGACAATAGGCCGTCTAGTCTCTCATCGGCAATTCAGAGAATGAGCTGTTCGCCGTTGCGCGAGATGGGCCAACGAGGGCGTGAATGGCTGAAGCGGCAGTTCCGATGGGACACGGCGGCGGGTGCGATCGTGAAATGCTATGAGCACGCAATTGCTATTTCTGTGAATGAACGATCGCCTCTGGGTTACGGTCGGCCGTCTTCACCTGGATTGATGCAGAAGGACTAAACATTCATGTGTGGCGTCGCCGGCATATTTGCGTATCGTGATCAGGCTCCTCCCGTCGATCAGGAGGAGCTGCTTCGTATCCGCGAGGCCATGCGATCGCGCGGCCCGGACGGCGAAGGGCTATGGCTATCCCGCCACGGCCGCGTCGGCCTTGCGCATCGGCGACTCGCCATCATCGATCTTACCGATGATGGGCTTCAGCCGATGGCAACGCCGGATGGCGCTCTGCACATCTCGTTCAACGGAGAAATCTACAATTACAGGGAATTGCGCCGGCTGCTCGAATCGAAGGGATATGTCTTTCGAACCAACAGCGATACGGAGGTTCTGCTCTATCTTTATCGTGCGTTCGGGATGACGATGTTGGAACACTTGCGGGGCATGTATGCCTTCGCATTGTGGGATCAGGCTAGCCAGTCGTTGGTGCTTGCGCGGGATCCAATGGGTATTAAGCCTCTGTACTACGCCGATGACGGGGCGACGATTCGTGTGGCTTCGCAAGTGAAAGCGCTTCTTGCCGGCGACCGGGTTGATAGAAGTCCTCAACCGGCAGGTCACGTGGGTTTTCTGCTCTGGGGCTACGTCCCTGAGCCCCATACCCTCTACCGGGGAGTCAAGTCGCTTCCTGCGGGGTCGGTCATGCGGATCGAACGGAACACATCCCCGCACCTCCGGACGATCTTCAGCATCAGCAGACTGTTCGAAAGAGCGGAACAAGAGAACCGAGAGGCCTCTCAGATGCGCACGGGTGTGGACCGTTTGGACGTCCTCAGAAGCGCCCTACTCGACAGTGTGCGGCATCACCTCGTGTCGGATGTTCCGGTTGGGGTATTCCTGTCGTCCGGCATTGACTCGAGCGTCATTGCCTCGCTTGCTCAGGAGGCAGGACAGCCGGTGAGTGCCGTGACGCTCGGCTTTCAAGAGTATGCAGGAACGGAGAGCGATGAAGTCCCATTGGCGCAAGCCCTGTCAAGACAGTTGGGGATGACCCACCATATCGAATGGATCCAGAAGGATGAATTCCTGAACGAAGTGCCATCGATCCTTGCAGCAATGGACCAGCCGTCGATCGACGGCGTGAACACCTACTTTGTGGCCCGCGCGGCATCCCGACTGGGTTTCAAAGTAGCACTCACCGGGATGGGTGGGGACGAATTGTTCGCCGGCTATAGGCATTTCAAGCAATTGCCTCGTACGGTGGCCTGTGTCAAATGGCCGTCCAACATTCCGTTCTTCGGGTCAACAATCCGGAAGCTCTCGACTCCGGTTATAAAGCGCATCATCTCTCCAAAGTATGCGGGGCTGTTCGAGTATGGGGGATCCCTCCCAGGCGCATATCTGCTCCGACGCGGCACCTTCATGCCGTGGGAGCTCCCAGAGCATCTGGACGATGATCTCATCAGTGAGGGGTGGGCGGACTTGCACCAGATGGATCGCCTTCAGGCGAGTCAGGATCAGATTCATCAGATGCGCGCGAAGATTACGGCACTAGAATTCGACTGGTATTTGCGCAACCAGCTTCTGCGAGACACCGATTGGGCCAGCATGGCGCATTCACTCGAAGTCAGAACGCCGCTGGTAGATTGGACGCTGTTGGACAATCTGGCTCCTCTGCTACTATCGTCTCAGCCCCCCAGCAAAAGAGAATTCGCCTCTATCCCGAGAATGCCGTTACCAACGGCCATTCGCGCTCGACGGAAGACCGGATTTGTCGTTCCGGTTCGTCAATGGATTCACGAGCGCATGGGCGCCTCAGAGAGCGGGTCGCGTAGCTGGGCCAGGCAGTTGTACCGGTCCTTGTCCAATGCGAAACGAGCGCTGGTGTTGTTGACCGACGCGTACGGCGGGCGCGGCGGTATTGCCAAGTTCAATCGGGACCTGTTGGAAGCCCTGTCCTCCCATCCGCAATACCGGCAGATCGTCACTCTTCCACGGGTCGTGAGCGAAACAGTGGCGGGTGCCATCCCGGAAAAGATCCAGTTTGAATTCTCGGCGGCGAACGGAAAACTCGCCTACGCAGCAAGACTGTTCCGGCTCCTTTACGGGAGCAAACGGTTTGATGCAGTGATTTGTGGCCATATCAATTTACTCCCGCTCGCCTGGGTCGCGAGCCGTAGAGCGGGTGCTCCGCTAATCCTCATCTGCCATGGGATCGAAGCCTGGAAGCCGACGTCGCGATGGATCGTCAACCGCCTCGCCTCGACGATCGATTATCTCATTTCCGTCAGCGCCGTCACCCGTGACCGGTTTCGACAGTGGGTCAAACCGTCGTGGCGCACGGACTTCATTCTGCCGAATTGTGTCGATCTGACCTGTTTTCAACCCCGTGCCCGGAAGACAGAACTGCTTGATCGCTATCAGCTATACGGCAGGACGCTCATCATGACGCTCGTCCGATTCAGCGGGCGTGAACGGTACAAGGGCGTGGACGAAGTGATCGAAGTGCTCCCGAACCTGCTTCAGAGTTTTCCCGATTTGGTATACATGGCTGCCGGGAGCGGAGAGGACCTTCCACGCCTTCAACGCAAGGCAGAAGCGATGGGACTCTCCGATCGCGTGTTCTTTCCCGGGCAAATCAGCGAAGCAGAGAAGGTGGACTATTACAATCTCGCTGATGCGTTTGTCATGCCGGGACAGGGGGAAGGGTTCGGTATTGTGTACCTGGAAGCGATGGCCTGCGGCGTGCCCGTGGTGGGCAGTGTGTTGGATGGGTCGAGAGAAGCGCTTCAGGACGGGCGATTGGGTGTCCTGGTGAACCCTCGCGACTTAGCCAGCGTTGAAGCGGGCATCAGGCAGGCTTTGGGGCGTGTTCACGGAGTTCCGTCCGGACTGGAGCACTTCACTAAACGCCGGTTCCAAGAGCGCGTCCAGGCCATTCTGAACCGTGTCGCTGTGGGACCGCTTGCTGAGACCTCTACATCATGATCACTCCGGACGGGAAACAATTATTAGGCGAAGGCGCATGGGTTATGGCAGGGCAGATCATGTCGGCCCTCGGGACCCTTGCGGGTCTTCGGTTAATGACAGCCCTTCTTCCGCCGAAAGTGTTCGGAGAGGTGGTCTTGCTGAGCGGAATAGTCTTGTTAGCGAATGGCCTGGCTGCGAGTCCGTTGATGCAAGGCGTCCTTCGATTCTATCCGGAGGCAGCTCGAGCGAACAATATCGGCGGACTTCGCACCGTCACCCAATCGTTTCTCATGAGATTCACGCTTTTGACGAGTGCTCTCTGTCTGGGAGGCTTTCTCCTCTATGGCGCAACAGCGCCGGTCAACGGATGGCTCGGCATCTTGATTGTCGCGCTTCTGATCGTCGACGTCGGGCGGCAGCTCGAGCTGACCATGCTGAACGCGGCGCGCCGTCAACAAGCGACAGCGGTCTGGATCGCCCTCGACGCGTGGGCAAGGCCGACTGCAGCCTGGGTGATGATTGCGACGGCCGGAGCGACGGCGCTCGCGACAATGGTCGGATACGTTATGGCTTCCGGACTCCTCCTAGCTTGGTTGGTCTGCTGGAGACGGCGTGAAAACAAAGGTGACCGTACTCCCGCAAGGCCGGGATTAGGTATCCCCGGTCCTACCGATGGCCTGGAAGCCAGGAGACCGGGCATCCGCTTTCCCGAATCGGATGAGGCGCTCTCAAAAGCATTGATGCGATATTCAATGCCCCTGATGCCTTTGGGGATCATCGGATGGCTCACTGGTCAAGCTGATCGCTACCTTCTTGGTGCCATGATCGGAGTGCAGGAAGCGGGCCTGTACGCTGCCCTCTATGGGATCGTGAGCCGTCCGTTCTTGATGGCGGGAGGCATTTTGGAAGCCTGGGTGCGACCGATCTATTATGAAACCGTTGTCGCGCGCGAAGTCGAACGAGAGAAGCGTGTCTTGCAAATGTGGCTGAGCGCCATCGCCTGTGCGGCGCTCGCGGGGGTCGGA
Organism: Nitrospira sp.; assembly: GCA_035310605.1. Lineage (GTDB taxonomy): Bacteria > Nitrospirota > Nitrospiria > Nitrospirales > Nitrospiraceae > Nitrospira_C. The sequence continues at coordinate 4,800 of DATGEA010000252.1, read as the reverse complement.
GTGTTTTCTTTGTGGCACGCCGAGATCGCCGGGATTCTTCTCGCGGAGCCTTACCGGGCCAACGCCGGGTTGATGCCATGGATCGCCTCTGGTTATGGCCTCCTCTTGCTCGCTCAAGTTTACGGGAGAGTCTGTTATGCCCACCGCAATACGAAAGCGGTACTGTTCTCCGAAACGTTTGGATGCGTCGTCGCGCTTGCAACGACCTTGTATGCGGTGAACCGGTTTGGGCTGGCCGGTGCCGCGTTTACGGTCCCCGTGTATTTCAGCGCCCAGTTGGCGCTGACCATGATCCTGGCGCGTCGCGTTGAAGGGCGCAGGCTCAATGTTGCCTTGGCCGGCGGACGGTCAAGCGCTTAAGGAGTCGGGAATGGAAACGGACTACCGGCAGCGAATCTATGCGGAGTATGCCACGAACTTCCAGGACGCCGCGGATATTTTTGACCCAAATAGGAGCCGTCGCTGGGGAAAGGCCTATCGCTCGTATCTCCGAGGGTGGCTGCCGGCAGACAAGGATGCTGACATCGTTGATTTAGCCTGTGGCGGCGGGAAGTTACTGCATTTGTGTCAAATGGAGGGGTATCGGAGGATTTGCGGAGTAGACATCAGCCCCGACCAGATCTCGCGAGCGCGACAGGTGACCGAACAGGTCATCCTCGGTGACGCCATCAATTTCCTTGAGAATCAACGCGACCGCTTCGATCTCATCATCGGCCTCGACATCATCGAGCATTTTCACAAGCCGGAAGTCATTCGTTTTCTTGATTGTTGCCATGGCGCGTTAAAAACTGGCGGGCGGATAGTTCTCCAAACGCCGAACGCCGAGAGTCCCTGGGGCTCCACGCATCGCTACAACGATTTGACTCATGAGGTGTGCTTCAATCCCAATGCCTTATCCCGGCTGCTGAGGGTTGCGAGGTTCTCGGATATCGAAGCCCGCGAGGCGGGCCCTGTGCTTCGAGGAGGCAGTCTTGTGTCTACCGCACGGTACGCGTTGTGGCAGGTCATTCGTGCCGGTCTCACCCTGTGGAATATTGCAGAAACCGGCAGTCGAGGGAGCGGCGTGTTTACCCGCGTCTTCCTCATCACAGGAGTGAAACAGTGACCACGCTTCCCCGCATACTGTACGTCGGTCAATTGTGGCAAGGTGGAACCTGCCTGGAACGGATGAGACTGTTGGAGGGGTTAGGCCCGCAGATTATTCCCTTCGATACCACCCCGTGGATTGCGGGAGGGCGTCGATTGAGCCGTTCATTGGCACATCGAACAAATTGGGGCCGCCCCGTGGAAGGGTTGAATAATGCACTGAAGGCATTCACCTCAACCCTCCGTGACGTCACGCATATCTGGGTCGACAAGGGCCGGTGGATCTATCCGAACACGCTGCGATGGTTGAAAGAACAGACAGGTGCCGCCTGCGTGCATTACACACCGGATCCACAGCTGTTGCACCATCGGTCACGCCATTTCAACGGCTGTATTCCGCTTTATGACTTGCTGGTGACCACCAAGCATTTCGAAGTCGTTCACTACAAGGCAGCGGGAGCGAAGCAAGTGTTGCTGGTGTTGCAGGGACATGACGATCGATTTGCTCCCTGCATGCCCTCCCCCGAGTCACGGGCGGAGTTGGGATCGGATGTCTGCTTCGTTGGACATTGCGAGCGACACTATGCCCGACAACTGCGGGTTGCCGGAACAACCACGGAACGTCTCAAAATTTGGGGGCCTCAGTGGCGTCGATATTCAAGGTTTCACTCTTGGGCGAAGACGTGCGTCGTTGATGATGGAATCTGGGGAGTGCGTTACCCTCTCGCGTTGGCTTCCTCGACGATCGCTCTCGGCTTGCTGAGCAAACGTATTCCTGAAACCGCAACGACGCGTTCTTTCGAGATTCCCGCGACGGGCGTCTTTCTGTTGGCCGAGCGAACAGAGGAACACCAGGCGCTCTTCCAGGAGGGTGTCGAAGCCGACTTTTTTGGAAGCGAACAGGAACTTTGCGAGAAGATTGAGTTCTATCTTTGCCATGATCAGGTGAGAAGGAAGATTGCGGCTGCCGGACGCGAGCGCTGTCTGAAGAGCGGGTATCACAGCCGTGACCAACTTCGACGGGTCCTTAATTGTATTCGGTAAGGCGCACGTATCAAGGAATCATGATGGGAACGTCGTTGAGTCAGACTCTCCCCTTGGTTGTGGTTGTGGCTGTCTCTTCCGGGCTGAGCCTGCTGTACGGAGCAGCCTATGTCCAGTTCGGCCAGGATGTGTTTGCTTTCGTGAATCAGATTGGCCCGAGCCTGCTTTTCCTGACATGCGGGTGGGCGTCGTATGATCTTGTCCGTCGATCCCACCTCTCTCTCTGGTCGCCGGTGCCGTGGTTCCTCATCGCTTGCGCCGCCTATTATGGATTCGGACCGCTCGCGTTGCATTTTGCGACACAGGAAAGCGTGCAATACATCAACTCGGATTTCCCTGTGGACGAGCGGTGGCTTCTTCGCACGAACTTGCTCAATGCTGTCGGCGTGCTTACTGTCTGTGTCTCGGTCTTGATCGGAACTGCGGTCTGGCCCCGCCGGCAACCAGGTATCCACCGTGAAACCCGGGATCTTGCAGAGTCGATGATGTAGATATTCCTCGTGCTTGGGGGAGCGGTCAAATATCTTTTCGCGCTGCCCTATGCATTTGGCCTTCTTCATTGGGTGTTACCTGGGAGCGTTCAGCATTTAGCGAGTCTGGTAAATGCCGCGATCGTTATACTGATTGTCCTCATCCACCGGGGAAAGACGAGCTACCGGCCCCTTCTCTATCTGATGGTCGCCAGCGAACTCGTGGTCGGACTCATGACCTTCAGTAAACAGGAGGTCATCATGACCGTCCTCGCCATCCTCGTTGGGCGATACCTCTGCAAGCCCGATCTTCGAGCCCTGATCGCATCGGGCCTCGTCATGGCGGCAATGTACGCGCTCGTGCTGTCTCCGTTCGTGTCCTTCGCTCGTCTTGCCTCGGGCGGACTCGGCGTGAGCGACGTGAATGATCTCCAGGCGACCGTAGAGGAATACGATCGGGTCGGCAAAGATGCGCTGGCTAACCTCCAACCGGGAGTTCAAGGATGGTGGACACGTCTCTGTTACACCCCTGCTCAAGCCTTCGTCATGGACCTGTACGACGCCGGAGGGCGGGGGGAAACGTTTGCCTTGTTGCGCTACGTCTTGCTTCCGCGCTTCCTATCCGAAGATAAGCCGATCATGACACCGGGTCGAGATCTGACGAAATTGTTGACCGGTGATGATTCTCTCGGCCATACGGGTGTGGGTGTTTTTGGAGAGGGTTATTGGAACGGCGGATGGACGATGGTCATCGCAGTCTGTGTCTATCTCGGCATCCTGTTCGCGGTATTAGGTCGATTTTCCGCGTCGATGGTGGCCGATAGCCGATATGAGTTTATGCCGGTCATCCTGATGGGAATTATTGCAGGCCTTCGGCCGGATGATTGGTTCGTATCGACTTACGTCGGCTCGATCGTTGAGGCCGTCTTTCTGTACGCGGCCATCAGCGCAACGGTGATCTTTCTGCGATTGCGGCCGAGCATGGTTGTGGACCGCCATGCTCATAGCCGAATTTGATCGCGACGAGAAAACGAAACATGAAAGTCCTGCACGTCACTCCCACCTTCTGGCCGGCGACCTATTGGGGCGGACCGATCTTTTCAACGTTGGGGTTGTGCAATGCCCTCGCTGCTCTTCCCGAAGTGGAACTCAGGGTGCTGACTACCGATGCGGCAGGACCTTCCATCGGCCAAAGAATCTCGGCCTCCGGATTTCCGACTCAATATCCCGCTGGATATGAGGTCTTTTATATGAGGCGGCTGATGGGACAAAATGTCGCCCCTGGGTTATGGATAAGACTCTGGAGCATGGTGCGATGGGCGGATGTGGTGCATCTGACGGGAGTTTATTCTTTTTCCACGATCCCGACCCTCCTTGTGTGCCGAATCCTGGGGAAGCCGGTTGTGTGGTCATTGCGAGGCGGTCTGCAGCGATGGAAGGGTGGCAGACGGAGACTCGCCAAGGCGCTATGGGAACTTGTCTGTTGGGCGCTTGCACCCTCGTCGCTCGTGTTGCATGCGACCTCACCGGAGGAAGCCCAGGCCGCCCGTTCACGCGTCCCGTATGTGCGTGCGGTCGTGATCTCAAACGGCGTGATTATTCCGAATGAATCCGCCCAACGTGATCCGGGCGATCCATTCCAGCTTGTCTACTTAGGTCGTTTGCATCCGATCAAGGCCATCGAGAATCTGTTGGAAGCGTGCCGGCTGCTCAATCGGAACTTCTTTCGATCCTGGTCGCTGACTGTCGCCGGGACAGGGAATCCGAAGTACCAAGATTCACTCCGGCACCTTGTTGCCGCGCTTGGATTGTCCGAGCAGGTGCGGTTTGTTGGAGAAATTACGGGGAACGACAAAGCGCGCCTGTTCGATCGAGCGGATATCCTGCTGCTGCCGTCGCACAGCGAGAACTTCGGGCTGGCTGTGACCGAAGCGCTAGCCCATGGCGTCCCCGTGATCGCGAGCACGGGAACCCCATGGAAAGAACTCGAAGAGAAACGCTGCGGCCTCTGGACCGACAATAACCCGGAACATCTTGCAGGCGCCATTGTGCGCATCCGAGAAATGCCCTTGAGGGAAATGGGGCAGCGAGGAAGAGAATGGATGCAGCGAGACTACGCCTGGGCTTCCAAGTCGCGTGAAATGGTCGCACTCTATGAGCACATGGTCGGCCAGACCGAGAGGCCCACCGGAGTCGACCT
>DATGEA010000251.1:0-2210 GCA_035310605.1 Nitrospira sp. | reverse complement strand
TGGGTATCTTCGTCTGCATGTCCTGCTGCGGCGGGAGGGCTGGATCATCAACCGCAAGCGCGTGCATCGCCTGTATCGGGAAGAAGGGCTCACGGTGCGGCTCACGCGTCGTCGGAAACGGGCCAGCCACCTGCGGGGGGGCGCCGCCTCAGCCAAAGCAGCTGACTGAGCGCTGGAGTATGGATTTTGTGGCCGACACGTTACTGGATGGGCGTCGCGTTCGGACGCTCACGGTCGTGGATACCTGGAGTCGCCATAGTCAATTAAATGAGGTCGATTTCACACTCACGGGAACCACGGTCGTGACAGCCCTGGAGCGCGTGGCCAAACACAGTGGGTACCCCAAAATGATCACCGTCGACAACGTACTATATGCGGAAGTCAAGCGAGCCGAGCAGACACACCTCTCCTGCGCAGCCGTAGCAGCTGCAAACTGACGGTCCGCGTTCCCTCCCAATGGCGCTTCCATCTCTCACGAGGCGCTGTTGACCATAGTGATACAAGGTCCAGGGCACTGGCCTTCACCGTACTCCACACAACAAGCAGCCCCAGTGGAAGCTCCGAGCATTATCTACGAGGTCAGCGACTGCCTCGATGGCCCAAGCGAACGGAGTGCTCCACTGGGTGGGGTTGCCTCAAAGTACGGCCGATAGTCAGTCCCGGTCTTGATGAGGCCGTGCGCCACGCGCGCCACCTTGGCGGCGACGGCGCACAGGGCCTTGCGCTTGCGATCGGGATTCTGCGGATCGTGCTTGATGTACCGTGCATATTTTTCTCGAAACGTATTCTCGCGCATCCGGACCGCGCCCTGGGCGGCCATCCAAAACGCGTAGCGCAGCCGCGCATTGCCATGCTTCGACAGCCGACTCGTTCCCCGGAACTGGCCCGACTGCTGGGTGCTCAGATCAAAGCCACAGAACTTGAGGAACTGGCGATGGTGGGCGAAGCGCCGCAGATCGCCCGCTTCCGCCAGGATGGTCAGCGCGAGAATCGGCCCCACACCCGGCAACGTGCGAAGCCGTTGATAGTCGGGATGGTCATGGAGGGCCTGATTCGCCTGCTGTTCGATCGCCGCCCGGGTGGCACAGAGCTGTTGATGCTCCGTCAGGATCACCCGAAACATCTGGATCGCTTCGGACTCTTCGGACACGGGGAGACCGATACTCTGACTGGCCGTGAGATAGAGATCGTGGAGAAACCCGCGCTTATTGACCTTGCGCCCGACAATCGTCCAGGCCTCCTGCTCAAACGCCTCGTGGGAGTAGCGAGTTATGGCAGCCGGACAGGGAAAGCGGTGGAGGAGATGAGTGAACCATTGGGCGCGGGAGTTCGTGTCGTAGCGTTCGGCCTCTGGAAAGTACAGCGGCAGGTAGTGGGTCATGATGCTATGTTGGACTTGGACCTTGCGCAACGACACCTGGTAATGGGTCTGGGCCAACTCCTGCAGATCATTGATGGCGTGCACTAACGGATCGTGGTACCGCTGAGAGACGCCGGTCTTCAACAAATGCAGCAGGACCTGGGTATCTTTGGGATCATTCTTATCCCAGGAGTTGTACAAGGCGTCGCGGGTCCGTGCCACGGCCAGTGAGGAAATGAGCCGGAGCTCAAACCCGCATTGATGCAGAACATACGCGAGTGCCCGGTGGTAGGTGCCGGTGGCTTCAAATCCAATGCAGACTGGGATCCGAAACTCTTGGAGCCGCTGCCGCAGGGTCTCGTAATCACGCTGCCCGTTCACCATGCGCCACCGTTGCCGACATCCATCGGGTTGCTCGATCAGCACCTCATGCACTTGCTTCGCGACATCGATCGCCACCAAGATGACTCCTGTGGAAGACTCCGACGTGGGGCTCATAGGGCTCCCTCCTGCTAGAGTGAGTGGATCACTGCATTCTAGAGGAGAGATGAACTACGGATGGCCTCACTTCCGCATATACTACGGCAGCGAATTTGCGTCGAAGGTGTTGGATGCCTGGGCCTACGCGCAGGGGGTCAAGCTCGACTTCATTCGGCCTGGAAAACCCATAGAGAATGCCGCGATTGAGAGTGTCAACGGGCGCTTTCGTGATGAGTGTTTGAACGCACAGGTGTTCGTCTCGTTGCATGACGCCCGACAGAAGATTGACGCGTGGCGGATCGATTACAATGAGCATCGGCCGCATGGCTCGCTGGGGAGTTTAACGCCCCGGGAGTTTGCCGAACAGGGG
>DATGEA010000250.1:0-4511 GCA_035310605.1 Nitrospira sp. | reverse complement strand
AGAAATTCCACTGCGCGCCGTCACTGATGGCACGCTCGATCGGTTCGGCGCGATCGATCCGTCGGAAGGGGGAACGACCTCCAGAGGGACGGCAAGGCTCAATTATCATTACGACACGACCTCGAACGGCCAATTCTTCGCCAACGCCTATGGCCAATACTATCGGCTGGACCTGTTCACGAATTTCACGTTCTTTCTAAACGACCCCGTCAATGGCGACGGCATTCAGCAATCCGATCGCCGGGTCATGTACGGGGGTGACATCGGCTACAAGCAGAAGGCAGACCTGTTGGGCATGCCGACCGTTGGGACGATCGGCATCCAGAGCCGTGTGGACAACATTCACGCACGTTTTGGCACACAGACGAAGCGGACGCCCACCGGCACGATCACGGACAGTGATGTGCTTGAAGGATCCTATGCGCCATATGTGAAAGCAGAGATCCAGCCCGCTTCCTGGATGCGGCTGGCAGGAGGGTTACGCGGCGAAACGTTCACCTTTGATGTGCGCAACCGTTGCGCCACCTGCACAGACCGACCGGCCGGGAGGTCTTCGTCAGGTATTGTGCTGCCGAAAATGAATCTGATTCTGGGCCCATGGGCCGCTACAGAATTCTTCGCCAACTATGGCGAAGGCTATCACAGTAATGATGCGCGGTCGGCGGTCGGACCCGGCGCTTCGCCGCTCGCCCGTGCCAGGAGCTATGAAGTCGGAATCCGGTCGAAACCTTGGGGATCGGACGGTCTCGAATTCATCGCCACGGCCTGGCAACTTGATCTCCAATCGGAACTGGTGTTCGCCGGCGACGACGGCACGACGGAAATTCGGGGGGCCAGCCGGCGTCGTGGCGTGGAAGTCGCTGCGCGCGGCCAGATCTGGGGTCCGCTGTATGTGAACGGCAGTTTCACCTGGACGAAAGCCGAATTCCGGAACGGGAATGCCATTCCGCTGGCTCCGGAATTGACGGCGTATGGGGCGGTGCTTCTCAAGTGGCCGGAAGGGTTAACATCGCAAATCCAAGCGACGTATTTGGGAGTAAGACCGTTGATAGAAGATCGCAGCGTGAAATCGCCTGCCTGGATCAATTTCGACTTATCGGAACGCTATCAACTTCCGATTAAGCTCCCACACGGTCGCATGGAGGCCTTTCTTTTCATCCAGAATCTCTTCAATACCAAATGGGAGCAGGCGATTTTTGCTTTTACTTCTCAGCTGAGGAACGAGACAATTTCAGCCGAAAACGCGATTCATTTTGTGCCGGGCAACCCGCGTATGTTTATGGGGGGGCTGGCGTGGTATTTCTAAGCCGTCCTGCTGTTACTGCTGATTGGTTAATGGTGAATTTTGAATTGCATGATTCGATTCCGACCATTTAACATTCGACATTCATCATTCACAATTGCCATGCGACGTACTCTCACACGAGCCTATTTCAATCGCCCGACGCTGATCGTCGCTCGATCGCTGTTGGGAAAGTACCTGGTGCGGGAGAACGGCCGAGGGAAGGTAGCCGGAAAAATCATCGAGGTGGAGGCATATGTTGGGCCCGAGGATAAGGCCTGTCATGCATCCAAAGGCCGAACGCCACGAACCGATGTACTGTTCGGTCCCGCGGGGATCGCATACGTCTATCTGATCTATGGCATGTATCATTGCCTCAATGTGGTCACAGAGCGGGAAGATCACCCTGCCGCGATTCTGATCAGGGCAATCGAGTTGGAGGACGGGCTTGTCGATGGGCCCGGACGGCTCTGCCGCGCGCTCGAGATTGATCGATCCCTGAATCGGTTCGATCTCACAATTGGCGAGCGGCTGTGGTTTGAGGATCGGGGGAAGAAGTTGGAACGAGGATCGGTCGGGACTTTTCCGAGAATTGGGGTGGATTACGCCGGGACCTGGGCCAAGAAGCCCTGGCGTTTTCGATTGAGTGAACAAGAGGAAGACCGGTAAGCCTCAGCGAAGCGAGAAAAATTTGAGGGGAAAATAACAAGGGGGAAGCCGTGCAGCGCACGACTTCCCCCTTGTTCATAGAAACGTCAAATACCTAATTATTCGATCTTGCGATCGCCGGTGATCTTGGTCGCGGAGGTGACCGGCGGCGCAATCTGGATCTGCGGACCCTGCACTTTCGGGAGCCGACCGGCTCCTTCATTTGCAGTGATACGCGCATTGTCGGTCTTCTTGAGGTCTTGCTTGACGTGCTTGTCGTCAAAGGCGGCCGACTTGAGCAGTGTGGAATCACCGCGGGCATCCGACTGGCCCGGGTCATTCGCCGTCGGTTGACCGGTGACGGGGCTTCCGCTGTTCTTCATCGGGTAGCCCTCATGCTTGGGGAGTAGCGCCGGATTGGCCGAAGCCATGGACAGCGCAAACAGGACACCGGAGACTGTTGCAACAGTGCCGATTAGAAGCTTCATACCCCTCTCCTTTGAATAATGGTGGGTGAAAGGATTGCCGTGTGTTGAGTCGGAACTCTTAAAAAAATCTAATCAAGTGGCCGGGATCATAGCCACTAGGGCCTACCTCTGTCAAGGCACATCAACCCCTTGGCGCCGTGCGGGTACATTAGCATGCGACGGGCTTATCTGTAAGGGGAAAATCCGAAGAAAACAAGGGAGTTAGGCGCTAATTCCCGCGGCGTGGCGGGCGGCGTCCCCGCCCCCGGTGCCGGAAGGCCGGGCCCCGGCTGACGCCGGGCAGACGGATTGTCACGGTTGTGCCTTCACCGGGGGCACTGCCGATGGCAATGGAGCCGCCATGTTCTTCGACGATCTTCTTCACCGTTGCGAGCCCGAGGCCGGTTCCCGCTTTCTTTGTCGTGAAGAAAGGTTCAAAAACCTTATCGACGATTTCAGTCGGGATCGGAGCGCCATCGTTCTTGATGAGGATCTGATCCTCGACGCCGCGCCCGGCGCGATGCTGGGTCACCTGGATGTCGAGGCGACCGCCCGGGGTCATGGCTTCGCCGGCGTTCTTGAAGATGCTCAGGAAGACCTGCTGGAGTTTGGCCTCGTCACCGCGGACCGGTGCGAGGATCGGTGCATATTCCTTGACGACCTGAATTCTCGTCACTTCAAGATCCGTGGCCACGACGGTGAGTGCGCTTTCGATAACTTCCGGAATGCGGACCAAACGTCGATTGAGCTCCAGCGGCTTCGCAAAGTCGAGAATTTCGTTGAGGATTGCTTCAACACGGATCAAGTCACGCATGGCATTTTCGACCCGCGTCTGCGGATCGAAGTCGAGGATGCCTTCTCCCGTGACTTCCTCAAGCTGGGCACGGATCGAACCGAGAGGTTCACGCACTTCGGTCGCCAGGAACGCACTGAATTCGCCGATTGCGGCTTGTCGTTCTTGTTTGCGGATGACGGGTTCCAGAGGGATTGGGACCTGCGCTTCGGCTGCGACAGGGGTATCGCCGTTTCCAGCCGCCGGTGCAGGGGATGCGACAGCCTGTGCCGGTGCCTGCAGGATATCAGCGAGCTTCAAAATCACGGGTTCGAGCGTCCGCGCATCCGTCGGCTGGTACCGTCCGGCTTCCCGTGACGCCAGCGTGAGGGTCCCGCCGACCTGCCCTCTGACAAAGAAAGGGAAGACCAGCGAGGAGAGGAACCGGTCCTTGAACAGTTGTTTATGATCGAGAAAACGGCCCTGGGTGGAAGCCAGATCGTGATCGACACGCGGCTTGCGGTGCCGAATCGTCCAGCCTGCGGCTGAACTGTCCAGTGTCAGGCGATGTCCGGGTTTCATGTCTTTCTTGCTGTCTTTTTGCTCCCCTTTGAGATCGCCGGCCATGCCCAGCACTTCCACGTTGCCGGCGATAGGATCATAGTGGCAGACCCATGCCCGATCATAGGGGACGATCTGGTTGGCCTCCGAGAGCACTGCAGTAATCTGCTCCTGGAGTTGGGGAGTCAGTTGCGACACCGGGGCGGCAAACATTTCGGCGGCCGAGGGGGCGGCAGGAGCCGGCTCGTTCGTGACAAGAGGCCGGCTGAGGACCACGTTCAAATCGAAGAGGCCGTCGCGGTCCAAGGCTTTGGTGACGTCCTCACTGGCCTGCTCCATGAGGCCCTTTTCTTTTTTCGTAAAGGCCGCGCTCTCTTTGCGTCCGATCACCAGGAACCCGTACGTTCGATTCCGGTACTTGAGCGGAATACCCAGCAGGGATTTGGCACCAGGTGTAATCATGCGGAGTCGCATGGTCCGTCCGCCGTCTTGTTCGTGGGAGGGATTGACGGCAACGAGGGCCGGTGCGGAGAGCGTTCGGAGAATGGCTTGCGTCTCGCGGGCGGTGAAGCCCCGCACCGCATGGCCGACCAGCGGACCGTTTTCGCGGTGAAACACGGCGGCCAGGGCGGCATCAACCGGCAATTCGTTCAAGACCGACGTGAGGGTCCGTACAAGTTGCGTCTCAGCGGCTGGTTTGCTGTGGGGAGTTGTCAGTGCCATCAATCCGATGCCGGGAAAATAATTTGGGCATTGTAGCAATGCGGGGGCTGTAATTCAA
>DATGEA010000249.1:0-2692 GCA_035310605.1 Nitrospira sp. | reverse complement strand
CCGCCCTTGCTTTTCTTGACATTCGGTTCAAGCAAATACACCGTTTCGCCGAACTTCTCATATTCACGGCGACGCTCTTCGAGCTTCTGATCAAGAAAGGCGTCCGTCTTCTTGGTGACCACCTTTCGCAGATACCGGTGATGAAACTCCTGAAACAGGTCGGAGCTGCCGGCGAGAAACCGGGCGTCCATCATGGAGGTCTTCACCGTCGTGTCTGTTTCAGCCAGCTCGATGCTCTGCGCGATCGTCCGCACACTGTGTCCGACCTGGAATCCGCAGTCCCAGAGCGGGTGAAGCACCGCGCGCACGAAGGCCTTCGCGGCCTCCTCCGAACCGGGCCGGAAGAGAAACATGAGATCGATATCGGAATGAGGCGCCAACTCGCGCCGCCCATAGCCGCCCAAGGCCACGACACAACACTGGCGAAGACCGGCGTTGGCTAACGCCTCACCGCCGTGCCGGACCGCGTCGCGATACCGCCCCACGATGAGACCGTCCACCAGCTCAGTCATCGCGGCAAGCGTCTCCGCACCGGAGGCCCCGCCCATGACCCGCTGGCCAATCAGACGGCGTTGCTCCGCCAGAAAGCCGCCAAGGTTCGCGGCATCGATTTCCTGCGCTGAGGGGATGGACCCCTCCTGTTTCCATCCGATCGTCACAATGCCGTCTCTCCGGTTTCGCCGGTTCTGATACGGACTGCTTCGCTGAGGTCACGCACAAAAATCTTCCCGTCCCCGATGCTGCCCGTCTTCGCCGCCCTGGTAATCGTCTCGATCACACGGGGTACCTGCGCATCCGTGACAGCCACCTCGATTTTCACTTTCGGCACAAACTCGATCGTGTATTCCTGACCGCGATAGGTTTCTTTATGTCCCTTCTGGCGGCCAAATCCCTTCACTTCCGTGACCGTCATGCCCTGGACGCCCATTTCCAGAAGCGCGTCCTTGACTTCATCCAACTTGAACGGTTTCACGATCGCTTCGATCAGTTTCATGTGCCTGCCTCCTTGCCTGACTCACCCGGAGCCCCTCTCTCAACGGTCCGATGGGCCCGGGTCATCAGCCTTGTGTCATCAATGTTTGTGAAGCCAGCATCAGCTTAAGAATACCCTCGTTCATTGTGCTGGCTGAGGTCTAATCCGGTTGATTCGTCTTCCTGAGAAACCCGCAGCCCGACCAGCGCATCAACCACCCGCAAGATAAGCCAGGTGCCGATGACGGAGAAGAGACCCACAGCGATCACTGTGATGGCTTGAGTCCCTAACTGGGCCGCATTCCCAAAGAACAATCCGTCGGCCCCGCCCGCATTGACCGCTTTTGAGGCGAATATCCCCGTTGCGAGAATGCCGAACACACCGCCGACGCCATGAATTCCCACGACATCGAGCGAGTCATCATAGCCCATCCGTCCCTTCCAAACAACGGCGAAATAACACAAAATCCCTGCAAATGCGCCAATTACGATCGCTGAGAGCGTCCCGACAAATCCCGCTCCAGGCGTCACGGTTGCCAAGCCGGCAACGACACCGCTCGCGACGCCAAGCACGGTCGGTCTACCACGATGGACCCATTCCGCCCACATCCACACGAGCGCCGCCGTGGCTGCTGCAGCATGAGTCGCCAGGAACGCGCCGCCCGCGACCCCGTTGGCCCCCAGCGCGCTGCCTGCGTTGAAACCGAACCAGCCAAACCACAGCAGGCCTGTCCCCAACAACGTGAAGGGAAGGTTATGCGGCGCCATGTATTCCACTCCGTATCCTTTGCGATGCCCCAGAACAAGAGCGCAGACCAGGGCACTGACGCCTGAACTGATATGCACAACCGCGCCACCGGCAAAATCCAACGCGCCCATCTTGCCCAACCATCCGCCGCCCCAAATCCAATGGGCCACCGGAGTGTACACCACCACGGACCAGAGGGCCGCGAACAGCAACAGCGCTGAAAAACGCATTCGTTCCGCAAATGCGCCGGTAATCAGCGCCGGCGTAATGGCGGCAAACATGAGTTGAAACACCATGAACACTTGATGCGGGATCGTCGGCCCGTAGGTTGGGTGCGGGTCGCTTCCGACCCCGCTAAGCCCGATCCACTCCAAGCCCCCGATGACGCCCCCCTTATCGGGACCGAAGGCCAGGCTATATCCGAATAGAATCCAGATCAGACTGACCAGACAGAGAATGATCACGCTATGCATGATCGTTCCCAGGACGTTCTTGCTCCGGACGAGCCCTCCGTAGAACAACGCCAACCCCGGCATCGTCATGGCCAAGACGAGCGCGGAGGAAGTGAGCACCCAGGCTGTATCCCCCGTATCGATCTTGAGAACAGGGGATGCGGCGCCGGCAACTGTTTGGGCAGGTGGCGCCGGCGCGTCCTGCGCCATTGCGACTGACCCTGTGAGGGCGACCATGGTTCCCAGCATCATGACCACGATGGTCCGACCAGCAACGCCGAGTCTTCCTTGGTGCCTGCTGCTGCAATCTCTCTTCGGGTCAATCACTATCTTCCTCCTTCTTGTTACTCACCCCATATTCTACGAATAGGCCCGTTCATCATGCTGACTGAGATCCAAGCCCATTCGCTCCTCTTCCTCACTCACACAGAGACCCATCATTCCGTCGACCAGCTTCAAAATCACGAAGGTCCCCACGAACGCGAAGGTCACCGAAATCACGATCGCCAACGCCTGGATG
>DATGEA010000248.1:0-18400 GCA_035310605.1 Nitrospira sp. | reverse complement strand
CTCTTGTATCATGCAGCGGCCGAACGGCAACGGTTGATTATCCTTGGAGTGTGGGCCGGGTTGTTCCTTGCGCTGGCCGGTCTGGTGAATAGGTTGGAAGAGGGAGCGAAGGGGCGGGTGGTGTGATGATGAGCGCGGAAGTGGTCTCCGATTCTCCCTGCTTGAATCTCTGGATGCGAAGCGTTCTTCAGACCGTCATTCGCGGACTTCTTATTGGATATGTCGCCGCCCTGCCATTCAAACCGCTTCTCGTCCTGGAGAGAAACGGATTTCTCGTTCTGCTCGGGTTACTGCTTATCTGGTGTGCGCTTAACCGAAAACTGTTCTATGTGCGGACACCGTACGATCCAATGGTGTTTGCCTTTGTGCTGTGGATAGGAGTGACGCTCCCGTTTTCTGTATCCCCGCTGTACAGCTTGAAGGAGTATGGAAAACTGCTTCAGCACATGGTGCTCTTCTATGCGGCCCTGCATTTCCTAAGAGAGAGACGGTATCAGCAGGTGCTCTTTTCTGTCATTGGGGCTATAACGATTGTTGTAGCCGGTTACGGTCTGACGCAGTTTGATCCCGCTGACGGTCAAGCGGTGAAGTCTTTTTTTCCTTCGGAGGTCTGGCTCACAACATTCCTGGTGATGGTATTTCCTTTCGCATTTGTCCTTCCGTTTGGAACCGGGCCCCGCATGCTAAGATTGGCGGCTGTCGGTGCATCGATATTGGTGGCAAGCTGCCTGATCATCACCCAATCTCGAGCCGGTCTTTTAGCGTTTCTCGTTGAACTGTGGGTATTGGCATGGGTGCTTCAATCTGTGAAAGCAAAGATTGTCGCTGGGGTTATCACGGCCTGCGCGCTTGCTACGCTCTTGTTCGCGGCCAAGGTGGACCTGAATAATGGGGGGGATCCACTGCGTGATGCGAGAGCATCTATCCCGGTTCAGACCCGCATCTCGTCGGTCATCCACCGATTTGATATTTGGGGATTTACCCTTTCGGAGATCGGTAGGCATGGGCTTGTTGGGATTGGCTACGGGGCACATAGCTATCCGTTGCTATATGGGGAAGAACAGGAAGTGGTGACCGCTGGACATGCGCCGGTAAGACGCGCCGGAACGCACAACATATTCTTGTACTTGGCGCTTCATGTGGGCCTGCCCGGGATGCTGCTGTTTGGCTGGTTGTATTATTCCCTGATTACAAGAACCATTAAAGAATATGGGATTGCAAAGCATTGGATGCAGAGATCTGTTCTGGCAGGCTCGGTTGGTAGTCTAGTCGGCTTGCTCTGCCGATTACAGTTCGATCAGATGCTGGTAGGTTCGTTGGCCGTGTTCTTTTGGGTATTGCTCGCAATAGCCGTGCTGCAATACTCCCCAACTAATAGACTTGTGCAACAGACAAGTGGCCCGAGTTGACATGAGACAGCCCATCATCCTGGTATTTCAATGGTTCATTGGTCGATATGGGGAGTTTCTCGTACGATACCGGTCGATCTTGGTCGTCTGTACGCAGCTCAGTCTGATCGCGCTGGCCAATCTCTCTGCGTTTGCGCTCAGGTTCGACGGGGAAATTTCCCCGTTCTATCTGCAATTGTTTCTACAAGGTCTGCCGATCGTCCTCGCGATATTTGGACTCGGAACGTTCGTATTCGGAATTCAGCAGGGACTCTGGCGGTACGTCGGTCTCCATGATCTTGGCCGCATTCTGTGGGCCTCGATTGCCAGTTCGGCTGTTTCATTTGTCGTCTTACAGTGGGTCTTGGGATGGGTCGCCTATCCCCGTTCCGTGATCATTCTCACGGGGCTATTAGGCGGTTTGTACCTTGCTGGAATTCGTCTGGCCGTTCGCTGGTTCCGCGAATGGCTTCAGGTCCTAAGTCCATCGGCAAGAAGAGTCTTGATCGTGGGAGCGGGACATGCGGGAGAGTTATTGGTCCGGGATATGCTGAGCGACTCGGGCTATCACTACCGCCCGGTCGGTTTGGTGGACGACGATCCTATTAAGCGCAGGATGAAGATTCACGGCGTACCGGTTGTCGGGCGGATCGAGGATATTTCCACCTTGAGCAGGACTCTGGTCGCCCACGAGATCATCGTGGCCATTCCCTCAGCAACACACACCCTCAAGCAGCGAATCATTTCTGCCGCAGAAGGGTGTAAGGTTCCCATCAAAGTTCTGCCAAGCGTGAAACAACTGCTGGCCGATCCGGCAGCGTTGAGACAGATCCGGCCGATGAGTCTGGAGGATCTGCTGCAACGGGAACCGGTCCAAACCGATCTTCAGGAATTGCATCCGTTGCTCGAGGGAAAGCGCGTATTGGTGACGGGCGCCGGGGGATCGATCGGATCCGAACTGTGCCGGCAGATTGCGCAGTATCGGCCGGCACTGCTGGTGCTTTTTGAGCGATATGAGAACGGGTTACATGCCCTGGACCTTGAATTGCGGGCAAAATATCCTCTGGTGAAGTTTGTCACGGCAGTCGGAGACATAACGGTGCATGATCGAGTGACCGAAGTGCTCACGCAGACTAACCCGGAGATCCTCTTTCACGCGGCGGCGCATAAGCATGTGCCATTGATGGAGCTGAACCCAAAGGAAGCGGTGCGCAACAATGTGCTCGGGACCAAAACGGTGGCGGAAGCGGCGTTGGCGGCAGGTGTCGAGCGGTTTGTTCTGATTTCCACGGACAAGGCCGTGAATCCAACGAGCGTCATGGGCGCGACCAAGCGAGTGGCCGAAGAATTTATCCAGAGCCTCAACCGGAAGGGGCAGACGAAGTTTACAGTGGTCCGGTTCGGGAATGTGCTGGGGAGCAACGGCAGCGTCGTGCCTATTTTTACGGAACAGATTCAGCACGGAGGGCCCGTCACCGTCACGCACCCGGACATCAGGCGCTTCTTTATGACGATTCCGGAGGCCGTGCAGCTGGTGCTGCAAGCCAGTGTGTTGGGCCATGGTGAAGATGTGTTTGTGCTGGATATGGGAGAACAGATTAAGGTTGCGGATCTGGCCAAGAACATGATCGTCCTGTCGGGGCTCGTGCCGGACCAGGATATCCGCATTGTCTATTCCGGCTTGCGTCCGGGGGAAAAGTTATTCGAAGAATTGTTTGAAGAGTCGGAGCAGGTCGAGCCGACCTCCCATCCGAAGATTCGACGCGCCGTCAAAAATGACGTGCCGTCGTTCGAAGGCATTGAGCAATCAATCATGCATCTCGAGACGGCGGTGAATGATGGAGACGATGAGGCAGCGATCCGCCGTCTTCAGGAGGCAGTGCCGAGTTACCAACCACCCTTTGTCCGGAAGGTTCAGCCTACCTCCTGAGAGTCAGTGACAAATCGATAAAGGCAAGCGGGGCTGCAGGAATTCATTCTGCTTGTAGGATGAAAGAAGCCTCATGGTATTCTCAGAGATGGATTAGGGCTTGTGCAATGTCTAAGAATCCCTGAAGGGTGAGTCAATGATGAGAGGGGTCGTACTGGCAGGCGGATTGGGGACGAGGCTGCTCCCGCTGACGAAAGTCACCAACAAGCATCTCTTGCCGGTCTATGATCGGCCCATGATTTACTATCCGCTTCAGACTCTGGCGAATGCCGGAATTGATGAGGTGATGCTGGTAACGGGCGGGAACAGCGCCGGGGATTTTCTGAGACTTCTCGGCAATGGAAAGGAATTCGGCCTCAAACGCCTCAATTATACCTATCAGGAAGGGGAGGGGGGTATCGCAGACGCGCTGAGGCTGGCTGAGCATTTTGCGGACGGAGAGCCTGTTTGTGTCATGTTAGGCGACAACATTATTGAAGGAAATATTGTTGCGGCGGCGCGATCGTTCAGGCAGCAGCAGAAGGGCGCCAAGATTCTCCTGAAAGAGGTGAAAGATCCCCAACGGTTCGGGGTGCCGGTTCTTGAAGGCCGGCATGTGGTGAAGATCGAGGAGAAGCCGGCCAATCCGCGGTCTTCGTATGCGGTCACAGGAATGTACTTCTACGATGCCACGGTCTTCGACATCATTAAAACGCTCAAGCCGTCCGGCCGGGGCGAGTTGGAAATTACCGACGTCAACAACGCCTATATCGCCGCTGGGACTCTCACCTGGGACGTGCTGGAAGGATGGTGGACCGATGCCGGCACGATCGAATCGCTCTATCTCGCCAATCAGCTGGTGAGTCGGACCGGCGCCAACAAGATGGGCGGGGTAGAGGGATAGCGGGGTAAGGGGATAGAGAGGTAGCGGGCAGAAACAAGATGCATTGGAGGGAGCTTGAAGTCTGGAAGTTGTCGCATCAAATGGTGCTGGATGTTTACAAGATGACGAGTTCTTTTCCTGACCATGAGAAGTTTCGGCTAACGGGTCAAATGTGTAGGGCGGCTTCTTCCGTCCCGACCAATATCGTCGAGGGAAATGCCCGTTACTCCAGGAAGGAGTACATACAGTTCTTAATCACGGCAAGAGCGAGTCTTGAAGAGACCCGGTATCATGGTTTACTGGC
Organism: Nitrospira sp.; assembly: GCA_035310605.1. Classification (GTDB taxonomy): domain Bacteria; phylum Nitrospirota; class Nitrospiria; order Nitrospirales; family Nitrospiraceae; genus Nitrospira_C. The sequence goes on along the minus strand of DATGEA010000248.1, from coordinate 13,916 downwards.
GAGAGATCTCCAGTATATTGAGTCGTCACATTATGACCAGTTTGAGACAAAAGCCGAAAGAATCAGCCGGATGCTCAACTCATTCTTGCGTTCCCTGAAAAGCAAAGGAAAGAGTGACACATAAAGGTAATGCGAGTATGTGGATGGTGCGGAGTTATCGTTGTCCATTTAGCCCGGCACCCCTGTATCCCGGGTCTTACACTGCCCTGTTATCCCTCTATCCCGCTACCCCGGAGGATTCGCTGTGCGAATCCTCGTAACCGGCGGTGCGGGATTCATCGGCTCGCATCTCGTCCGCCGTCTGGTCGTCCAGGGCGGCCACGAAGTGGTCAATCTGGATGCGCTCAAGTATTCGGGCAATCCTGCCAACGTGAAGGACCTCGAAGGCCGATCGGGCTACGCCTTTGTCCATGGGGATATCGGAGATCAACCGCTCGTCGAACGGCTGCTGCGTGAACACCGTATCGAAGGGATCATCAACTGCGCGGCTGAAACCCACGTCGATCGTTCGATCCTCGATCCCGGGAGTTTCGCCAGGACGGACGTGGTGGGAACCGGTGTGCTGCTGGAGGAGGCGCGGCGCGCCGGCCTGCAACGGTTTCTGCAAGTGAGTACCGATGAGGTGTACGGCAGCGTCGAAACCGGAATGTCGACCGAAGACGATCGGCTTGCTCCCCGCAGCCCCTATTCAGCCAGCAAAGCCGGCGGAGACCTGTTGGCGCTCAGCTACTGGGCGACCTATCGATTTCCGGTCCTGGTGACAAGAGGCAGCAACACCTACGGACCGAACCAGTACCCGGAGAAATTCATCCCGCTCTTCGTGACCAATGCTATCGATGATCAGGCCTTGCCGCTGTACGGCGACGGGCGTCAGCGTCGGGATTGGCTGGCGGTACAGGATCATTGTGCCGCCATTGAGCACGTGTTTCTGCACGGGGAACCGGGTCAGGTCTACAATATCGGCGGTGGAAACGAACGGGAGAATATTGCGGTCGCCGAGAGGATGTTGGCCTGTCTGGGAAAGCCGAACAGTCTCATTCGATTTGTGCAGGACCGCCCCGGACATGACCGGCGGTATGCGGTCGATTGTCGAAAGTTGCGTCAAATCGGCTGGCAGCCGGCGGTTCCGTTCGACCTGGGGCTCCAGGCAACGGTGGAGTGGTACCGGCAGAATGAGTCCTGGTGGCGCCCGATCAAGTCCGGAGAATTCCGCGGGTATTACGAAGAGATGTATGGAAAGCGTCTGAGGGAAGGGGTGGCAAGAAAGGGTTAACGGGATAGTGGGGTCATGGGGTAGTGGTTAGGGGATGTGATAGGCGTGTCCCGGTTCTATCCCGTTATCCCTCTACCCCCGTACCCCCACATTGAACTATGCGCATTTTAATCACCGGTGCGAATGGGCAGCTGGGGCATGCGCTTCAGCAGGCGTTGGCAGGGGAAGAGTTGATTCTGAAGGACCTACCTGATTTCGATTTGGCCGATCCCGCCTGTGAAGAGCAGATCTTAACAGCCCGTCCTGAGGTCATCCTGCACGTCGGCGCCTACACGAACGTGGACGGGGCCGAGCGTGAGCCCGATCGCGCCAGAGCCGTCAACGTCCAAGGGACCACCTTCGTCGCCCGCGCTGCGGAAGCCCTTCAAGCCAGACTGCTTTACGTTTCGACAGACTACGTCTTCGACGGCGAGAAAAAGACCCCCTACACGGAAGATGATGTGCCCCATCCACTCAATCAATACGGCCTGTCGAAGTATGAGGGCGAGCAAGCGGCGGTGAAGCTGTGCCGGAACACGTTGGTGGTACGGACGGCCTGGCTCTACGGTTATGCAGGGCAGAATTTCGTCAAAACCATCATGCGGCTCGCAAATGAAAAACCTTCGCTAGAAGTCGTGGCGGATCAGCGAGGATGCCCTACCAATGCGGAAGACCTGGCCAGGGCCATGAAGAAGCTGTTGGCCTTGGATGCGCGCGGCCTCTGTCATGTGACCAACAGCGGCGACTGTACCTGGCACGATTTGGCCGAAGCGATTGTCCGACAGATGGGATTGACGACTGTCGTAAAGCCGATCACAACGGCTCAGGCCGGACGGCCGGCGAAAAGGCCTGCCTATTCAGTCTTATCGCAGCAGCGGTTCTCTATGCTGTGCGAACCGCTTCCCCACTGGCAGGATGCGCTGGCCAGATTTATGAAGCCCATGCTGCATCCGGCGCCGGCCGCAAGTTAATGTGCGGGTTGGCTCCTCGAGCGGCTCAGATCCATTGCCGATCTCGATTTTTAGTTGAACTGCTTCATCGGGTCAGTAAGATGGCTCAGTAACAGGTTTCGCGAAAATTCACGGGCATGGCGCCTCGCAGAAAACGACAGGTAAAGAAGTTCTCAGCATCCGCTCTGAAAGACATTCGTCTTTTTGCCACGGATGTGGACGGAGTTTTGACCGATGCCGGAATGTATTATGCCGAATCCGGGGATGAGTGGAAAAAGTTTAACACCCGGGACGGCATGGGAATCAAACTATTGCAGCGGGCCGGCATCATCACGGCCATCGTGACGCAGGAGCGGACTAAACTGATGGCGAGGCGCGCAGAGAAGCTCGCCATACCGGAAGTGCACCAAGGTGTAATGGACAAGTTGTCGCTCGTGCGTGAGATGGCAGCGCGCCATGGGCTTTCGCTGGACCAGGTGGCCTACATCGGGGACGACGTCAACGATCTGGAGACCTTGAAGGCGGTGGGATTTTCCGCGACACCCGCTGACGGGATGCCGCAAGTGGCCGCGGTGGTGGATCACGTCTGTTCGAAGAAGGGCGGTGAGGGTGCGGTCCGGGAAGTCATCGAGATGATTCTGGAGGCCCGGGGTTCGAAGTTCCAAGTGCCAAGTTCCGGGAAACGTTTGTAGCTGTTTGGAGAGCAGGAGATTCACGTTATGGGTTCTCTCAGACAAAGCAGGACGAACCTCGCGCTGAATAATCATCTGTATCCGGTGATCATGGCCGGCGGAAGCGGTACCAGATTTTGGCCGCTGAGCCGGCAACTCTTCCCGAAACAGCTGCTGCGGATTATGGGGGATGAAACTCTGATTCAGCAAACCATGCGGCGCGTGGTGAGCGATGCGCCTCCGGACCGGGTCATGATCTCGACGAATCCCGCCCAGGCGGAATCTATCCGGGTGCAGCTGAGCGAGTGGAAGGACGCATTGAAAGACAATTTCGTGCTTGAGCCGGAAGGGCGAAACACCGCTCCGGCCATCGCGCTGGTGGCGTTGGAACTCGTGCGCCGGGACCCGAATGCCGTCATGCTGGTGGTCCCTGCTGACCATATCGTAAAAGGTCAGCGGGAGTTCGATGCGGCCGTGTCGCTGGCGTCGAGCCTGGCGACGCAAGGCCTGTTGGTCACGTTCGGAATCAAGCCGATTCGCCCTGAAACCGGATATGGTTATATCAAACCGGATCGGAAGCGCGTGTTGGCCAAGCAGGGAACGCTGAAAGGGTATCCGGTCGATCGATTTGTCGAAAAGCCGAACGTCGTCAAAGCGTCCCAGTATCTCAAGGCCGGCCACTACTATTGGAACAGCGGCATGTTTGTCTGGCGCGCCGCGACGATTCTCGAAGAGGTTCGCCGATATCAACCGGCCCTCTCGCGCGGGATCGAGCAAATCAGCCGATTGCTGGAGCAGGGCGCATCCAGAGCCGCCATCGATGAGGAATATCGAAAGCTGCCGTCGGTTTCGATCGACACGGGAGTGATGGAAAAGTCCACGAAGTCCGCCGTGGTACCGGTCGGCTTTCGATGGTCCGATGTGGGGAGTTGGGGCAGTTTGGATGAAGTGGCTCCCAAAGACAAATTGGGCAACGTCGTGGGCGGTCGTGTCGTCGATATCGACAGCCGACGGTCGATTGTCTATGGGGATCGCCGAGTGGTTGCGACGATCGGCCTGACGGATATGGTGGTGGTGGATACACCTGATGCGACCCTCGTCTGTCCGAAATCCCGCGCCCAGGACGTCAAGAAGATCGTGGAGATTCTCAAACAACAAGGCGCGCCGGAACATCTCGAGCATCTGACCGTCCATCGGCCCTGGGGCTCCTACACGGTTCTCGAAGAGGGGCCGGGGTACAAGGTGAAGCGGGTCACCGTCAATCCCGGAGGACGATTGTCTTTGCAACTGCACCACAAGCGGAGCGAACACTGGGTGGTGATCACCGGAACAGCTCGTGTGACCAGAGGAGAAGAGGTCTTCGATCTGCAGGTCGGTCAGAGCACTGCCATTCCTGTAGAAACCAGACACCGTTTGGAAAATCCTGGGCAGGACACGTTACACATCATAGAGGTCCAGAACGGTCCCTATCTGGGCGAGGACGACATCGTCCGTTTCAAAGATGATTACGGACGGGGCGTGGAAGCGCCCCGGAGTTCAAAAGTATGAAAGCTCGAAAGTTATAAAGTTGGAATCAGGCCATTTGTGTTTTTGAATAACTTTTGCACTTTCAAACTTTGTCACTTTCTATCGAGGTAACATGGCTTTGTTTCGAGAATACGATCTGCGCGGCATCGTCGGAAATGAATTGACGGAAGCGATCGCCGAACAGCTGGGCCGTGCCTACTGCACCTATGTCAAAGACCGGGGAGTGAAGAGCGTTTCAGTCGGGCGGGACGGTCGGTTGAGTTCGCCGGCTCTCTTCAAATCCCTGGTCAAAGGCCTGCTGGCCGGCGGCTTGAACGTGATCGACATCGGTATCTGTCCTTCCCCGCTCTTGTACTTCTCTCTGTTTCAGCTGCCCGTCGAGGGCGGCATCATGATTACGGGGAGCCATAATGCGGCGGAGTATAACGGTTTCAAGGTTTGCGTCGGGAAGGAAGCCATCCATGGGGAGGCGATTCAAGACCTTCGCCGGGTGATGGAGGCGGGGAATTTCGTCTCCGGCCAGGGAACACTGTCGGAACATCCGATCATCCCGGAGTACCTTGCCTATATCAGGAAAAGCTTTGCCGGCTTGAACGCCAAGCAATTGCACGTGGTCATCGATTGCGGCAACGGCGCCGCGGCCCTGGTGGCCAAGGAGGCCTTGGAGATCCTGGGCTGTCGCGTAACCGGGCTCTTTTGCGACCTTGACGGCCGATTCCCGAATCACCATCCCGATCCGACGGTCCTGGAGAATCTGGACGACTTGGTCCGGGCGGTGAAACAACACAAGGCTGATGTCGGCATCGGGTATGACGGGGATGCTGATCGCATCGGGACGATCGATGAACAAGGCAATGTCCTGTGGGGCGATCGTCTGATGGTCGTCTATTCTCGGGATATCCTTGCCGTGAAACCAGGCAGCACGATTATTTCCGAAGTCAAAGCCTCTCAATGTCTGTACGACGACATCGCCGAACGCGGCGGCCGTCCGATCATGTGGAAAACCGGTCACTCGCTGATTAAGGCCAAGATGAAGAGCGAAAAGGCGGTGCTCGCCGGTGAGATGTCCGGGCACATGTTCTTTGCTGATCGCTACTTCGGCTATGACGACGCGATTTACGCCTCCTGCCGCCTGATCGAGATTCTCGCCAAGACCGGAAAGCCATTGTCGGCTTTGGTGGCCGATCTGCCCGTGACGTCGGTCACACCGGAAATTCGCGTGGATACGCCGGACGCGATCAAGTTCGATCTGGTGAAAAAAGTCCAGGACCGCTTGACCGCCTATGCAAAATCCCGCCAGCCGATCGGTCCCCATCGGTTTATCGTGCGCGATGTCGTTACGATTGACGGCGTGCGCGCCATCTTCGAGGACGGATGGGGACTTATCCGGGCCTCCAATACGCAACCGGCGTTGGTATTACGATTTGAGGCCACTTCCCCTGAGCGTCTGGCTGCCATCCGCGCGGTGGTTGAGGGGGAGTTGGCTGAAGTCAAACGCACGTTCGATCATTAGCCGTCCGCAGTCCCTGCCGATCCCAACAAGTCACCCTTTTCATGTACCGGAATGTACTTCCTCTCGTCTTGGTCGTTGCCGTCGTGATAGGCGGGCAGCGACCAGTGGCGGTTGCCGCGGAGCCTTCTCTTAAACAGGCCGTTCAGACCGGTGAACGACTAACCTATGAAATTTCCTGGCTGAATATCCTGGCCGGAACGGCGGTGATGGAAGTGCTGGATGGGGGGGGAGCCGGCGACCATTCGATCGCGAAACTGGTGACGACCGCGCAGTCGAGGCCCGCGATCACCAAATTCTTCCCTGTGGATAACCGCGTGGAGTCAGAGTTTGAACTTCTCACGCAACTGCCGCAGCACATGATCTTTAAGCGGCGGGAGGGGAAGAAGAAGGAAGATATCGAGTATACATTCCACCACCAGGAAGGGACGGTGACCGCCGTGAAGGGTGGGACGACGGAAACCCTGCCGATTCAACCGGGCACCCAGGATCTGATTTCCTGTCTCTACTATGTTCGCAACCAGCTCTCCATGCAGCCCGGTGCATCGCTCATGTTGAACGTCCATCACGACAAGAAAAACCGTCAGGTGGAAGTGCGGGTCGAAAAAATTGAGATGCTGGAAGGGCCTTGGGGGAAGGCAGAAACCGCGCAAGTGCTCGTGATCATGCCGTTTCAGGGCCTGTTTCTCAACCAAGGAAACATCAGAGTGTGGTTTACGACCGACGAACGACGGATTCCCGTCCGAATGAAGGCCAAGGTGATCATTGGCTCCATCGTGGCAGACCTGGTCAACGGGTTTCCTGCTGCGGGGGGGGCCAAATAAGAGACTGGGAGTTTCATTGCCCGACCCATCGAGACCGGTTATAATTGCCTCAAATTATCTTATTATCTGGGGCTTGCTGGCGTCGAACTCCCATCTGCACCGGCACAGTCTCCTTGGATTCATAAAGGCCCTGCCTTTCGATGACACAGCAGCCTCTCACCGTTGAACAGTTTCTCGCTGCGAATCCATCTCCTTCACAGTCTGGCGCGAGCGCCCTCACGGCACTCGTTTCTGCAATCGGCCTGGTCGGAAAGTCGCTTGCCCGCGATCTTCGATCGGCCGGCCTGCTCAACATCCTGGGGTCGACCGGAGAAACCAACGTCCAAGGGGAAGCGGTCAAGAAACTCGACGAGATTGCGAACGAAACGTTTGTAAGGGTATTGCAGCAAGGCGGTGTGGCTTGTGCACTGGCCTCGGAAGAAATGGAGAAGCCGGTCATCGTTTCGACGCAGGGGCGTCAGTCTCCCTACATGGTTCTGTTCGATCCCCTGGACGGCTCATCCAACACCGATGTGAATATGCCGCTCGGGTCGATTTTTTCGATCGTGGCGGCGCGGGGTGGCGATCAACCGCCGGTTGAACAGGACCTCCTGCGGAAGGGCGTCGACCAGGTGGCGGCAGGCTATCTTCTGTTTGGACCGAGTACGATGCTGGTCCTTACGACCCGCCACGGCGTCCATGGCTTTACACTTGATCCGGGCGTCGGCGAGTACCTGCTTTCGCACGAAGCCATCAAGATTCCGGCCCGCGGGAAGGTGTATGCCGTCAACGAAGGGAATTACCATAAGTGGCCGTCAGGCACGAAGGGGTATATCGACTCCCTCAAAAAACAGGATAAAGCCACCGGGCGTCCCTATAGCGGTCGATACTCGGGTTGTCTCGTGGCCGACGTGCACCGGCTTCTGCTCGGCGGGGGGATTTATCTCTATCCGGGCGAAGTCGACAAGCCGGAAGGCAAGCTTCGGTTGCTCTATGAAGCGAATCCTCTGGCCCTGGTCGTCGAACAGGCCGGTGGAAAAGCCAGTACGGGGACGAAGCGGATTCTGGATATCGAACCGACGAAATTGCACCAACGGGTGCCGCTGATCATCGGGAGTCGGGACGATGTCACCGAGGCGGAGACCAGTATTCAAGCAGGCGGGTAATCCCGCTCCCCTGGCTTGCGGCGATTGTCGAATGACGATTAATGTATGACCGAATTTGGTCAAGACGGAGGACGAAATGGCTGATCGGGTGCAAGAGATTCTCAGTTGGTACAGCAGCGACAATGCAGGCACGAAGACCAACATCGCCCGATTGTTGCGGAGCGGTAAATTGGCCGGCACAGGAAAGCTGGTGATCCTTCCGGTGGATCAAGGATTCGAACACGGTCCCGCGCGCAGCTTCGCGCCCAATCCGGCCGGCTACAATCCGCTCTATCATTTTCAACTGGCCATCGACGCCGGCTGCAATGCCTATGCGGCGCCGCTGGGATTCTTAGAAGCGGGCGCCAGTCACTACGCCGGACAGATTCCGTTGATCCTGAAATTGAACAATCACGATGTGCTGCACGACGAAAAGGATCCTATGCCATCTGTGACCGGCAGCGTGAAGGATGCGCTCCGCCTGGGCTGTTCGGCGGTCGGCTTCACGATTTATCCCGGTTCGGTCCATTGCAATGCGATGTATGGGCAGCTGCGGGCGATTGCCGAAGAAGCGAAAGACAACGGTCTCGCGGTCGTGGTCTGGTCCTACCCCCGGGGGTCGGCTCTCAGCAAGGAGGGGGAGACGGCGATCGATGTCGTGGCGTATGCGGCGCAAATCGCCGCTCAACTCGGCGCACACTTCATCAAGGTCAAGCTTCCGTCTGCCCATCTCGAGCAGGCGGCGGCCAAGAAAGTCTACGAAACCGAACAGATTGCGATCAAGACACTGGCCGAACGGGTCAAACATGTGGTGCAAAGCGCGTTCGACGGGCATCGCATCGTCATTTTCTCGGGAGGGGCAAAAAGCGAAGATAAGAACGTCTTCGAGGAAGCCAGGGCCATCCGGGACGGTGGCGGATTCGGCAGCATCATCGGTCGAAACTCGTTCCAACGGCCGAAGGCGGAAGCCATCAAGTTCCTGCATACCATCATGGGCATCTACGCCGGCGAGATTCAATAAGGATTACCGATGAAACTCGATCGTTCATGGCTCGTTCCTTTCGTACTGGTGACCGTTGGAATTGTGATCGGCGTGGTGGTGGTCTCTGATCTGGGCTGGTTGCCGACCGGTACGGCCGGACCTGAACCGGTGCCGAGCGGCCTCATCCGCCCCGTCGTCAGTGCTCCTCAATTGCCGTTGGGGGGAGGAAACGCAAAGAACTTCGTGGAGATTGCGAAGCTGGTCAAGCCCGCGGTGGTCAATATTGCCGCGAGCAGAAGCGGCAAGTCAGGTGACGGACCGCAAAGCTCGCCGTTCGACGATCCCTTTTTCCGGAAGTTTTTCGGGGAGGAGTTCTTTAAGCGCGACCAGCCTCATCGCGAGCGGAAAGAGCGCGGTCAGGGCTCCGGGGTGATCGTCGATCCGAACGGGTTGATCATCACCAACAACCATGTGGTGAACAAGGCCGATGAAATCCGCGTCTTCCTCTCCGATAAACGGGAATTCAAGGGCAAGCTGATCGGGACCGATGCCAAGACGGATATTGCGGTGGTGAAAATCGAGGCGACGGGGCTCTCTACGATCCCGCTGGCTGATTCCGATCAGCTGGAAGTGGGAGAGTTCGTGCTGGCCGTCGGGAGCCCGTTCGGCTTGAGCCAGAGCGTGACGATGGGCATCGTCAGCGCAGTGGGCCGGGCCAGCATGGGTATCGCCGAGTATGAAGACTTTATTCAAACCGATGCGGCGATCAATCCGGGCAACTCCGGCGGAGCCTTGGTCAACGTGCGAGGCGAGCTGGTCGGGATCAATACGGCGATCTTCAGCCAAAGCGGGGGGAACATGGGCATTGGATTCGCCGTGCCCAGCAATTTGGCCCGCTCCATCATGGAGCAACTCGTGAAAACGGGGAAAGTGGTTCGGGGCTGGCTCGGTGTGGCCATTCAAGATCTGACCCCGGAACTGGCCACGCAATTTGGGCTCGGCGACACGAAGGGGGTGCTGGTCAGCGACGTCATGGACGACAGCCCCGCGAAGAAGGCGGGATTCGAGCGCGCCGACGTGATCACCGAATATGACGGCAAACCGATGGATTCTCCCACACATTTGCGGAACGCGGTTGCGCAGACACCGATCGGGCGCAAGGTTTCCATTAAACTGATTCGGGACAAGAAGCCGAAGACGATCGAGGTGACGATCGCGGAGCAGCCAAAATCACTGGGACAGGCCGGCACTGAGGAGAACGGCGAGTCGACTGCGCCCACGGGAGTCTTATCGGACCTCGATGTCCGGGAATTGAACGAAGAACTGGCTTCTCGATACGGCCTCAAGCCGACCGATCGCGGTGTCGTCATCGTCCGCGTCAAACCCGGCAGCACGGCGGAGGAAATGGGCGTACGGGAAGGCGACATTATTCTGGAAGTCAATCGCAAGGCCGTCAGTTCGCTGAAGTCCTATGAGCGGGCGGTTTCCGGTCTTGCCAAAGATCAAGCGGTCCTCTTATTACTGAAGCGAAAGGGCCAGACGATCTATTTAACCCTGCGCCCCTAAGGACTGCTCCACACCCGCCTCGCAGAGGTGGGACTCACGCGGAGGAGGTGAAGGTATGGTAATGCGAGCCATATTCGTCCTTCTCAGTGCGTTGGCGGGCATGGCCTTGTTCATCAAGGCCGACGATGCCAACGCGGCCTACGGGTTGTACGGGTTTGCGATCGGGGCTGCCACAGGAGGGCTCATCGTCGCCGGTGAATATGCGTTACGAAATCTGTCATTCGGCATTATTGTCGGGGGCACCGGCGGCTTGGCGTTGGGGTTGCTGTTGGCCGGGTTGGTTGAATGGGTGGGGGGAGAGGTGTTCGACGTCCAAACCTTCTTGTTCCACATCGGAGGATTGGTGTTTCTTCTCGGATTTCCCTACCTCGGTCTGGTAGTTGGGGCGCGGTTCGGAAAAGAAAAGTTTCCGAGTCCCGAGCAAAAGTTTTTCGAGTTGACCGGAAGCACGGTCTGCCCGAAGGTGCTCGATACCAGCGTCATCATCGACGGTCGAGTGGCGGATCTCTGCGAAACCGGATTTCTCGAAGGGACGTTCCTGGTCCCGCACTTCATTCTGGACGAACTGCAGCATATCGCCGACTCCTCCGATTCGCTGAAGCGGGCGCGGGGGCGCCGCGGACTCGATATCCTCAACAAGATCCAGAAGATGGGCGACGTAGATGTGCGGGTCATCGACGAGGATTTTCCGCATGTCAAAGAGGTCGATGCCAAGCTGGTGGTCATGGCGAAAAAGATGAACGCGAAGATCGTGACGAACGACCTGAATCTGAACAAGGTGGCGGAGCTGCAAGGTGTGCGCGTACTCAACATCAACGAGCTTTGCAATGCCTTGCGCCCGGTCGTGCTGCCGGGCGAAACCATCCGCGTCTTCGTGCTGAAAGAGGGAAAGGAAGCGGGACAGGGCGTAGCGTACCTCGACGACGGCACAATGATCGTCGTGGACAATGCCAGGCGCTTCATCGGCAAGAACGTCGATGTGGTGGTCACCAGCGTGCTGCAAACCACAGCCGGTCGCATGATCTTTACCCGCCTGAAGGAAGAGACCGAGCGAGAGGAGTTGCAGGTCGCGCGTGTATAGGAGTCTGACGGGAGAGGCGGTTCGGCTGCGGCAGAAGATCCACGGTCCTCTGCTTTGGACGTTCCCTGAGGAGATTCCCGGGGCATCGCCAAGAATACGCTATCGATCTTTTCGGGGCCGGCGGCCTTGCCTATAACCATGGCTCTCCCGCCTCGCAACGAACCGGTCCCCCGTCAGGCTCCTCAGGTTGTCGCGGTGGTTCCGGCTGCGGGATTAGGCCTTCGCATGGGAGGGTCGGTCCGGAAGCAGTTTCGCTTCCTCGGCGGCGTCCCGCTCGTCGTCCATTCACTCCGCATCCTGCAGGCCTCTCCCGTCATTGAGAAGATCGTGCTCGCTGTCCCGCAGGCCGACATCTCCTATTGCCGGACCGATATCGTCGAGGCCCACCGCTTTACCAAAGTGACCGATGTGGTGGCCGGCGGGCAAGAGCGCCAGGATTCCGTACGAAACGCGCTCGCGGTTATCGGCGAGGAGATTGAGATCGTCGTCGTGCACGACGCCGTACGGCCGTTTTTGACTGAGAGTATGGTCAAGGATGTGGTGGCGGCTGCGAAGGCAAGAGGCGCGGCGATCATCGCCCTGCCCATGCGCGATACGGTCAAGCAAGTGGGAGCCGACCACGTCATTGAGCGAACGGTCGATCGTCGGCCCCTCTGGCTCGCACAGACGCCTCAGGCCTTCAGGCGGGATTGGCTGCAGGAGGCCCACCGGAAAGCGCAGGGTGAGGGCATCGCGGCGACGGACGATGCCTATCTACTGGAGTGGATGGGGCGTCCGGTCACGGTCGTCGAGGGCAGTGGAGAAAATATCAAGGTTACCAGACCGGAAGATATGATCATCGGTGAAGCGATTCTCGCTTCCCGGCAGGCGACAACAGGGAAAGGATAGTCATGGCGAAGGGGGCTCGAATCGGATATGGGTACGACGTGCATCCGCTTGGCCCGGGGCGGAAACTGATCTTGGGTGGTATAGAAATCCCGCATAGCAAAGGCCTTCTTGGACATTCAGACTCTGATGTCCTGGTCCACGCGGTCTGTGATGCCCTGCTCGGGGCGATGGGAGAAGGGGATCTCGGTCGACACTATCCGAGCTCCGATCAGCGCTATAAAGGGATCTCGAGCTTGAAGTTGTTGGAAGATGTCGTCTCGAAGCTCACGGCCAAGGGGTATCGGATCGGGAACATCGATACGGTCATTGTGGCTCAGGCGCCGCGACTGGGTCCCCACCTCGCGGCCATGCAGAAGAAAATGGCGGAAGTGGCGGGGATCGATGCCGATCTGGTCAATGTCAAAGTGAAAAGCGGAGAAGGGCTCGATGCCGTGGGCAGAGAAGAGGGTATGACGGCCCATGCCGTCTGTTTGATCGAACCGCTCTGATAGTTAAATGTGCGAAAGTTGGAAAGTTCGAAAGTTGAGCATCTTGGAGAGCAGCGGCATTGGCAAAGATCGAGCGTTTTGAGGACATCAAGGCTTGGGTGATGGCCAAGGAGTTAGTCGCTGCCATCTATGGGCTCAGCGGGAATGGGAAGTTCGCGCAGGACTTTGGCCTTCGTGACCAAATCAGAAAAGCCTCTGTCTCGGTCATGTCGAACATCGCGGAAGGTTTTGAGCGCGGGTCACAGAAAGAGTTTTCGAGATTTTTACGTATAGCCAAAGGTTCCTCAGGTGAGGTGCGCAGTCAATTGTACATTGCGCTGGAGTTGGGGTATCTTGACCGTGCGGATTTTGAAGAAGTGAAGGCCAAGGCAGAGAACCTGTCAAAAGCTTTGTCAGGATTTATCGGCTATTTAGCACGGGGAAGTTAAAAGTAGAAAAGTGTAAAAGTTAAAAATTTTTTCGAGAGGAAACTTGTGCACTTTCCAACTTTCACACTTTCTGACTGAATATGCTTAAAGCCATCCGACAAGACCTCCAAGCTGTATTCGATCGTGATCCGGCGGCCACTAGCCGTCTCGAGGTCATCTTCACCTACGCCGGATTCCATGCACTCCTGGCCTATCGCATCGGCCATTGGTTAAAGATTCATGGTGTGCCGTTTCTGCCCCGGCTTATTTCGCAGCTTGCGCGCTGGTTGACGGGAATCGAAATTCATCCGTCGGCCAAGATCGGAACGGGATTTTTCATCGATCACGGAATGGGCGTGGTCATCGGAGAGACGGCTGAAGTCGGGGATTACGTCACGCTGTTTCAGGGCGTGACCCTCGGAGGAACCGGCAAGGAACGAGGCAAGCGCCATCCGACATTGGGGAACCACGTTGTCGTAGGGGCGGGAGCCAAGATTCTCGGCGGGATCACGATCGGCGATAACGTGAAAATCGGCGCCAACTCGGTCGTGCTCAAGAACGTGTCGGCCAATTCGACCGTCATCGGCGTGCCCGCCCGCGTGATCAAGACCCAGGGGGAACGGCTTCCCGATGCCACGATGGACCA
>DATGEA010000247.1:0-14549 GCA_035310605.1 Nitrospira sp. | reverse complement strand
GGTGCGGCAATGAGCATGAGAATGAAGTAGGACAGATAGAGTTCGGGCCTGGCATTGACCGAGACATACATCGTCCCGGTCACCGGGGCTGTATCGATCACGATGAGCGTTCCACTGATCCATGCCGCCTGAAGCATGAAGGACGGGACCGCCTACAAGCACCCGACCAAAATCACCAATCCGCCGACGATAATCTCACTCGTTGCGCGGGTCACGATGGGTTCAGCCCCGAACAACAGTTGGTACCCCAGCATGACGTCCACCAGCGACTGAAGAATCACCTACCTGGTGCGGGAAGCGGCCGTATCCCTCCTTTCATCATGATCCCTCTGTTCAGTGGGCTGTTGGTCCGAGTCAGTACAACGGGTGAGCATCACTCTCCCTCTGAGTTTTCGAGGGAGAAGAATGGAGCAAGTCCTGTACCGCCCGCATGAGACAAGAGACGGCTGTTAGTCCGTATCCCAAGTCACATCAGCCGTCGCACAGTTTCGGCCAGCCGCTACAAAAAGTCACAAAATGGAACGAGACCGGGAAGGCCGAAAAAATGGTCCCCGGATGATCATGCGGGAATCGATGAGTCGGGCTCAGCGTTGCTGCTCGGTAATGAGGCTTTGACGCAACCGCCTGGCGCAATCTTGGGCGGTACCGCGTTGCTCGGCGAGAAACGTCACATGCCCCATCTTCCGACGCGGGCGAATCGTGCGTTTGCCGTACAGATGGACGTGGGCACCGGGAAGAGCCAGCAGCGCGCGACATTCGACACCCGTCCGGATCGTCTCGGCATCATTTCCGATGAGATTGACCATGGCCGCGGGACTCAGCAGCCGAACTTCACCGAGCGGCATTCCACACACGGCTCTGACTTGTTGTTCAAATTGCGAGACCGTACATGCGTCCAGCGTGTAATGACCAGAGTTATGCGGCCGCGGGGCGATTTCATTGATGAGGAGGTCCCCGCCCGGCACTTGAAAGAGTTCCAGGCAGAACAGCCCGACCCCTTGAATCCGTTCAACCACGGCCCGGGCCAACTTCTCCGCCTGCTCGACCACGGTCGAGGGGACCGACGCCGGGACAAGCGTGGTACGAAGGATGCCCTCTTCATGTTCGTTTTCGACGGGCGGATAGACCACGGACTCTCCATCGATCCCACGAGCCACCAGAATCGAGAGCTCCCGTTCGAATGGCACGAAGGCTTCGACGATCCATCTGACACGGGATGGAGCGGATGCGCGCAGCGACCGTTCTACCTCCGGCAGGTCCGACTCTCCTGTAATCCTCCATTGCCCCTTGCCATCGTAGCCGGCCGTTGCCGTCTTACAGAGGACGGGTAACCCAAGTTGCCGGGCGATTTCACCTAACTGGTCCGGGCCGGACAAGGCGGCGAAACGGGGGACCGGGAATCCCTGGTCGGCGAGAAATTTCTTCTGTACCAGACGATCCTGAATGAGATGTAACACGGCACTCGAGGGTCGCACCGGCTTGGTTTCTTCGAGTCGCCGGCACAGTTGAGCCGGTACGTTTTCCCATTCATACGTCACGAGGCTGACCAAGGCAGCAAACTGAGCGAAGGCTTCCTGATCCGTGAACGGTTTCGGGAATGAGTGGGTGGCGAGGCGATGGGCCGGAGCGTCCGGGTCAGGATCCCACACCGCGACGCGAAAACCTAATCGGGCCGCGGCACCGGCGAACAGGGCACCCAATTGGCCGGCGCCGAGCACGCCGAGGACAGATCCTGGCTCAACGGGCGTTCGATTCACGACCCGCGACGCGGCCGGGCAGACCGGGGGATCCCGGCGACCGAACCCTTGGCTTCCGGCGATTGGAGCACACTGTCTGTCTGAGTCCGGCGAAAAGTTTTTACGCGGTCACCGACCGCCGGATAGCGGCCGGCCAAAATCTGTGCGGCCAACAGCCCGGCGTTTTCCGCTCCTCCGATCGCGACGGTCGCAACGGGGATACCTCGCGGCATTTGTACGATCGACAGGAGGGAGTCAATCCCGCGAAGATTCTCTGTCGGAATCGGCACCCCGATCACGGGCAGGTGTGTTTTCGCTGCCAACATTCCGGGAAGATGTGCCGCTCCGCCGGCACCGGCAATGATCACCTCGATTCCACGGGAGGGTGCCTGCTCCGCATAGGCAAACAGGCGATCCGGAGTACGATGGGCGGAAACGACCAAGAGTTCGTTGGGAATTCCCAGCTCGGTGAGTACCGCTACCGCTTTCTCAAGGATCGGAAAATCAGATTTGCTGCCTCCAAGCACCCCGACCAGGGGGTAGGTGCGGGCGGCTGTCCGGACCGGCGATCGTGATCTGATCCCTTTTGCTGTTCGTGCCATGAGGAGATAAAGTCCCTGCTCTGAAGCGTCACGGAGGCCCCACATTAGCGACTCTCATGTATCTGGTCAAGGTCGCTTGGCTTCCGGTGACTCCGGTTCCTGCGCAAAAATTGACCCATTGCGCCATTTTCCTCTATGATGAAGCCATCGAATCGATCCTCCCTCCGTACCGAAGAGGACTCGGTGGCAAGCCCAGGCCAGAGTTTACGCCAGAAAGTCCGATCGCTTGCCCAGCGCCGCACGGGACTGGACGAGATTGCGGTGGATGATCTTGCCACGTCCAGTAAACTCCAAGCTTGGCAAGCCGTTCAAATTCCCGAACGCCTCAAGTTTTCTTCTCGACTCGCCATCAAACTGGTTCTGCTCTTTCTGCTGATCATCGCCTTCGTGCCTTGGACGCAGACCATTACCGTGACCGGACAGTTGTCTGCCTATACGCCCTACGAGCGTCCCCAGGACATCGAAGCCCAAATCACGGGTCGCATTAAGAAATGGCACATTTTCGAAGGTGTACGGGTCAAGCAGGGCGATCTGATTCTTGAACTGGATGATTACGATCCCAACTTCATGTCGCCCGACCTCCTCTCGCTGCTCGACCAGCGCAAGAAAGCGCTCGCAGATACGCGTAAGGCCGCCCTCGGGCGGGCCGAGCAATTGGATAAACGCATCAAGGAAATGCAGAA
Source organism: Nitrospira sp. (assembly GCA_035310605.1). Classification (GTDB taxonomy): domain Bacteria; phylum Nitrospirota; class Nitrospiria; order Nitrospirales; family Nitrospiraceae; genus Nitrospira_C. The sequence continues at coordinate 11,528 of DATGEA010000247.1, read as the reverse complement.
CCTCGTGAAGGCCGCCGTTCCCTCCGCTCAAGCCCGCGTGGTCGAAGCCGAAAACAAAGTCCGCGAAGCCTATCAGAAGGTGGAAGCCGCGAAAATCGCCGTTGCCACGGCCGAATTGAACGTCGACCGTCACAAACAACTCGCTGAGCAAGGTCTCGTGTCCCAGCGCGAACTGGAGGTGACCATTCAGGCTGCCCTTGCCACGAAGGCTGATTTGACCGGCGCGCAAGCCAATCTCAAAGCTGCCGAACAGGGCATGAAGGCCCTCAGCTTCGGGCGTGATCAGGTCAACGCCGAAGTCCTTCAACGATTGCTGGACGCCGAGGCCGCTCGCGATGCCTCGATTGCGGAAGCCGCCAAAGCGACCGATCAGCTGGCCGACGTCTCGCTGCGGATGTCCAACGCCGAGCAACGCCGTGCCGCCAGCCGCATTCTCGCCCCCATCGACGGCACCGTGGTCAAGATGGCCGAGGCCGGCGCTGGCGAAACGGTCCGACCGGGTGACAAGCTGGTCAGGATCTCTCCAGCGAGCGCCGACAAGGCCATCGAGATGACGGCAGACGGGATCGACGCCCCGTTGCTGAATGTCGGTCGTAAGGTGAAGATCCTCTTTTACGGCATTCCGGCGATCCCGCTCCCAGCCTGGCCCGAATTGATGGCCGGCACCTACGTCGGCGTCATCAAGGTGATCGATCAGGTCGACGACGGCAAAGGGAATTTCCGGTTCTGGGTCGTTCCCGATCTGGACGAAAAACCCTGGCCTCCTCAAGAGCACGTGCGCCAGGGCACCAAGGTGATGGGATGGGTGATTTTGAACCGGGTCCCGTTGTGGTACGAACTCTGGCGGCGGTTCAACCTTTTCCCCCCGGACTATCAGGAACGTCCTCCGAGCCTCATTGATACCCTCTTGCCGAAGGCAGGGCGGGGTGCCAAGTAGGCTCGACGCAGCAGCGCTTCACTCGTCTCAACTGTCTCTCTTCACTCTGACATCGCTCATGCCGCAAGGGGGTATAGGACCTGCGGCGAAGTGTTGTCCGTCATCATGAAAGGAGTGTGTCCTATGAGTCGTCGATTCTCTCTTGCTGCCGTGGGTCTGCTCGCGCTCATCGGCCTGCTGCCGGTCGCCGCCGTCGCCGGTGATCCGCCGAAGACCAAAGGTCTTCCACCTATCCCGCTCAGCGTCGATGAAATCCTTGCGTGGATCGACCGGTCGCACCCTCTCCTCAAAGGGGCCGGAACAGAGAAGGTCATGGCACGGGGAAAAATGTTGAAGGCTCTGGGAGCGTTTGAACCTAATCTGATCAACGACACTGAGCTTGAACGGTTTGTATCAAAGGACACGCTCGGCACACAGACCGTCGGCTTCAACGACACGTTGGTGGAGGCCCGGCACCCCTGGGGGTTCAGGTACAGCGCCGGAGTCCGCCAGGCGATCGGCGAGGCCAAGATTCCCGACCTCTCTTTCGGCGGAGGTAATCAACAGGTCATCCTGGGCGGGTTCTTCCCTCTCCTGCGCGGTCTCATGGTCAATCCGGACAACGCCGAGCTGCAGCGATCGGAATTGGCGGATCCCCGTGCGGATATCAGGATCGCCCAAACCAGGCAGGATCTGTTTCTCGCCGCGGCCACGCAATTCTGGGATTGGGTCGCAGCCGTGAAATTTGTCGAAGTGCAGCGGAAAGCTGTCGGTGTCGCCGAAGACCGGTTCAGACAGATAGAAGGCCGCGCGAAAGCGGGCGCCGTCGCCCCGCTCGACGTGGTTGAAGCGAACCAGGAAGTCCAACGGCGGCGTGAAGTGGCGATCGCCGCCCAGCGGCTCGTCGAACAAGAGCAGCTGAAGCTCTCCATGTTCCTCTGGGAAAACAATGCTCCGGCGGCCCCGCCGCTGGAACGCGCCCCGGACTTCCCGTCTCAAATGCTCGTGCCGTCTCCTGAAACCATCCAAGCCCATAAACTGCAGGCGAAGGCCGACCGCCCGGAAGTCAAAGAGATCGACATCGAAGCGAAACTGAACAACATCGACCTGGAACTGGCGAAGAACAATCTGCTTCCGAGCCTGGATGCCGAAGCGGCGCCAGCGCGTGCGCCGGAAAAGTTCGTGCTCGGTCTCGGCTATCGCTTCGGCCTCGAGCTCAAGATTCCGATTCTCCAACGGAAGAGCCGCGGGGAGGTGCTGGAAGCCCAAGGAAAGGCCGATCGGTTTGTCCTGACCCAGAAATTCCGAGAGCAACAGGTCGTGGTCGATGTGGATAACGCACTGTCGGCCATCGAACGAGCCAAGGAACGGATCGCCGCGGCCGTTGAATCACTGCGTCTGGCAAAGACTCTCGAGGAGGGAGAACGGTTCCGATTCAGCCTCGGCGCCACCAGCGTGCTCTTTGTCAACTTGCGTGAACGGAATTCGGTGGATTCGGAAGGTCAGGTCATCCGGGCAAGAGCCGATTATCAGAAAGCCCTGGCCCTGTATCAATGGGCCATCGGCGCCTGGGGGAAAGGCACCCCCTCTGCCATACCGGTCACCTACCGGGCGCGTGATTGAGTTTTGAAGAGATGGCTTTTCCCCCTGTAGTTTGATAGCGTTAGCGGGTGAAGTTCCCCGTGCAGTGGAAATCCAAAGCCTCCGACGAACTCGGTGCCTTCCTCATATCCGGGTGAAGGAAAAGGCGGGTGTCCGTGCAGAGTCATGTGGAACGTCAGGCAAATCTGTTCCAGTCTGTGCTCGGGTATGTCGGCCTACTCTTCCGTCTCGAGCGGCGCATCCTTGCCCTGATCGTTTCCTATTCGCTCGCTATCGGGCTATTTTCCTTGATCGTGCCCTTGACGGTCCAGGAACTGACCAACACATTCGCCTTCGCCATCCAGCCCGTCACCATCGTGACGTTGGCCGGCGTCATGATCGCCGCCCTGCTGTTCGTGGGGGCATTCCGCACACTGCAATACTATGCCGTCGAGGTATTGGAACGGCGGCTGTTCGCTCGAGTGGCCATCGGAATGGCCCAGCAGATCCCGCATTTGCAGTTTCTCGGTTTCAAACCCCGCTACGCCAACCATTTCATGGAAACGGTGTTCATGCAGCGGGCGCTCTCGGTCCTCCTGGTCGACCTCATCAACGTCGTCGTAGGCGGTGCGGTCGGCATGACCATCCTCGTGTTCTACCATCCCTACTTTTTGCTTTATAACGCACTCCTCCTCGCGGGTTTCAATGTGGTTTTTCTGCTCTCGCACGGGGGCCTCAAAGCCACCATCAACATGTCGCACGCCAAGTACGATACCCTCCACTGGATACAGGAGATCTCGTATAACCTGCTGCATTTCAAGGCCACAGACAGTCAAGCGATCTTGATGCAGCGGACCGACGAGTTGGTCTCGAAATACGTCGAAACCCGCCAAACCCGGTTTGGCATTCTGGTACGACAATATTTAGGGTCGGTCGGATGGCAAGCCATAGCGCACGGAGGATTGATCGCCACCGCCGCCTGGCTGCTCTCAATCGGGCAACTCACGCTGGGACAACTGGTGGCGGCCGAGGTCGTCGTCAGTGGATTGTTATCGAGTTTCGACGGTGTCATCAAACGGATGGGACACATTTTCTACTTCCTGACCGGATTGAGCGAGTTGGATTTCGTCTTCTCGCTCCCGAAAGACCAGGGTTCTGTGGTGCTGTCCGTCCCGCTTCCCGACCCCACCGTGCACGGCATCCGCGTAACCTGTAAAGATCTCACCGTGCAGCACCCGGGGGTACCGTCAATTTTTGAGCGTTTCAACCTGGAAGTGACTCCCGGCGAGAAGATCGGCATCTATGCCAGCACCACAGTGGCAAAAACCGCCCTGGCCCGCGTGTTGGCCGGGTTGGAGGTTCCGACAAGCGGGGTCATTCGCTACAACGGCGTCGACCTCCGTCACATCGATTTGAGCGCCATCAATCGATGCCGGGGCTTCATGATCGATTCACAGTTGACGCTCTTCGAGGGCACGATCGAGGACAACATCGTCCTGGGCCGCTCCTATGTCCCGTATAGTGACGTCCGCTGGGCCTTGCGATTCGCGGAACTGGAAGAAGATGTGGATGCGCTCCCGCAGGGGCTCAAGACCCATGTCCGGGCACCCGGCAAGATCCTGGCCCCGACGCATATCATGCGCATCTTGCTGGCTCGGGCCATTCTGAGCCGGCCGCAAATTCTGATCTTCGACGGCATCATCCACAACATGCAACCCGCTCTGCGCGAGACGTTACTCCGGCGGCTCTGTTCCAAGGACGAGCCCTGGTCGGTGATTTTCGTATCAAATGATCCGAACCTGACACCGCACGTCGACCGGCGACTGATCTTGGATTGAGGGAGGGGGAGTGTTCACCTTCAACTGGCTACGATCATTCCGTCCGAGCGGCTCACAGCTGCTGATCAGCCTGTTGATTGCCGGGCTCGGCTGGCTCAGCGGACAGGCTTTAAGCCGCGTCGATCAAGACCTGCGCATCATGTACACCGAGTACACGCTCGGGGCGGCGGATTTGGCCCATATCTCGGCCGACGTGATGCGCTATCGCAACACGATCATCCGCGCACTGGAAGCCGACAGTGAAAAGGATTTCGAGCGCATCACCGAATCGCTTCCCGGCCAACGGGCGCGCATTCAACTCGCGGTCGATCGCTACGCGGCGGCAGGGCTGCGCGTATCCCGAAGCGGCCGCAGCGAGCCGGAAGATATCGAAGCGGTGCGGCGAAGCCTCGATCAATATTTCTCGGTAGCCAGCACGACCGTCCAACTGTTGACCCAGGAATGGACCGCCTCCTCCCAGGCCGAGCGGGAGAGGCTCCGCCGTAAGGCAGAGGAGCATGCCGCGGATAACGGCGGTCCGAAAATGATCCAGGTCAGTCTGGCTTTGGACCGGCTGCTCGACACCGTCGCGGACGTGGCCAAAGACATGCGGGATGAAGGCACGAAAGCGATCCAATCGACGAGCGTCATCCTCGTCGGGGGCGGTTTCTTTATCGCCTTACTCAATTTGTTCTTGACCAGATCCCGCACGCCACGCCAAGATTCGGACGACCTGTCGTCCGAATCCAGTCCCGAGCCTGCCCGCAACCCGCTGCCGCTGCCCCGTGCAAGCGACCAGCAGAATCCCGCGTAAGAGCCGCTAGACCCTACCCGGTCCCGGATTCGCCTGTTGCCGGCCTCCGGTCTCGTCCGACGGCACGAAAGAGCTCAGCCCGCTCCCCTTGCGTCAGAGTCTTCCACGCCCCCGGCGGCAATCCGGCAATCGTCACGTGCATGATGCGAACACGATGCAGAGCAACCACGCGGTATCCCAGTTGCTGGCACATCCGCCGGATCTGCCGGTTCCGCCCCTCTGTCAAAATAATCCGAAACCGTTTCGAAGCGATGCGCTCCGTCCGGCAGGGTTTGGTCCTGCTGCCGAGTATGACCACTCCCGCCGCCATACGGTCGAGGAACTCCTGCTCGAACGGACGGTCCACAGTGACCTCATATTCCCGTTCATGGCCATGCTCGGTCCGTAAAATCTCGTTGACGATATCTCCGTCGTTGGTCAAGAGGATCAGCCCGGATGAGTTTTTATCCAGGCGGCCGATCGGGAAAATCCGCTCCGCGTGGCCGATTTCCGCGATAATGTTGCGCGGTACGTGCGCTTCGCTCGTCGTCGTGACCCCGACCGGCTTATGATATTTGATGTAAACCGGCTCGGCGCCCCAGGGAATCACCTGTTCATCGCGAGCGATGACGTCGCGCGGGCTCACTTGATCGCCGACCTTGGCGATGCGCCCATTGATCGTCACACGCCCGGCCTCGATGAGCCGATCAGCTTCGCGGCGCGAGCAGATGCCGTGCTGGGTAAAGAACTTGTTGATTCGAATGGTGTCGGTCACAAGAGGGTATGCGGGTCAATGCACCCGGCGACCTGCTCTGATCCTTCCAAGAATGCGATAGATCAAGCGGGCGATGCAAAACTGCGGGGCAACGAACCCTTCGATCGGCGCGATCTCGCTGATATCCATGCCCAGAATGCCGGGCCCATCGGCTAGGGCGGTCACGAGACTCAGCGTGTCGTACCACCCGAGCCCGCCGGGTTCCGGCGTCCCCAATGCAGGAATGAGCGAGGCATCGAGACCATCGCAATCGAACGTCAGGTAGACCGGTCCCCTGCAGGATTTTACAACATCGGGGATCCAGCGTGCCGCTTTCCCCTCATACGGGCCTGAGGGGTCCAGGAGGTGCGCGGCGAAAAATGTTGAGATGCGATCCGTACCGTTAATGCGTTCGATCTCCTCAGGACAAATTGAACGAATGCCGACCTGTACCAACGGCAGCCCGTCGTCGACGACGCGCGCCATGACGCTGGCATGGCTGTAGGGATTGCCTTCATAAGCCTGGCGCAGATCGCCGTGCGCGTCTATCTGGACGACGCAAAGTTCGGGATACCGTTTCGCATGGGCCCTGATCGCACCCAACGCCCCCGTATGTTCGCCGGTCAGTGTGACGACGAGCCGGCCCTTCCCCACATGCGGCTGGACGAACGCCTCGATGGCTTCGACGGCCTGCTGATCTACCTTGCCGTCCAAATCCAGCGGACTGATGGTGGCGATGCCTCCCCATTCGCGATAGGGCTCGCAGTGAAGCATTTCATCGTAAAACTCCACTTGATGCGACGCTTCAATGATCGCAGACGGACCTTGATCCGATCCGGGCACGTAGCTGGAGGTGTGCTCGTACGGGGCGGGAAGCACGTACACACCCGCGTGTTCCGGGTGACACCAGGGTTCTTCAAGTCCGAGGAAGTTGCTCTGAGAGCCTTCCCATCCGGCGGGAAGCGTCATGGATGTGCACTCACAGGCTGGGGGACGGGCCACCCTCGCAGCCTCGTTCCTGCAGATCTCGTTAGCGGCGGCTCCGCTTGGGTAGATTCTCTAAGGGGATGAACACCGCAAGCGCGACGACGGTCGTCCATTTCCCCGGCTTTCCAACCGCCGATTGCGTGATATTGAGGGTCCGGACGATTTTTCCGGCCATCTTGAATACTTGCTCCCGTTCCTTCCAGGCGATGTTCGGATCGAACTCCACACCCAGCGTTGTAGCCAGCATCTGCGCCGCGAGGTCCTCGGTGTACTCACCCGTCTCCTCGTCGGTTTCCCCGTGTGCATGGTGCTCGGACAAATAGCCATAGGTCCGGCGATCCGTCGGAATGGCCAACCCGATGGAAGCGGACACCAGCCGGTTTCGCTCATTGGTTTCGGAACGGGCCATGACGCAGTGCGTAATCTCCCCGGGGTTCAACAGTTTCTCTCCCCGTTTACGAGGAATGATTTTGCAGTTCGGAGGGAGAATCGACGAGACGCTGACGAGATTGCAATAGGCCACGCCGGCGCTGCGCAGTGCTTGCTCGAAGGAGGCCAGCTTTTCCCGGTGCACCCCGACTCCTCTGGTCAGAAACATATGCGTAGGTACCATCGTCTCTTCTCCCTTGCTTCATTCATCCAACTCTGCGGTGAACGCCTATCCGCAGAAACGGCAAGCGCACTGCGCGGTTTACAGGGGCATAGGGCCGCTGTTGTATCAAGAATGCCTGCCGTTCGCAATATCTCGGACGTTTTTTTTGCTTAGGTGGCAGCCGGAGGCTTCAGGTTCATTACGAGCAGCCGTGGTTCGGTCATGTCCTCAATCGCCGTGCGCACGCCCTCACGGCCGATGCCGGAATCCTTCACCCCGCCGTACGGCATATGATCGGCCCGGAAGGTGGGGATCTCGTTTGCCAGGACAGCCCCGACCTCCAATTGACGAAAGGCATGAAACACCTTGTTCACATCTTGAGTAAACACCCCGGCTTGGAGCCCGTAGGCCGAGCAGTTCAACTCTTGAATCGCCTCATCGAATTGGTGATAGGGCGTGATCGTAACCACCGGCCCGAAGACCTCCTGGCAAGAGACCTTCATTGCCGGAGTGACGTGAGAGAGCACGGTGGCCTCGACGACGGACCCCATGCGCTTGCCGCCCAGGAGCACGCGTGCGCCCTGCGCGACCGCCTCGCCGATCCACTCTTCGACACGATGCGCAGCCTTCTGATCGATCAGGGGCCCGACGACCGTGGCCTCGTCGCCGGGATCGCCGGCCTTCAGACGCGCAACCTGCAGCAACAGCTTCGTCGTAAAGAGATCGGCGATCGAGTGATGTACGAAAATCCTCTGGACGGAAATGCAGGTCTGGCCGGCATAGCCGAATCCTCCGGCCGCGCAACGCTGGGCGGCAAAGTCCAGGTCTGCGTCCGGCTCGATGATGACGCCCGCGTTCCCTCCGAGCTCCAGCACGACTTTTTTCTTTCCGCACTTGGCTTTCAACATCCAGCCTACAGCCGCGCTCCCGGTAAAACTCAGCAGCGTAAAGCGAGAGTCGACGACGAGGTGTTCAGCCACGGTATTGTCGCAGGGCAACACGTTGAGTCCGCCCGGAGGAATCCCTGCTTCCACGGCCACCTCCCCCAGCAACAGCGCCGTCAGGGGTGCTTGGGGAGCGGGCTTGATGAGGATCGGATTGCCTGCAGCCAGAGCCGGTGCGACTTTATGGGCGACAAGATTCAGAGGAAAATTAAACGGGGTGATGCCGAGCACGGGACCGATCGGAAACCGTCGAACAATGCCGAGATGGGAATCCGTCCCCGGCGTCCAGTCAAGTGGAACAACCTCGCCCGGAATGCGCTTGGCTTCCTCTGCAGCCACCGTAAAGGTCTGCACGGCCCGATTGACCTCACGCCGGGCGTCCGTGATCGGTTTCCCCGCTTCAGCGGTGATCAGACGGGCAAACTCCTCGCGACGGTCGTAGATCGACCCGGCCATTCGTTGTAGAAGGTGATAGCGTGCGTGAGAGGGGAGGGCTCCCATGGCCTTGGCTGCGTCGACCGTCGACTGAATCGCCGCCTCAGCGTCGGACAGACTTGCTTGCGAGACCTCGGCCAGAATTTTCCCCGTGAAGGGATCGTGAACAGGAGCGACGGTCTCACCCTGTCGCCACTGGCCCCCGATCAGAAATGGACGTGGTCCCTGCACGGAGACGCTCCGCTGGTGGAAGAGGTCTTACGATGCGGACTCGACCGAAGATGCGGGAGCCGGTTCAACGTTTGCCGCCTGTTGTGCGGCATTGGCCCTGGCAATCAAGTCTTCCGTGCCCCAATCGGAAATCGCCTCAATGGTGAAGGCCTCGTACGTCGACACCCCGTGACAGTTCGGGCAATCGGGCATCGGTACCTTGCGATAGAACACTTCCGACAGACAGGACATGCAGACCCAGAAGGCCGGCTCGCCGTCACGGTGAGGAACCGCCCAGAACGATTGTGCATCAGACATAGGATATTCCTTTGTGAAGAGATTAGCTACGTGCTGGCCAAGCCCGATCAAGCACCCTCATATGCCGCGCACAGGGTTATGAGCCCGGCATCTTCGAGAGCATACGATCAATTTCTTCGGCAAAAGCTTCGAATGGAAAAGCTCCGGGGATCGCAACGGCCGGATCCTTCTCCGTCGGCCCTCCCTCGGTGTGCATCAAAATGAACCCGGGCGTTCCGTGGAATCCCCAGCGGTTGGCCTCCTGACGATCCTCGAATATCGATTCCAGGTGTCGCCGTTCGTCAAAACACTTCCCGAAAGAGACCGGATCCAACCCGATGGATTTCGCGAAGGTTTTGAACGAACCGGCATCCAATCGGCCGCCTTCACCGAACAACCGGTCGTGCATCGCCCAATAACGGCCTTGCACGCCGGCACAACGCGCAGCCACTGCAGCCTCGACCCCAACCCCGCGATCCGCTCTGGGATAGTCGCGATACACAAATTTGACCTTTCCGGTATCGATGTACTTCGCCTGCAACCGGGGCAAGGTCTCCTTAAAGAATTTTAAACAGTAGCCGCACGTGAAGTCGGAATATTCAACCAACGTAATCGGCGCATCGGCCCGGCCCCTTACCCGTCCGTCATCGGCAATCGATCCGGCGCCGGCTCCGCTCGCAGACAAGTACACGAAGGCCAGCAACAAAAACACAACCCGATTCATGCTTCCGGCCTTCCTCATTTCCTCCCCCCGCGCTTGGCTTTCATACGCTCAAGCAACCCGGTCATGAGCAACGGCCACACGACCGTCGCATCGCTCAGAACCTCCGCAAATCGGCCGCCTTCTTCCGGCGGCACAAATTTCCCCCAGGAGATCCCTTCCTGATAGGTACAGCCGCTCAACCCGCCCCAATAATCCGGCTCAGGGCAAATCCGTACGCCGTACTGAAACCGTGGCGGACGCACGCTGAGGCCCAACCGCATATTGCTGATTTCGATATACGGCCCCACCTGCTGCGACCAATTGCGGGGAACGCCGCCTCCGATCGTAAAGATGCCGAGCCGTTTCGCTGACACGACATGATCCGTGTAGCTGTTGAGGTCGAGATAGGGATTAAAGGAGGGACAGGACTTATTGATCGCTCGCAGAATGTCTGTATCGCTGCCGCCCTTGGTCTGGGCCCGCGCCTGATCCAGCACCCGTCCCATCGCCCAGGTTCCGACGTCCAAGCCCATTTCCGAATCAGTAAAGGCCGGAATGTAGACCGGCACCTTTTTGAGGTAGGCGCTCTTGAGAATACCGGCTCCGTCGAATTCTTCGGCAAGCGTTTTACCCAACTCACGAGTCAGAATTTGCGACGACAGCTGCTGATCCGGACTGATCCGCTTCAACGTCTGGCCGACCACATGCTCGACGTAATTCAGATTGGATTCCATCTCGAGGGTGTCGTACACACGATTATAGCCCTTCTTGAACAACTCCTCGTCGCTCATCGACGGATGATGCCGATAGTGCGTCTTCCCGATGGACTCGCTCAACCCGTGCGCGATCAAGGCGCCGGTCGAGACCACACATTGCACCATCCCGTAATCGATCATCGTGCTGATGATCTTGCCCATCTTCGCAATCGTCATCGCCCCCGACAGGGTCATCACCACGAAACATTCGGGGTCCTCGATCATGGCAGACAGCACTTCATAGGCCTCGCCCAGGCGACGGCCGCCGAAGGCGGTCTTGCGCATGGCGATCAACAACTCGTCGAATGATCCGATCTTTTCCGGATCGAGGGGCTCGAGTGCCTCAAGCCCATCTTGTGCGCCATCACGGAATTCACGTGCGCTCATGAGACAATCTTTCCACAGAAAAGACGAGTAACAGCACGGCGCTTCCGTTATACACAACCGACGCCAGAGGCGTCAACGAAGGAGACCTGTTCCAGAGCCAGGATCAAGAGGAAGAGTCACCTTCCAATATCCACGATACGCATGTGCGAGACACAGGCGGGATATACGACGCACGAATGCATTCTGAGCGGAAACAACCAAGGGGTGAACATCCGTGCAATCTACAAATGGGCGCAATGCCCGGCACGAGCATTTGGGAAGATCTCACCGGTGGGTTTTATCTGGCGCCAACATTTCGATAAGCCTCTCAAAGAGGCGCCGGCTCAACCGAAGATTGGTGTGGTGGTCCCAACGGGA
>DATGEA010000246.1:0-8604 GCA_035310605.1 Nitrospira sp. | reverse complement strand
CTCGGTGGATATCATCGTCGGTGTCGGCATGTGTGCGATCCTGTTCGGGGCGATGCTGCTCTTCGTCGCGAGCAGCGGCACCTTTCTCCTGACCGCCCCGGAACCTGCCCCGATTGAGCAGCTTGCAGGCGTCTCGGCCGGCATGGCGTGGCTGCAACCGGCCCTGGGCCAGGCGATCGTCGAGCGGGCCCTCCTCCAACGCCACAGCGACCAGATCACGAGAGCCGCGACGTTTGAATGGAACCAGGCGATGCAGGCACATCAGAGCCTGCAAGCCATGTCCGGCGGTCCGCTCGGGTTCATCATGCAGCGGGCGGCGCTTCTTCCCGTTGAACATGAGGCGCGCGTTCAGAGCGTGATCGGGCGGAATGTGGTGAATTTCACCCGGCGCGGCGTGCGCAGCGGCATCCTATCGGCGGATCAGTATCTGTCGGACTACAACAACGGCATGATCGGTGCGGCAGAATCCATGGGACAGCGCCTGCATCGCGACTTTGTAGCGACGTGGCAACCAGCGCTCGGACGGGCGATTGTCGATACGAGCCGGGACTATATGAGGCGTGTCGGAGCCGCACAGGAGCAGCTCGGTTCAGCGATCCTGCACATGGCGCAAGCCAGGATGGTGCTGGAAGACGCGTGGGCGACGAATCAGTATCAATTGGGCAGTCTGGTCGCGGCCGTGGATCGCACGACCGGCGTAACAGGGGACCGAACGATTCCGACGATGGTTGCGGGGAGGACGCAGAAGGAAATCGCCGTGGCCTCCGCGAGTTTCGCCGCGATTCCGGAAATCCCGCTGGGCTACCTGATTGCGGCCGCCTTCGGATTGTGCAGCATCTTTTTCGGAGGGCTCATGCTGGCCGCGGGGAACAGGGAAGCCAAAGCGCTGGCGGAAGCCAAGCGCAACTCAACCAGATGGGTCTATCGCATGGCATCGTGAACGGCGATGGATCGTCCGGCGAACAAGGACTCGCGTTGTACGGCGCGAGCGTGTGATCCATGTCTATGGCTTATTGGGGAATCGTGACAGGCCTCGTGGCGTTGGTGGCGATGGTTTTTGTGTGTGTAGACGTCACCTATTCAAGCGTCAAAGGGACTCGCCACTCATCAGCTCGGCCTGCCGGCGGACCGGCTGACGCAAGTAAAGAGGCATCAACCATCAGCCGGCGGGCTGCGTAGGTGCAGGCGAGGGTTGTCGCGAATCACATAGTTTCGGAATGCGAGGTGCCTTATGGTCGAGATCATTGGTCTCCTGACGATCGGTGCGCTCGTGTGGCTGCTGGCTTGGGCTATGGCGGGAGAGAGTGAGGCGGAACGGCGCCGAATCTTGTCTGGCGGTAATCAACCGGGGCCGATTGCCAGGCCTGAGATGCCAAAGAGGCGGGCAGCCTAGGTACAGGATGCCCGCGGCGTGCCCTTAATCCTTCGGCTCCGGTTTCCGGCTCAGGATCCGCACGAAAGAAATATGTCGCATGAAATCAACCCGTTACGACTTTGAGGGTGATTTCATACGTTGACTTGTTGCGTCATCCCCTGTAGGGTGGTCATGACGTATCGAGCCACGTCGGCTGTCCCATCTCTCGCGCCTCCCTTCCCATTCCCTTCCCTGCGCGTCTGATTCCCCGGTCTCCGCCGCTTCTACGCCAGCGTCTCCGTTTTCGGCACGATGTTACGGAAGGCCGGTGTGCCTGTTGTCCGTTGCAAGGGTCGATGGAGACGTCCATCTACTAACCAAGGAGCACATGATGAATCAGGAACAGTTCGGTCAATTCTGGGAACAGCTCAAGACTCCGCTCAAGGCGACGTGGGAGAAGATTACGACGGAGGACCTTGCCGAGATCCAGGGCAACCTGGCCACGTTCGGCACCGTGCTTCAGACGCGATACGGCGAGCTCAAGAAAGAGGAAGTGACCACCTGGGCCAACCGCCGTTATTCCCATTGGACGGGAAACTATGTCGGTTACAAAGATCCCGAGGTGAAGGCATCATAATGAGCAGGCGGGCGGCCACATCAACCCGCCTTAGATGACTGCTACGTGAACCGTCCGGCGACTGAGAGAAAGAGAGAGGTATGCGATGAAGAAAATCGTCATTAACAAGAGTTACGAAGACTTTTCCATCAGTCATAAGGCGTTTTTGCGCTTGCGCGAGTTGGGGCAACAGGACGCTTTGCAGGAAGCGGATCTTGGCGCCTACTGGCCTGAAGCTGCCACTCCGCGGGAACCGAGCTTGAACCGCTGCGGCGTGCTCATTCCGCGTGACGATGAAAAGCTCGTTCGCGTCGTGGAGGAGTTGCGCGCGGAGGCCAACGGCCATTGTGCAGAGTTGAAGGTTGTCTCCGTTCCGGACGATGTGAAATGGCAAATCAGAAAATTGGACGGGGTTGAGCACGTCAGCGAAGTGCATCGCATGTGGAACTGAAGGATCACAGTTCGAGCGGGCGGGAGGTCCGCCCCGCTCGAAACCGTCTCTCCCGGAGCCGGGGGGCGGCGATCGGCGCTCACACCAGAACTGGAGAATCTTATGAAGAAGCCATCACGAGTCTATGTGCTGACGGTGCATCCCTCATCCCGGAGCGCCCTGCGCCTGTGGACGGGGAGAAGTCTGCATGCGTTGCGCCACTGTTCCAGCAAGCAGATCAGTCAGACGCTGGCGGAGATGCAACATAGTGTGGATGAACTGCACACCAGCAGCAGAACGCCGCAGCCCGGCGCATCGTACTCCATCAATCGCGCGAGATAACACGAGCGGGTCGCCGGCATCCGGCGCGCGACAGAATCGCGCGCCGTTGAAACAGGATTCAACCGAAGCGTGAATTCTACGAGGACGACATGAACGATCATCACCCCAAACTTGCCGGAGCAAGGAGGCCCCAGGGAGACTCCGAAGACCTGACCTGCAGTGAAGGGCAAGTCGAGGATCTCCTTTCGGAAGGGGAATCGACTGAGGATGACAGTGAGGAAGAGAAGGCGTCTGAGCCGCACGCCGGTCAGGACGCTTCGTCGAGGAAGACCACTTCAACCAACCTCCACGGGCGTCGGCAGACGTGAACGGCGCTTTCCCCCTCCCGCATGTTCTCTCTCAGCATCAGTCGGTCCGGTTGACAGCATCTCGCGCGGCCGGTAGCCTGGGCCGGCCTCTTTCTCGCCATCTCACCGAAAGCCTGCTGTGACCTCTCGCTGGGCCCTGCCGAAACACGACTATTGGTCCACGCCGTTTGCTGAAACGTTGCTTCAGTGCCTCGATTTCTTTCCCGGCGCCACGATCCTCGACGTGGCATCCGGGCATGGAATTCCGGCGTTCTATTTGGCCGAGCGGGTCGGGCCTACCGGCCTGGTGCTCGGGATCGATTCCAGTGCGGGACAAGTGGCCGGGGCGCGGGCGATTCAAGGCTCGCAGCTTCCCTGGTTGCGGTTTGAATGTCTCGATATGCGGGATCTGCCGGCTGATCTCCCGTCCTTCGACCGTATTACCGGCAACCTGTCGGTGATGTTCTTCCGCCCCGATCGCTTTGAGACGCTGCAAGGATTGGCGGCACATCTGAATCCGGGCGGACAAATCGTGCTGACATTCCCGTCTCTCGGCACATTCGATTCACTGTGGCGTCGGATCGATCAGGAAATGGCGGTGCGCGGTCTCCTCATGGAACGGCGACGACTCGAGGCCTACATTGCGGAACGGCCTTCTGCGGAAGAGGCCCGGACCTGGCTGAATCGGCTGGGTCTCGAACGCGTGGTCGTCGACGAGTCTCCGTTGGAAGTCGTCACCGGGTCCGGCCCCGCATTCCTGTTCCATCCGCTCCTGCGGGGTGGATTTCTCGACGACGTGTTCGAATGTTTCGAGGATCAGGGACTCGCGAACGAGGTGATGGCGCGAGTGTCGGAGGATGTCGGCAGCTTTACGCCGCTGCTTGCGCAGAGGTGCGTGCTGGCGGGCTGGAAGCGGGATGAAGTGCCGCGTTAGATGCCGGGAGAAGCGACAGTCCGGAGTGACGAGGCGAGCCCGAGCTTCGATAAGGTGAAGATCAGCCACTTCGACGGATCGAAGTTGTACCAGCGGGGGCCGTTGCGGTAATCGCTCTGGTAGGTGTGGTGGTAGTTGTGATAGCCCTCGCCGAACGTGAGCAGCGACACCCACCAGCTGTCGCGGCTGGAATCGGCCTTTCCGTGCGGCTGGCGTCCCCAAAGGTGGCAGATCGAGTTGATGCAAAACGTTGAATTGAGCACCGCAAACGTCCGGCCGACCCCGGCAAGGAGAAAGCAGCCCAAACCGCCGATCCAGCCGTTGTAGAGGAATCCTGCCGCAAACGTCAGCGCCAGACCCGACAGGACGATGGGCAGGTAGTAGCGGTGCTGCCACATCACGAGGGGGTCCTGCTGCAAGCGAGAGGCGTATTTGTCGTCCGCATGATTGTCACGGACAAAGAGCCATCCACAGTGGCTGTGCCAAAACCCGAGTCGGGCGTTGTATGGATCAGCCTCATGGTCGCAGTTGGCATGGTGGCGAATATGGTCAGCCGCCCACTTGAGCGCCGAGTTTTCAAGCGCCCAGCCGCCGGCGACCAGGAATCCTGCCTTGACCCAGCCGGGACAATCGAAGCTCCGATGTGACAGGAGACGGTGGTAGCCAACTGTAATGCCCAAGCCGGTCACCACATAGAGCAGCCCGAACATCGCCCAGTCCAGCCAAGTGTATCCATAGAGATATCCAAAAGCAGGCACTCCGATCAGCGCGCCACAGGAGACGAGGCTGAACAGCAACATGGTCACATAATTCGGATAGACTCGTCTTATCGCCGCAGATGGGGCTGAAGTGCTGGTCATGGGGTTGGGTCTCGTAGGGTGTAAGGGAGGGGCGCCTCAATGAGGCGCCCCTGTCGTCTCGTCGACGTTCTTAGAAGCGGTTGCGGCTGCCGAAATCGTTTCCGCGTCCGCCGCCGCCGAACCGTCCGCCACCGCCACCGGAACGGGGTTCCTGGGGCTTGGCTTCATTCACGGTCAGGGACCGGCCGTCCATTTGCGTGCCGTTCAGGGCCGTAATGGCCGCTTTGGCTTCTTCCGGTGTGGACATCTCGACGAAGCCGAAGCCCCGCGATTGTCCCGTGAACTTATCCGCGATCACACGCGCGGACTCGACTGTGCCGTGCGCGGCGAACAAGGTGGTGAGTTGAGATTCGGTCGCCGCAAACGGCAACCCGCCGACATAGATTTTTGAACCCATGGGGGTTCCTCCTTCTGGAAAGTGACATTGTCTGAAACGCGAGAACAACTTCACGAGGGGAAGGAGAGGGCCGAAGACGCGACAGCGGGCGGCTTAGGTCAGGCTTCCGATCAGATTCTCGGTGAGAACAACATCGGTGATGGGCCATTCGATCTCTCGCTTCATGCGAGGCCCGTCGCATGAAACACCAACATACTAGCACAGTGGAAGCGATAAAGCTACAGCCTCGGGTATCCGTGGAGGGCAAGTGCGGTTTGTCTTTACCGGTCCGTCTCGTCACGAAGGCGTTGAGGGCCCGGCACCATGCCTTTCAGGTCCGGGTCTTCCTGGTCGACCGATCGAGGAAGAAGGGGTTTGTCCGTCTTCCGCTGTGAGCGGCGGGTCTCTTTTTCCTGTTGCCGCTCGTGCCGTACCTGTTCCCGCTGACGTTTCCGGATTGTGCTGCTCATCGTGCTCTCCCTGGACTGTTCGTGCGCCCTATTTCAAGCGGTGTATCGAGCCTTCTCTTGGCCGCCTCAAAGGCCGCCGTTTTCGCTTCCCACTCGGTCGGGTATGAGTCCAGAGGCGCGGCGTGCGGTCCGCGGGGGCCGGCATCCAGTACCCCAGGAATTGTGAAGCGGCAGATCCAGGTTCCATTCCGCTTCTGTTCCGGCAGGAGGAGAATCTTCCTGCCTTTGGAATAGCAGGTTTCAGCCATGGCTTCCCTTTCGAGTTCGACGGACCCGCCCGGCCGCGACTTCGAGCGGTCCTGAACACTTAATGAACCGGTCGTCGCTGAATACGCCGCGGAGACTCTCCGTCACGCAGCGACGATAGGGCTCTTTCTGGCGCAACATAATGACCAGGTCGTCGCGATCGAGCAAAATGCACAGATCGTCTTCGATCATCAGATGTCTTGTGGGCTCCCCGATGTTCACCCGATATTGCGTTCGTCCGTCGGGATTCCGTTCCGGTCCGGTGACGAGTTCGGTCAGGCCGTCGATCACACCTTCGAGGGCTTCATGCCGGTGTCTGACCTTGGTCCCGTCGGGAATGCGTATCCAGCTGGATTTCGGTAGCGAGTGATTCGGGATCACAGTGGCCATGTTGATGGTGTCTCCTATGATGAAGCGGACCAAGGGTGAACAGGACTCGGATGCTCAACGATTCGTGGGCACGTGCGGACATTCTCGGACGGAGGAACGGCGAAGACTACAGAATCGATTGCGTAGAGGCACAATCAGGACGGACGAAAACACGAGGGACAGGATCGTACCCGTGGTTCATGACACACACACTGTACCACGCATCAGTGTAGATAGCGAACGGACAATGCATCAAAGACAGCGCGGATGACGTCCGAAGGCCTGCTCCTATCACTTCCAAGTGACACAGAAGGCGAAAGGTACGCTCAGAAGCAGGATGCCTTCGGCCACGGAGCCGGCCATGACCTGAGATGGCGTGGTGTGCGCTTGGCATCTGAATCCAATTAACGCGAGCGCCATATTTCTGGCCCGCTTTCGTCTTTCACTTAGTTCAGCCAATCACGATGGGCCTACCTCGTATGAACCATCTATACGGGAAAGGATTCATGTGTAATGCCGGGAGAGAGTGGATCGGATAGAAATAAATATTAGCGTATAGAATCATCCTTTTAAGGATCGCACACATCTCCGATGCGTTGACTCTCCTCCAGTGGGGCCTGTACAGTGAATTTGTCGTGTAGCGAGCTACGCCGACTGTCCTATCCCTCGCGCATCATCATCTTTCCTGCGCGTCTGATTCCCCGGTCTCCGCCGCTCTTTCGAGCCAGCGTCAATAGCAACTTAATCGGCCTCGCGTGAGGACCTCCGGTTCCGTGTCTCTCGTGCCTGCATAAGAGCAGGGCGGGATTTCTGAAGATCCGGTACACCGCAAGGCAGATTCGGCATGAGTGTTCACACGCGCTTCACCGAATGGGTCTTCCTTGAAGCGCCAACCATGGGCCCAATGTAATGTGGAGGTATAGACGATGAGAATCCAACTGATCATAAAAGTGGCGATCCTGCTCTCGCCATTTGTGCTGTTCCCATCAATTCCGATGCATCCGATCCATGCGGCGGATCAGCTCGTGGAAGGAATCATGGTTACTGCACCGATTGGAGCGCTGGGCGTGGTGGCATCCGGTTCAGTGGAGGATACGCTGAAGGCCTGCTTGGCCAGAATTCCTGAGGTGGCCAGTGTCGGGCAGCGCATGTTGGCCGAACAAAGCTGCGAGGGGCAAGAGGCGAACAGACAATTAGCCCCGCTCGCACCCCGGTTCTGAAGAAACGATCAACTCACAGAGGCGAATCCGAGGAGTCACAGAAAGCGAGGTGAGCAAAATGTATCAGATTTACAGCATGATTGGATTGTTGGTGATCTTTTGGAGCATCGCCATTTGGGCGACGTTTCCGGAGGAACAGGAAGAGACCCGATAGTCAGTACTTACTCAGGCCATCCTTCGTGGGCTCGCCAGAGTATGTCGTTCGAGCGCGGTCATCCTGGGCCGGGTACCAGGGCGCGAACGATGGTCTGAGAGAAGGGGAAGGGCACGCGCCGTCTCGATGAGCGGGCTGAGAAATCTCTTGTAGATCTGAACGTATGGAGGACTCGATGCACTGTCCACGTTGCCAAGGCCTCATGATCACCATCTGGATGAAGGAGCTGTGGGGTGCCGGGGCTGCGGCAGCGGGGTGGCGCTGTCTCCTGTGTGGTGAGGCCACCGACCCCGGCATCGAAGCCAATCGAACGAGTCACGGTCAGCCCGTCAAGAGTCGGGCGCGTGTTCCAGGATCTCCTCCAGCCGGTTCTGGCAAGGGCAGATCGTAGGTGGTCGCGATGCATTCGGAGTGGCGAAGATGTAAGAGCGTCGGGACAAGAGGAAGAAGATAGGCACGGGTAAGAGGCACTGGGAGACGCGATCTGGCCTGCACGCCTTCTGCTTCTGATGGGGGCGTAATATTGGCAATCCTCGATGCTCTTGTGAGGGCAGCCTCGTTGAAGAACAAATAGACTGCGTAGAAGGGGATGCATGGAATCGGCGACTCAGGATGAGAGGAGATACCCGAGGAGATGGCGGATCTGTGGTCATGCGGGGATTGTTCCGAGCGTACTGTTGGCGCTCGCGGGCGTCCTGGTATCGGCGTCCGAGGCCGGGTCCGGCGCGATCACCATTGCCGGCAATGGTCCTGAACTTCGCGTCGTCGAACAGCTGACCCGGGCTTTTGAACGGAGTCACCTGGGGACGGTAGTCGAGATCCGATGGGACCCTTCGTTCCATCCCGTCAACATGGTGAAATCGGGCGAAGCGGATTTTGCCGTGGCGGGACAGGCCGATCCGGATCTCGTTGCCATTCCCATCGCCTGGGACGGAATCGCCGTGGT
>DATGEA010000245.1:0-3189 GCA_035310605.1 Nitrospira sp. | reverse complement strand
CTATCGAGAACATGCACGCGATCAATTATCCTGTTGCTCAGGATGACACGACGGCCTTGGTCAATGTGGGTGCGAGCGTGATGAATATTAATATTGTATCCAAGGGAATCTCACTGTTTACGCGTGACATCCCGATTGGAGGGAATCGCTATACCGAGGCCATCCAGCGGGAGTTGGGTTTGTCCTATGAAGAGGCAGAGGAGATAAAGAAGGGCGGTCGTACCTCCGGCAATAACCAGACCGCAGTGCATGGTGTGCTCGACAGCGTGAATGCGGAGGTCGCCTCTGAAATCGCGCGCACGATCGATTATTTCAAGTCAACAGTCTCAAGCGGCGATGTCCAACAAGTTCTCCTCTGCGGTGGGGGAGGTCAAGTGTCTGGACTAGTACAGCAGTTACGTGACCGCATGCATGCCGTTGTCGAGGTTGCAAATCCCTTTGCCGAGGTCGATACATCGGGAAGTGACTTGGATCAATCGACGCTTGCTGAGATAGCGCCAATGGCTGCCGTGGGGGTTGGATTAGCCCTTAGATCGGTAGGGGATCGATGATTCGCATTAACTTACTATCAAGCGGACCAAAAGGAAGAGCCGCGAAGCCGCAATACGATGTTCGTGCTCAAGCGCTTCTCGGAGTCGGTCTTGTGGTCGTGAGTCTAGCCAGTTGCTGGTGGTATTCCGCTTCGCTGGATGATGAGATTGCTGCGAGAGTGGCTGAAAAGGAAGAGAAAACTAAACAGGTGGCGTTATTGAAAGAACAGGTCAAGCAGGTTTCTGACTTTGAGGCTCGGAAGAAACAGCTGGAAGACAAGAATCGAATCATTGATCAGCTGGAAAAGTCGCGAGTGGGGCCCGTGAAGGTCTTAGATCACGTCAGTCAAAGTCTCGAGCCTTTGAAGTTGTGGCTGGTAAGAGTGGGAATAAACGGGCAGGACATAGATTTGGAGGGACGCGCTCTCACAAACGATGACGTAGTGGAGTTCGTCAATAATCTCCGCCGGACCGATTATTTCAGCAACATCAATCTTCATGAAAGCCGGGCTTCCACAGAAAACAAGATCAGCGTGTTTCAGTTCAAGCTCGGATGTCGTCTCAAGGGATAAGAAATATGAAAATGCCGGAAGTGAACCTAGAGGTGTTGCGAACGATCCCGCTGATGCAAAAAGTGGGACTTCTGGCTTTGATCCTGGGAGGCATTGTCATCGCGTTTTACTACTATGTGGTGGAGCCAAAAAATACGGAGATTGCTGGCCTTCAGGAACAGGTTGGCAGGCTCGATCAGGAAATATCGGCTCTCACGATCAAGGTGAAGCATCTCGATGAATTGATCGCCGCGAACAAACAATTGGAGATTGAGCTCGCCAAAAAGAAAGAACGACTGCCCCCGGAGGAAGAAGCCGTAATGCTGTTGAAGCAGGTGTCAGACCTGGGGATTAGATTGGGACTTGATATCAAATTGTGGAAGCCGGGTGGGAAAAGTGAAGACTCATCTAAGTTGTTTGTGCGATTGCCCGTGAATGTCGAGGTGTCGGGGGGGTATCACACGGCTGCCTTGTTTTTTGACCGTATTAATAGCCTCCCTCGAATTGTCACGGTATCGAATCTAAAGATGGGAAGTCCTAAAACTGAGAAGGGGCGGGTGGTGACGCAAACCATATTTGATCTTGTGGCCTATGCCGCGCCTCAGGAAGTGAAGGTTGCCGCCGCCGTGCCCGCGCCTATTGCGAAGTGAAGGATGGCATAAGGGATGAAATTTCCTGTAACTCGGCTCGATATGCAAATGAAGGATGGACGCTTGTGGTTCTAACAAAGAAGACCATAGTTGCTGCTGCCATGGTGGGGTGTACGGGAGTGTTCGGATTGGCAGAAGGAGTATG
This sequence comes from Nitrospira sp., assembly GCA_035310605.1. Taxonomy (GTDB): domain Bacteria; phylum Nitrospirota; class Nitrospiria; order Nitrospirales; family Nitrospiraceae; genus Nitrospira_C. Next base: position 1,313 of record DATGEA010000245.1, on the reverse strand, counting down.
GGCTGAGCCAGGTCTTGTCCAGAACCTCAGACAGGTGGCTCCCCTGAGGCAAGATTCCTTGAGAGTGTCTCCTCCTGAAATGCCAAAGGATCTTCTCGCGCCGACTCTTGCAACATCATCGTCCGGTTCTGCCGGAAATTTGACGGATGTCGCACAAACACCTTCCCCGGTTTCGCTTGGGGGGTATGATCCATCCGGCCGCCGAGACCCATTCTCCCCTGTACTCGACCAGCTGGCTCCGGGCGTGGTGGATCCCACGCTTCCTCCTTTACAGCGGGTCGGTCTGACCGACATGAACTTAATTGCTGTGATTTGGGGCGCCTATGGATACACCGCGATGGTGCAGACGCCTGACGGAAACGGTTATACCGTGCGGAAAGGGACCAGAATGGGGCCGAATAATGGTGTGGTGAGTGTCATCACAGAGAAAGGCATCGTTGTCCAGGAGCGGTTTACTGATGTGTACGGCAGAAAACAGGAGCGAGAGTATGTCAAGCTTCTCCATCCGAAAGAGGGCCTAGAATGACACACACAAAGAGACAGACAGCGACAATGGTTCGGATCCTCTCTGCTCTAGCAGTCCTGAGCGTACCCATGACAGCGCCGTCAATAGGAGCTCCTGTCGATGTCGGTGGCGCGGACCCCTCCACGTCCTCTTCCAGTGGCGATCTAACGCCATCGGTTAAAGCAGCAGCGGAGGCGCAGATCCTAACCGGTATTGATGTCCAGCAGGAAGGTGACGGAGTGAACGTGACCATCTCCGGAGATGGGACACTGCTACATGAAGCAACCAAGCTTGGTGAGCGGCGATTGGTAATCGATATCCCTAATGTGGCTTCTGGAATTCGGAAATCCGTCGTGAATGTCAGCCATCCGCTTCTAGGGCAAATTCGCTTGGGCTATCATGTGGACAAGGTCAGAGTAGTGTTTGACCTTTCCAAGAAGGCGCAATATGCCGTGGAACCGAATGGCGCCAATCTTCTTGTCAAATTGAGGCAAGCCGCTGCCGGCAGCGTCTCAGAAGAGAGCGGTTCGGCGATGCCGCAGGTTGTGCCCCTGGAGAGCGTAGTTCGTGAGGACCAAGGAGTGCGTGAAACAGTTCAGAGTCGGGGTATTCACAGAGTCAAGAATCTTGCTCGTCGGTCATCGTCCGCATTTCATATTCGTCCGGTGCAGACAATGACTGAGCCGGATGCCGCCGAGAAACTCACGCCGAAGGACGACATCGTCCTTGGCGAGACTCGATACGTGGGGCGGCGTATCTCGTTAGATTTTCAGCAGGCTGATATTAGTAATGTATTACGACTTATTGC
>DATGEA010000244.1:0-9106 GCA_035310605.1 Nitrospira sp. | reverse complement strand
TAATCCCCTCGTGCGAGACTCGGTCACAGTCGTCGATCGCCTCCTCAAGCGCGATCTGCCGCAAGGCCCGGGCTGGCGCCGCTACAATCACGATGGCTATGGGCAGAAGGATGATGGCAGTGCGTTCGATGGAACGGGCGTCGGCCGCTGCTGGCCGATTTTGACGGGCGAGCGCGGCCATTACGAACTCGCTGCGGGACGAGATCCCCTGCCGTTTATTGCTGCGATGGAACAGTTCGCCAACGAAGGGGGCATGATCAGCGAGCAGTTGTGGGACGCCGGTGATCTGCCGGAGAAGGGCATGAGGCGCGGGCTGCCCACGGGTGCGGCCATGCCGCTGTGCTGGTCGCATGCGGAATATGTCTCTCTCGTGCGCAGCGCTCACGACGGCGTGTGTTTTGATCGAGTCGAACCGGCCTTCCAGCGCTACGTCGTCAACCCGGTGGCGAGCCAGCATGAAATCTGGACGTTCCGCCACCCGGCTCGGCGCATGCCACCTGGACAGATCTTGCGCCTCATCGTGGCAGCGGACACAACCATTGTCTGGTCCGCCAATGGCTGGGTAAGCACCAACAAAGCGGAGGCCACTCATATCAGCGCCCTGAATATGTGGTTCGCCGATCTTCCCACGGAGGGCTGCCCGAACGGTTCAGTGATCGAGTTCACGTTCTTCTGGAAAGAAGCCCAGCGCTGGGAAGGCAGGAATCATTCAGTTGCGGTCAACGGGCCACAATAATGGTGCGCCGATTATGCGGAAATTTGTAAAAAATGAACATCCCTGGAATCAATGCTAAGCTCCTTGGTCTTGGAAGAAAAAGAAAACCAAGACCGAACCTTTCGCTCATCGTGCTCACGATCGGGCATTCGACACACACGCTCGAGGCATTTATCGCGCTGCTTCAGGCACACGGTGCGACTCGTGTCGTGGATGTGCGGACGGTGCCGCGGTCCAGACACAATCCGCAGTTCAACAAGACCTCGCTGCCAAGCTCATTGAAGAAAGCCGGATTGGGCTACGTTCACCTGCCGGGACTCGGCGGGTTGCGTCATGCTCGGCGCGATTCGATCAACGTGGGCTGGCGCAATGCGTCCTTTCGGGGTTATGCGGATTACATGCAGACGCCGGAATTTGAGGAGAGCCTCGACGAATTAGTTCAGCTGGCAAACCAGGAGCAAATCGTATTGATGTGCGCCGAAGCGGTGCCATGGCGCTGTCATCGTTCGCTCATCGGAGATGCCTTGCTGGTTCGTGGCATCCGCACGGAGGACATCATGAGTCCAACGCGCCGCCAGGTTCATACGCTCACGCCCTTTGCGAAGGTTCGCGGTACCATGATCACCTACCCGGCTGGAGACGTGCAGAGCGCTCAAACGAAGTCGCCGCGGAAGCATTCCGGGTCACAGCTGGTCAAGAAAACCCGACACCTCAAAGAACCGAAGATGGTCGGTCAGAGGGTTAATGCTTTATGACGATCGCTGTCATGTTGGCCGGTCCCATGTCGGACGGTCAGCCTGGCGACTCATCGCTGAATCTCTCCTCGGACCCAACAAGGAGAGAAGGATGGATCAGGAAACGTTAGGATTTCCACTCTGGCTGCGGATCAACCATTTCATCAATCTGTTTTGCATATTCTTGCTCATGCGCAGCGGCATGCAAATTCTTTCCGATCACCCCAAGCTCTATTGGAATGATCACGCCACGCCGGGGAGCGAATGGATCAAATTCGGCAAAAAGGCCATGCCCAGGGATCGCCTCTGGACGTCAATGGACGAGGCGGAATACATCAACCCCGTGGTGGCGCTGCCCGGCGGACGTCATAATCTCGGCGCCGGTCGAAATTGGCACTTTCTGGTCGTGCCGCTCTGGATCCTCAATGGCCTGAGCTACGTGACCTTGCTCTTCGTCACGGGCGAATGGCGGCGGCTGATTCCGACAAGCTGGACGATTATCTCCCGCGCCTGGGACAGTGCGCTGACCTTTGCCCATTTTCGGGTTCCCCCGGATAGTGCCTTTCAGCCTTACGATCCATTGCAGCAACTCACGTATGCGGCGATCGTCTTTCTGGTGTCGCCGTTGATGATTCTGACCGGCCTCTGCATGTCGCCGGCGTTGATCGCCCGCTTTCCCTGGTATCCGAGATTGTTCGGCGGCCGACAGGTTGCACGCAGCCTGCACTTCATCGGATTGATGATCCTGGTGGTGTACACCCTCGTGCACCTTACTCTCGTGTTGACCGTTCATTTCCCGGACGACATCGCAGATATGGTGCTTGGCTCCGCGAGTCCCAATCTCGCTCTCGGCGTCTGGATTGCATCACTGGCCCTGCTCGGAGTGGTCCTGTTTCATGTATGGGCAACCGTTTACACCCTGCGCTATCAGCGGACATTCCAAGTGTCGGCCACAACCGTCGTGGAACCACTCGTCCGGTTCCTCTTCGGACGCTTGCAGTCGCGGCAGCAGTACACGCACGCCGATATTTCACCGTACTTTCGCGTGAATGGGTATCCACCCGTCTCCGAGACCTACCTGAAATTGGCTGACGCACAATTTGATGAGTGGCGGCTGCCCATCGGCGGGCTGGTGGAACAGCCACTGACGCTTTCCCTGGCGGACCTTCGGGCACTGCCAAAGCAGGAGCAGATCACGAAACACAACTGTATTCAGGGATGGTCCGCCGTCGCGGAATGGGGAGGGGTGCGGATGAGTACCATCCTGGAGCTGTGCCGACCTCTGCCACAGGCGCGTTACGTGGTCTTCCATGCATTTCCACAAGCGGAATACGCGCCGGATATTTATTATGAGGCCTTGTCGCTGGATGAAGTCCGCGACCCGCAAACCATCCTCGCGTATGAAATGAACAGACAGGCCTTGCCGATTCCTCATGGCGCCCCGTGTCGCCTCCGCATCGAGACAAAAACGGGATACAAAATGGTGAAGTACATACGGTCCATCGACGTTGTGGAGACGTATGCCACGGTCGGCCAAGGGCAGGGGGGCTATCGGGAAGATGCGCAGTTCTTCGATAAGGTCGCGGCGATTTGACGGTGTCGTGCCGTACTTGGGAGGAGGGTCTCAGATGAACGAAATGGTCCTACGCGTGGTGTTGATGGTGCCATTGCTCTGGCTCGCCGCCCTGGTGATCTGGTTGCTGATCCATTACGACTCAAAAGGGACTTTTCATGACAAACGTTAGAATCCTCATGAGCCACAATGAGGCCGTTATTTGTGAACGCTCGCGCAATGAAAGGCATGCGGCTGTGCCATGGAACCATTACGTTCAAATGAACTGCCGCTGATCGTGTACTGCGCGCTGGCGGTACTCGTGACCGCCACCATGCTCGCCTCCTATGTACTGGGAGAACGGCATCGGGACCCAGGGGCCGGTACGCCTTACGAGTCCGGCATTGTCTCCGAAGGCTCGGCGCGTGTGCGGTTGTCGGCGCGCTTCTATCTTGTCGCCATGTTCTTTGTGGTGTTCGATCTGGAATCCGTGTTTCTGTTTGCGTGGGCCGTCGCGGCGCGCGAGGTTGGTTGGGCAGGTTATTGGGAAGTAGTGATTTTCATCGGAGTGCTGATGGCAGCATTGATTTATCTCTGGAGGGTTGGCGCGCTCGATTGGGCCGTGGAACGGCGAACCACTCGATAACGGAGGAACCACATGCAGTGGTCATTGACAAAACCCGACATTACGGGGCTGATCGCTCACTCGGACCAGGAGCCATTCGAACAAGCCGTACGCCGCAGCGTCATCCTCTCGCGGCTGGAGGATCTGGTCGCGTGGGGTCGGAAGAACTCTTTGTGGCCCTTCAACTTCGGGCTCTCCTGCTGTTATGTGGAGATGGCCACCAGCATTACGAGCAAGTTTGATGTCGCGCGCTTCGGCGCGGAAGTGATTCGCGGTACGCCTCGCGAGGCGGATCTCATGGTGATCGCCGGGACGGTCTTTATCAAGATGGCACCCATCGTTCAGCGGTTGTATGAGCAGATGATGGAACCGCGCTGGGTCATTTCCATGGGCTCGTGTGCCAACTCCGGCGGCATGTACGACATCTATAGCGTGGTTCAGGGCGTGGACAAGTTTCTTCCTGTAGACGTGTATGTGCCGGGTTGTCCGCCACGTCCAGAAGCTTTTCTGGAGGGCCTGCTCCTCTTGCAGAAAGCCGTGGAAGTGCAACGGCGGCCGCTGAGCTGGGTGGTGGGTCCGCAGGGGACCACGCGGCCGCCGCTTCCCTCCATGCGTGACTTGATGCGGCCGTCCCGGCAGGAGGCCACCGTGCTGCGGGAGCCGGACCACGTATGATCGCCGCACCAGCCATCGTAGAGGCCATCATCCGACGGCTCGGATCGGCGGTGGTCCTCCAACCAACCGGCGATCGCATCCCTACCGTGTGGGTCAAGAAAGACCACGTGCACGGGCTGCTCAGTTATCTGAAACACGAGATAGGTCAGCCATACAAAATGCTTTACGACCTCACCGCGATCGACGAGCGCATGCGCACGCATCGCGACGGTCAACCTCCCAGCGATTTTACCGTGGTCTATCATCTCCTGTCGTTCGATCGTAATGAGTATGTCCGTATCAAGGTGGCCCTCGCGGAAACGCGACTGTCATTGCCGAGTATTGTGGACATCTGGCCCGCGGCCAATTGGTACGAGCGCGAAGTGTGGGACATGTTCGGAATCGTCTTTGACGGTCATCCGCATCTCCAGCGCATTCTGATGCCGAAGAGCTGGGGGGGCCATCCGTTACGCAAGGACCATCCCGCGCGGGCGACGGAGATGGGGCCCTATCAGTTGCCTCCGGACAAGGAATTGGCCGAAGAGGAGGCGCTGCGTTTCCGGCCTGAGGACTGGGGGATGAGCCGCGCTCGCGATGACGCCGATTTCGTGTTTCTCAATGTGGGCCCTCAGCACCCGGGCACGCACGGCGTGTTGCGCATTGCCTTGCAACTTGATGGTGAAGAGATCGTCGACGCGGTGCCCGACATCGGGTTCCATCATCGGGGCGCCGAAAAGATGGGAGAGCGCCAGTCCTGGCACACCTACATCCCGTACACGGATCGCATCGACTATCTCGGTGGCGTGATGAACAACCTGCCCTATCTGACGGCAGTGGAGAAACTGGTCGGTATCGAGGTCCCGCCTCGAGCCCAGGTCATTCGCGTGATGCTGGCGGAGTTGTTTCGCATTATCAGCCACCTCGTCTGGTACGGCACCCTAGCGCAGGATCTGGGGCAGATGTCGCCGGTGTTCTATACGTTCAATGATCGCGAGCGAGCGTTTGGGATCATCGAAGCCATCTGCGGCGCCCGCATGCATCCGGGATGGTTTCGCATCGGCGGTGTGGCCGCAGATTTACCCAACGGCTGGGAGAGAATGTTCCGGGATTTCATCACGTACCTTCCGTCCCGACTGGTTGAGTACGACCGGGCGGTGCTGCAGAACCGCATCTTCAAAGGGCGGACGGAAGGGATCGGCAGGTACACCGTCGAGGAAGCCATTGAGTGGGGCGTGACCGGTCCGAATCTTCGCGCCTGCGGGTTCGAATGGGACTTTCGCAAGCAGCAACCCTACGCCGGCTATGACCAATTCGAGTTTGAGATTCCCACCGCACAGACCGGCGATTGCTATGGCCGCGCGCTCGTGCGAGCGGAGGAGATGCGGCAGAGTCTGCGCATCATTGAGCAGTGCGTCAACAACATGCCCGAAGGGCCATACACGTCGGACCATCCCCTGGCTACGCCGCCGGTGAAAGCCCGAACGATGCACGACATTGAAACCCTCATCACCCACTTCTTGAGCGTGAGTTGGGGCCCCGTGATTCCACCCGGAGAGGCGCTGGGCGCGATTGAGGCCACCAAAGGAAACAACGGCTACTACCTGGTGAGCGACGGCAGCACGATGTCCTATCGCACGCGCATTCGAACGCCGTCGTTTCCTCACATGCAAATGCTGCCGTTCATCTGCCGGGGGTTGATGGTCCCGGACCTGATTGCCATATTAGGTGCGATGGATTTTGTGCTCGCGGACATTGATCGGTAAGGAGGCTGCGCGATGTTGAGCCCTGAGGAGATCCGTGAAATCGAGGCTGAAGCCGCGCACTACCCAACACGGGAAGCCGTCTGTATTGATGCGATGAGAATCGTACAGCGGCACCGAGGTTGGGTCTCGGACGAGAGTATTCACGATATCGCCGCACATCTCGGCATGTCGGTCACGGACCTGGATAGTGTCGCGACCTTTTACAACCTCATTTTGCGCAAACCCGTCGGCCGCCACGTGATCATGATCTGCGATAGCGTGAGCTGCTGGATGATGGGCTACGACCGTATGCGCCTGCACCTCGGCATGCGTCTCGGAATCGGGCTTGGTGAAACAACTTCGGATAACCGGTTCACGCTGCTGCCGATTGTCTGCCTGGGTTGTTGTGATCGTGCTCCGGCCATGATGGTGGACGACGATCTGCACAGCGGCTTGGATCCGCAGAAGATCGACCGTGCGCTGGAGACCTACACATGACGCCCGTCACCGACAAGCCGCTGACCAAGAACATCCGACCGGACGGGTCGGTGGTGGACAGAAGAACCTACGAGCAGGCCGGTGGTTACCAAGCGGTCCGCAAGGTATTGCACGGCGGCATGACGGCGAAAGCCGTCATGGACGAAGTGAAGGACGCGAACCTGCGCGGCCGGGGAGGCGCCGGATTCCCGACAGGGCAGAAATGGTCGTTCGTTCCGCGGGGAAAAGACGCGCCGAACCCGACGTATCTGGTCTGTAATGCCGACGAGATGGAGCCGGGCACCTTTAAGGACCGCCTGTTGCTGGAGCGGGATCCGCATCAACTCATCGAAGGGATGATCATTGCTGGATTCGCCATCGAAGCTGATGTGGCCTACATCTTTCTGCGCGGCGAGTATGTACTGGCAGCCGAACGGCTCTCCCGGGCTATCGCGGAGGCGGAGGACGCGCAGTATCTCGGCAAGAATATTCTGGGTTCTGATTACAGTTTGGAGTTGTACCTGCACCTGAGTGGTGGGCGGTACATGTGCGGGGAGGAAACCGGATTGCTCAATGCGCTGGAAGGCAAGCGTGCGAATCCGAGATCGAAGCCGCCGTTTCCCCCTGTGGTCGGTCTCTTCGGCAAGCCCACGGTGGTGAACAATGTCGAGACGCTGTGCTGCGTCCCTCACATCATCAATCACGGTGCGGCGTGGTTCCGTGCCTTGGGGCTCACCAAAGATGCTGGTACCAAGTTGTTCGGGGCGAGCGGGAAAGTGAAGCGCCCTGGATTGTGGGAGTTACCCATGGGGACGACGATTCGCGAAATTCTCGAAGAGCATGCCGGCGGTATGCGCGAGGGGGTGACCTTCCGTGGGCTGCTTCCGGGCGGTGCGTCAACCGACTTTGTCATGGAAGAGCACCTGGACACGCCCATGGACTTCACCGCCATGACGAAAATCGGCAGCCGTATGGGTACCGGCACCATGATCGTCCTGGATGACCAGACGTGTCCGGTAGGCATGACCTGGAACCTAATGCACTTTTTCGCGCAGGAATCCTGCGGCTGGTGCACCCCCTGCTGGAGCGGACTGGGATGGGCAGAGCGGATCCTGAAGTCCCTGGAAGATGGCCAGGGGCATCCCGGCGATCTCGAGAAGCTGGTGTCTCAAGCCAACATGTGGGGGCCCGGCGCCACATTTTGCGCACTGGCACCCGGCGCCGCAGAGCCGCTGCAAAGTGCATTGAAGTACTTCCGCGATGATTTCGAGCGGCACATTCGCGAGAAACGCTGTTCATGGAGGTAGTGGTGGCGACGGTTCATGTTGACGGAAAAGCGTACCAGATGAATGCGGAAGAGAACCTCCTTCATGGCTGTCTCTCGGCAGGGCTCAATCTGCCATATTTCTGCTGGCATCCCGCGCTCGGCTCCGTCGGCGCCTGCCGCCAGTGCGCCGTCAAGCAGTTCAAGGACGAGCACGACCAGCACGGAAAGATCGTGATGGCCTGCATGACGCCGGCTGCCGAGGGTACACGCATCGCGATCCAGGATCCGGAGATGGTCGCCTTCCGCGCCGCCATCATCGAGGGCCTGATGCTGAATCATCCGCACGACTGCCCGGTGTGCGATGAAGGCGGGGAGTGTCATCTGCAGGACATGACGGTGATGACCGGTCACGATTACCGGCGCTACGAGTTCGACAAGCGCACGTTTCGCAACCAGAATCTCGGCCCACTGGTGAATCATGAGATGAACCGGTGCATCCAGTGCTACCGGTGCGTCCGCTACTATCGCGAGTATGCGGGCGGGGGGGACCTGAATGCGTTTGCGTTGCGGAATACCGTCTTCTTCGGCCGCGAGGCCGACGGCGTGCTGGAAAATGAGTTCAGCGGCAACCTCGTTGAGATCTGCCCGACCGGCGTGTTCACGGACAAAACCCTGAAGCGCCACTATACGCGCAAGTGGGATCAGCAGTTTGCCCCCTCGATCTGCGTGCATTGCGGGCTTGGGTGCAATACCGACGTCGGTGAGCACTCCGGCACGGTGCGGCGCATCCTCAACCGCTACAATCACGACGTCAACGGCTATTTTCTTTGCGACCGTGGGCGGTTCGGGTATGAGTTCGTCAATAGTGACCGTCGCATCCGCGCGCCACTGCTCAAGGGCCAGGCGGTGAGCGGACTCCCGTGGGCCGCACGACGCGCTCGAATCCGGCCAGTTATGTCGGAGCGTTCGACGTCATTCGCGCGCTGTTCGCTGCCGAGCCGGCGGCGCAGGAGCGCAAGTACACCGCCGGCACGTTCAGCTTCAACTCCGGCAACGGGCGTTGCCCGACCTGCAGCGGCAATGGCTTCGAGCACGTCGAGATGCAGTTCCTGTCGGACGTGTACCTGCGCTGCCCGGACTGCAACGGCCGCCGCTACCGCGACGAAGTGCTGGACATCAAGCGCGAGGGCGCGAACGGCCGTCGTTGCAACATCTCCGATGTCCTGGACATGACGGTGACGGAGGCCAGCGCCTTCTTCGCCGATTCCAGGGAGCTCGCCGCGCGCCTGGCACCGCTCGCCGACGTGGGACTCGAGTACGTCAAGCTCGGGCAACCCGTG
>DATGEA010000243.1:0-1727 GCA_035310605.1 Nitrospira sp. | reverse complement strand
CGGAGCGGTTCCTCGATCGTGCTGGCGAGCTCTGCAGCAAATCGCTGTACCTGGTCGCGGTCATGCCGGGGTACAAGGAAAACGAATTCGTCACCTCCGACCCTGGAAAGTTCGGCACGTCCGCACACGCGATTGCGAAGGCGATTGGCGAGGTTTTCAATTACCTCGTCACCGATCAGGTGGCCGAATGACTCATTGACGTGTTTGAAACGGTCAAGATCTATCCAGATGGCGGCAAGCGGCTGGCCGCAGGCCATTGATTCGTCGGCGAGCCTCGTTACAGTCTGAAAGCAGCCGAACCGACTCAGGAATCCGGTGAGCAAATCTACACTTTTCATGTCGTACTCTGAATGTGTACTAACCGTGAGAATAGACTAAATCGGGAATTTTTGGCAGCTCGACGCTGCCGGCGGGATCTTGCGTTCTCCCAGTCTCGATAGAATTGCTGGCTGCAGCATGTCAGTCTTTGTTGATCAATTCTTCCGGATAAGGTTTGCTGGGGTAGTGGAAGGCGATCGGGCCGTCCGGCTCGGCGTGGAGGAACTGCTTCACAAAAGGGTCTTGCGAGTTGATCATTTGGCTCACTTCGCCTTGTGCAACGACGATGCCGTTGTGGATGAAATAGACGTAATCGACGATCTTGAGCGATTCCGCCAGGTCGTAGGTCACCACAACGGAGGACACGCCGAGGGCATCGTTCAGCTTGCGGATCAGGTTGGCGATGGTGCTGAGCGAGATCGGATCGAGCCCGGCAAAAGGCTCGTCATAGATGATCAGCGCAGGGTCGGTGGCGGTTGCCCGCGCCATCGCTACGCGGCGCTCCATGCCGCCCGAAAGCTGGCTCGGCATCAGCTTGTGGGCATTGCGCAACCCGACGGCATGCAACTTCATCAATACGAGGTCGCGGATGACCTCTTCCGGAAGGTCGGTGTTCTCCCGCAACGGGAAGGCCATGTTGTCGTAAACCGACAAGTCGGTGAACAAGCCGCTGACCTGGAACATCATGCCCATCTTCAAGCGTATTTTGTACAGCTCGTCGCTGCTGAGTTCATGGAGCACTTGTCCCATGAATTTCACGCTGCCCTGCGATGGGCGCAACTGGCCGGTGAAGTGGCGCAGCAAGGTGGATTTGCCGCTCCCGCTGGCACCCATGATCCCGACGACCTTGCCGCGCGGGATGGTGAGATTGATGCCCTTCAGCACCTCGCGCGTGCCATAGGAGTGGCGCAGTTCGTTGACCTCGAGGAGATTGTCCATAGTCCGATACAATGGTTAGGCTTCCTTCGGCCATTCTTACATGACAAGGACGGCAATCAAAGGGGATTTGTTTTGAACGGCAACAGCCGCGTGAAGTACCTTCCCATCTGTTCTTAAGGAGAGATCATGATCCACAGGATTAAGCAGTTGGTATTGGCGCTATCGCTGTTGCTGGCGCTGCCGGTATTGGCGGAAGAGGGCGCAAGCGATGCCAGGCGCCATATGGTGAGGGGCCTTGCCGCCATCGAGATGGCCAAGAGCAGCGCCGACTTGAAGCTGGCGGCCAAGGAATTCCGCCGTGCAACGGAATTGGACGCCGGCCTTGCCGTTGCCTGGTACAACCTGGGCGCTGTCCAGTCGAAATTGGGTGAGTACGAGCCCGCCATTCTAAGCTACCGCCGCTATCTGAAACTCTCACCGAAGGCCGAAGATGCGCAGAAGGTGAGCGACGAAATCATAAAGCTTGAGTT